>NZ_JALNTH010000022.1:0-123516 GCF_023161935.1 Pseudoalteromonas sp. 2CM28B
GGTGCCGACTAACCGAGTCGAACGGTTGACCTACTGATTACAAGTCAGTTGCTCTACCAGCTGAGCTAAGTCGGCACTGCTTTAGTACGGGGCGAGATATTAGAGTAAGGTTTATTATGATGCAACTATAAAATTAAAAAAAATGTAATTTTTTAGCTTAAATGCTCACAATTCATGCAAAAGTGCTTAATTTTGCTGTTTTTCGTCGTTTTTACTTAGCTCATGCCAATAATTTAATCCTTTCATAACCAATAAAGAATCAAAAATACTGCCACTTATTTGTTGCTGTAACAGCAAACCGTAACCACCGGCGCACAAAATTTGTGGTTTTTGTTCGCCTGTTACGTGTTTAAGTTGGTATTTGGCCTGTTCAATAGCGCCTAATGTTGCCACCAGCGCGCCATTTTTTAATCCGTTGGGTGTGTTTTTACCTAGCTCGTTTAAAAAGGGGGTATTGGCATCATCAAACACGCGCTGAGTATTTTGTGTTAATGAGCGAGTCATTAAATCAAGGCCGGGTAATATCCAGCCCCCTAAGTGCTCGCCTTCGCCGCTCAGTACATCAATAGTGGTTGCAGTGCCAGCATCAACAATAATACTCGCTCTATTTGGGTAAAGTGTAAAACCTGCCACCAGCGCAAGCCAGCGATCAATACCTAAATTGCTAACCTGTTCATATGCGCAGCTTAAGCCACTGAGATTTTTACTAACATGCGCCTCAAAACACGGAATGCTTTTTTTGGCGGCTAATGTGAGCGCGCCATTTAATAATTCACTGTTACCTACACAAGCATACACAACCTCAGTTATTGCTTGCCACGGCACGTCGCTCATAGAAACGGGCGTTGCTTGTTGCTCGCGCCATAAGGCCGCTTTTAATGACGTATTACCTACATCTATTAGCAGTTTCATAATTCGGCCTTTCTTAACGAGATTTCGCCGCCATAGTAACTTTTAACTTCGCCGTCTTGGCGAATACGTATTCCACCGTGCTGATCAATACCTTCACAAATACCCCGCCAGCTTCTGTGCCCCGTATTTAGCTCTACGCATTCTCCTGCAAAGGCGTTTAGGGCGTTCCACTGTGCGTACATACTGTTTAGCCCGTCTTGCTGGTAATCTGCCAAACGCAGCTCTAAATAAAAGGTAAGCGAAGCAACTAACTGGTTTTTATCAAGCGCGGTGGTGTGTTGGCTTAAATCAGTCCATGCTTGGTCAATGTGTTCGCTGGTGTTTTGCGGCATGTGTAGATTTATGCCAATACCAATGACTAGCTGACAAGGGCCTTGCGGTTGCCCATCTAGCTCAACTAATACTCCGGCAAGTTTTTGCTTATTTATGTATATGTCGTTTGGCCATTTAAGTTCAATGTCTATATCGTAAAGTGCTTTTATAGCATCGTATACCGCAAGCCCTACTGCAATTGATACGCCCATAGCAGCTTGCAGGCCATCATCTAAGCGCCAAAAATAACTGTAATATAAATTGGCGCCAAATGGAGATTGCCATACCCGCCCTCGCCTTCCGCGCCCGGCTTGCTGCATTTCGGCAACCACAACAGTGCCAGACTCAAGCGCGACTTTATTTTGAATACGGCGCATTAGCTCGCTGTTGGTTGAATCTATAATAGGGTGTACTTCTACTTGGGCTGTATTAGCACCTAATGCATGGTAATGTTTGGTTATATCGGCTTGGTTTAGCAAACCCACCGCATTGTTTAAACTGTAACCTTTACCCGTCACTTTAAATATATCGAGCCCCATGTCTTGCAGTGTTTGAATATGCTTACTCACTGCAGCGCGGCTTATACCTAGTTGCTCGCCAAGGGCTTGGCCCGATACAAAGCCACCTTGGTTAAGTGCATTTAATATAGCTAGTTTATTTCCATCTGGTGCTTTCATTACGCGTGCTCCGTAGTAATATGGCATTCACTATTTGTGTTTATAAGCCTTACTTCGTGCTCTAGCATTATGTCGTAACGTGCAAACACCGTATTTTGTATATGCGTGATCATAGTGATTAAATCGCTTCCTTTACTATCACCATGATTAACTAATACCAGCGCCTGCTGCTGATGCACCTCAATCCCTGCTACTGTAAAGCCCTTCAAGCCCGCTTGGTCAATTAGCCAACCTGCCGCCACTTTGTGATGGCTTTCCCCATAGGGGTAATGCGGTAAATCACCAAACCGCACGAGCAGCGCTTCTACACGCGCATTGCTAATAATCGGATTTTTAAAAAAACTACCCGCATTGGCTAAAGTGTATGGGTTTGGCAGCTTAGCGTTACGAATTTCAATAACCTGCTCAAATACCATTTTAGGGGTGGGATTTTGCAATACTTTGAGTGGGCCATAACTTAAAACTGGCTGCCACTTTTTAGGGAGCGCTAAATTAACTTGTGTGATCACCGCTTTGTTTTTCAAAGCATGTTTAAAAATAGAGTCACGATAAGCAAACTCACACTGTGCGTTAGTTAAAGTCACTTTGGTTTTTGTGGCTATATCAATGTATTCAACCGACTCTACAAATTGAGCGAGCTCAACACCATAAGCACCAATGTTTTGTACCGGCGACGCCCCAACGGTGCCCGGAATAAGGGCTAGGTTTTCAAGCCCTGCAATATTTTTATCAAGTAAATAGCTTACTAGGTTATGCCAGTTCTCACCCGCAGCTGCACTCACTAATACGTCATTTTCACGCTCGGTAATAGTAATGCCCTTAGTGGCCATTTTAATTACGGTGCCTGCGTAGTTTTCTAAAAATATTGTGTTGCTACCTTCCCCTAATAAACAAAACGGAGCACTAAAACGGTGTGCTTTAAGTTGCTCAACCGAGGTTATTTCAACAAAATGCTGGCATTGATTGTTTAGTGCAAAGGTATGTAAAGGTTTTAATGAGTGCGCCACAAAGGTCTCTGAGTGTACTGGTAACTAATCGCAGTAGTTTACCTTATTGTCGCAAAGAATGTAAAAATCACTCAACCCGCTGTATCAATCATGATATAAAACCTGCACTTATTATTAGTGTTCAGGGTATTTTATGAAAATTAAACCTCTTTTTTTAAGCCTCGCTATGGCCGGTATGTGCTCGCAAGCAATGGCAAACGCGATTGATCAAAACTCATACGCCAACCTAGATGATGTGGTAACAACACACTTAAACCTTGATTTAGATGTCGATTTTGCCGACAAGCAATTAGAAGGTTTTGTTGAGCACACGCTAAAGTGGAACAATGACACAAGCAAAAAGCTGGTACTTGATACCCGCGACTTAGACATTGATAAAGTAATGTACCAAGATACCTCGGGCGATTGGCACAAAGCTAAATTTACACTTGCAGATCGCGATGATGTTAAAGGCTCAAAACTAACAATTACTTTAAAAAGCCAAGCGCCAAAAGTACGTATTTACTACAACAGTCGCCCAGAAGCATCTGGCCTGCAATGGTTAACACCAGAGCAAACAGCCAGCAAAACGCACCCGTTTATGTACAGCCAATCGCAGGCTATTCACGCTCGTAGCTGGTTGCCAGTACAAGATACCCCTGCCATGCGCGTTACTTACTCTGCCCGTATTCATACACCAAAAGATATACGTGCCGTAATGAGCGCTGATAACAAAGACGCACTATACAAAGATGGCGACTACCACTTTGAGATGCCACAAGCTATTTCGCCGTACTTAATTGCGATTGGTGCAGGTAATTTAGAATTTAAAGCCATGTCAAAACAAACTGGTATATTTGCCGAGCCTGAAATTTTAGACGCTTCGGTTGCCGAGTTTAACGACACCCAAGCCATGATCGACAAAACCAACGAAATGTATGGTGAGTATGCATGGGGCCGTTACGATTTATTAATGTTACCGCCTAGCTTTCCGTTTGGTGGCATGGAAAACCCGCGTCTTTCGTTTATTACCCCTACCGTAGTTGCTGGCGATAAAAGCTTAGTAAACCTTATTGCCCATGAGCTTGCACACTCTTGGTCTGGTAACTTAGTTACCAACGCTACGTGGGAAGATTTATGGTTAAACGAAGGTTTTACCTCTTACGTTGAAAACCGCATTATGGAAGAAGTGTTTGGCCGCGACCGCGCCGTAATGGAGCAAGCTTTAGATGCAGCAGGCTTACGCGCGCAACTTAAAACCATTGATGCACCCGATACGCGCCTTAATTTAAAACTTAATGGCCGCGATCCAGATGATGCATTTAGCTCAGTGCCATACACTAAAGGTCAGCTATTTTTAATCTACCTAGAAGAAAAATACGGCCGTGATAAGTTTGATGACTTTGTTAAGACCTACTTTAATGAGTTTGCATTTAAATCGCTGACTACTGCGCAATTTGTTACTTATTTAAAAGCTAACTTAATTGAAAAATATCCAGGCGTTGTAAGCATGGATAAAGTGAATGAGTGGATTTTTGAGCCAGGTTTACCAAGCGATGCACCTAACCCAACATCGGATGCGTTTGATAAAGTAGATACAGCAAGCGCAGCATGGTTAAAAGGTGAAACAAGCGCAGCACAATTACCTACGGCTCAATGGACAGTGCACGAGTGGTTACACTTTTTAAATAACCTACCACGTGATTTAAGCTTAGATAAGATGAGCGAGCTTGATAAGCAATTTAACTTAACGCAATCAACCAATGCAGAGCGCGCGTTTGCATGGTTTATGTTAGCCGTAGGTAATGGTTACCAACCTATTTACCCAGCGCTTGATAAGCACTTATCAGGTATAGGCCGCCGTAAATTAATTGTGCCGTTATACAAAGCACTTATTAAAAATGATAAGCGTGAGTGGGCACATGATGTATACATCAAAGCACGCCCAGGCTACCACCCGCTCGCACAAGGCACCATTGACGCTTTATTTGATAAATAAGCAACCTGTGCTACCCCTAAAGGTGTTCACACCTTTAGGGTAAAACAACAAAACCATTAAAAAAGGCCGATTTATCGGCCTTTTTTAATACTGTAATTTTCTCAAGCTAAAAACTATAACTAAGTTCAGCGCAGTTAGCACTTAAAATCAGTAGCTTGAGATAAGTTTATTATTCAGCGCCTTGGTTCGTTACCTTTTCTAAAAAGGCCTTTCGCTCAGCAATCGTGGCTTGCTGCCACCAAAATTCTAGCATTTGCGGTGCACTTGGCATGCCTTTGCCATTAATAGGCGCAATAGGCTTTATAGGTTGGCTTGGACGCGTTGGACCCGCTGGCACCGTATTTTGTAAAGCAGGCTTTTGACTTGCAAGCTGTGTATTTGAAATAACACTAAGCGGCTGTGCCACAGACGCGCCCTTTGCTTTTAAACTTACCTGTGGTGCCTCAGCAAATATTTTCGCTGATACCGCGTTATCGGCACGATTAAACACCATGTCGTAGTCTTTGTTATCGTCAATAGTAATATCGACCCAAAACGGTTCAGACTCTATTACCTCATGGTCGTCAAAGCCTAGCTCGTATAAATCGGTGTATTTTAATTTTAATCGATAAGACCCTGGGGCAAGTTCAATGTCGTCAACGCGGCTAAATAAAGAGCTTTCAATGACTCTTTCGCCGACTTGTAAAGGCACTAACTCTTCAGGAAAGTGAATATTTCCGGCACTTACTGACATACTTATCAATAGTCCCGCAGCTGCAGTTATTAACATTGGTTTACGCATAAAAACTCCTTTATTTGTTTTGAGTTTGACACTGCAAACAAAATTTGTCATTAGTGACTTTAAATTCAACCCTTACACTGAAACGATTATGAGCACAGAAACAATATTTACAAAAATTATTAACCGCGAAATTCCTGCCGACATTATTTACGAAGACGACACCACCCTTGCATTTAAAGATATAAACCCGCAAGCCCCTTTTCATGTATTAATTATTCCAAAAAAAGCAATTGCCACTATCAATGATATTAACAGCGAAAACTCACATTTAGTTGGAAATTTATACGAGGTTGCTGCTAAATTAGCCAAGCAATTTAACTTTAGTGACGATGGCTACAGAGTAGTAATGAACTGCAATAAACACGGCGGGCAAACCGTGTATCACATACATTTACATATACTTGCAGGCAAAGAAATGGGCTGGCCTCCGTATCAAGAAGCTAAAAAATTAAAAATTTAATAATAAAAATTCAATGGAATTATTAGTATTTAGCTAGTTACAAATGTTATGGTTTATCATGTATATAAAGTGAAAAACAATTACTTATTTGCAACATTTTATGTTTAAATAATCGTAAAATCGTACTTGTTCACAAGGCGAAACCCGACTTTCTAATACAAAAGGTGTGGAAGTCGTGATAAACTTAACTAGTCAGCTTTATAAAAAGAGTATAAAAACATGAGCAGTTCAGCCTTTTTGTTATTAGATCAAGAGCCAATTAACACCATTGGCATTAACGTTTTAGAACCTTTGTTAAAAACGCAAGGCCTTGACGTAACCACGGGTACAAATATTTTAGATGTACCAGAAGGGACTCGATTACTGTTCATTGAAACATCAAGTAACGATGCATGGGGTAAACTAAAAGAACAGCTAGTTAACCTGCGCACCAAGTGCGATATCGTATTATTTAACCTAGACGAAAACCCAGAGCTCGCTAACCGCGCGCTGTTGAGCGGTATTCGTGGCGTGTTTTATACGACAGATAACGCTGATGTATTAATGAAAGGTATTCGCTTACTTTTAGAAGATCAGCTTTGGTACAGACGTGACATTATGTGTAATGCATTAAACCGCATGCTGCAGTTTAATAAAGACGCACTACACAAGCTGACCGAAGGCGATATAGAGCCAATTAAACTCACTAAACGAGAAAAAGCAATAATCTCGTTAATGAGTAAGGGTTCTAAAAACAAAGAAATTGCTGAAGATTTAAGCATCAGCCCGCACACAGTTAAAACACATTTATACAGCGCATTTAGAAAAACTAAATGTCGTAACCGTATTGAGCTACTATCTTGGGCTCAACAAAACATTCCAGACGAAATTCGTTAATCAATTTCGTAATTTAAAAACAGGCACTTATGGTGCCTGTTTTTGTTTATGCTGCATGCTTGTTAAATTAATCGCTTTTTATTACTCTATTTAAAGTACCCATTGCTGGAACCTCTATGCTCGACTCATTTACCCTCTTTTTTGCCAGCATTGCCGTTATTATTGTAATGACCCTTCTTAACTTTTTAACATGGCGTACCAACAAAAGTACCCCAGGTACTCTGCTTTATATTTTTTACCCGGTTTTATTACTAGGCGCAGTAATTGGCTTTACGCTTATTGGCAAAACGCACAACCTTATTGTGATTAGTATTGCCAGCAGTATGATGTTTGGCGCATCAATTGTGCACAGCTTGGCTATATGCCAATTTTTAGATTATAGGGGTATTGGCTTTAAGCTACTGTGCTCCTTTACCGCGTTTAGCGCCGTAATGTTGGGGTATTATTCTTTTATTGACCCTTCTTTACGCGAGCGTATTTACGTCTCGGATGTACAGCACATTGCAGAAGCCACTTTTTTGCTGTTTTTATTTATTAAATATGCCCGAAAAACCTACCCAAATGGCACCATTGTTTACATTTTAATATTAACTTTAGTTGGCCTGAGCTTTATTAGCCGCTCACTATTTATGGTTAATATTGAACAACCCCTGCTATTGCAAAGCCCATGGTTTAGCAGCTTACTGTTTTTAAATGGCGTTATTGCACCTATGTTTTATGCCGCCGGTATGGCGCTTTTGTGTAATGAACGCAGAGAAAAAAACCTTAACAAGCTGGCCGACAAAGCCCAAAAAGATCTAGAGATTAGAGGCCTGTTTTTATCAACGATTAGCCATGAAATTCGCACCCCCCTTAATGGCATATTAGGCAGCGCCCAATTGGTTATGAACCAAAGCACCGACACCCGCAATAAAGCCTATTGTGAGGCCATCATTAATTCAGCCGAGTCATTAAATTTACTGGTTGATAAAGTGCTTGACTACGCAAGCCTAGATCAAAGTGATGAAGCACTTTACGAAGAAGACATTGAATTTAAAACCTGGTTAAACAATTTATGTTTATTACTCAGCCCATTAGCGGAGCAAAAGCAGCTTAAGTTTGAACTGGTATGTAATATCCCTGAACAAGCCTGTTACTACTGCGATCAGCAAAAATTAAGGCAAATTATTATTAACCTTGTTGGTAACGCCATTAAGTTTACCGACCACGGTATAGTAAAAATTCAGGTTGATTTAATAAGCGACAGGCAACTTGAGCACACCATAAAAATTAGCGTTAAAGACTCAGGCCCTGGTATCGAAAAAGACGAAATAGCCTACTTAACCGAACCCTACGTACAAAGTAGCGCCGGCAAAGAAAAAGGCGGCACCGGCCTTGGGCTTGCCATCACCAGCCGCTTACTAGAAAAGCTAGGCAGCCGCTTAGAAATAACCAGTCAACTAGGCACTGGTAGCGTATTTAGCTTTACTACCACCTTTACGCTAGGGGAGCTTAGTTTGGTAGAGCAGCGACATCAAAACAAAGACTACTTAACCGGCCTTGAAGTACTGCTAGTAGAAGATTTAGATTTAAATCAAAAAATTGCCATTGAATTTATGGCCGAAGATGAGCATAAAATAAAGCTCGCCAAAGATGGAAAAAGTGCTATTGAACTGCTGCAAACGCATCACTTTGACGTTATTTTACTGGATATGAACCTGCCAGACTTTACCGGCCAAGAAGTATTAAAACGACTGCAGCGTTTGGAGCATAAAAACCAGCGCACGCCCGTACTGGCTTTTACAGCAAGCTTAAGCCCTGACGAGGTAAAAGAATACTTAGCTCTGGGAATAAAAGACATAGTAGGCAAACCAATTAAGCAGCAAAAGCTTCGCCAAGCACTGAGTGATTCACAATCCAATCAAACTGCAAATATAGCTGTAGAGCTAGTAGACACCTTATACGACGAAACCGCAGCAGAAACGCTAACTAGCTCATTTAGTGAGGATGAAGTGTCGTCGATTTACAATGAATTTGTACTCTCAGCACGGACTAAACTAACCCGATGCCAAGAACTTATTAACCAGCAACCAGAGCAGTGCATTAAATTATTGCACCGCCAAGCAAGCACCGCGCTGCAATTAGGCTTTAACCGTTACGGTATTGAGCTTAAAAAAATAGAGCGCCGCCTGCTTGATAACAAACCCCATAACAACCTGCTAGATGAGGCGTTAGAGCTATGGCAGCGCAGCCTAGAACAATACTTAAAGTATGTGCGCGGGCAGTTGAGTTAATGGGCTTTTCAATTGCAGATTAAGCTGTTTACTCTCTTCCATACTTATCATCAAAACGCTCTATGTCACTTTCATCTAGTACGGCGCCAGTTTGTACTTCAATGACAATTAGCGGCTCTTTTTGATTGTTCGCTAAGCTGTGTATTTGTTTTGCTGCAATGTAGCAAGATTGGTCATGGCTAAGTGTTAATGCTTGCTTATCAATACGTACATCGGCAATCCCCGATACCACCACCCAATGTTCTGCACGATGCTGATGGCGCTGCGTTGAAAGTTTAGCACCGCTATTAACGGTTATTTTTTTAACTTTAAAACCACCACCTTCAACCAAAGTGCGGTAATTACCCCATGGCCGATACACAACCTGATGGTGATTGAGTTTATCGCTTTGGCTAACCGCTAATTGCTTGAGCAATAAAGGCAGACCATCGAGCTTGTTTTTATTGGCAACGAGGGTGGCATCGTGGGTATGAATAATAGCTAAGTCGCTAACTCCAAGGGTAGCAACGCTGTGATCGTTTTCGCTTATAACAAAATTATTAGTACTATTTTGCGCGGTATGGCTGTCGTTTTCATTATTGCCATGTGCATCTTTTTTAATAAGGCTAGCCAAGGCACTAAAGCTGCCTACATCACTCCAATTAAGAGCAACAGGCAGCACTGCTACATTATTACTGCGCTCTAAAATAGCGTAATCGATAGAGTCACTTGGGCAGTTTTTAAGTGGCTCACTTACCGGCCTTGTAAACCCTAAATCGTCAGAGAAATTAGCCGCCGCGCTTACACTGTGTGCAATTTTTGGGGCAAAGCGTTCTAGCTCATTTAAATAGGCTTGTGGTGTAAATAAAAACATGCCGCTATTCCAGCTATAACCGCCTTGAGTTAAATAATGCTCAGCGTTAGCCAAGCTTGGCTTCTCTTTAAATTCAGCCACTTTATAGCAATTTGAGCCTGCTATTTTACTACCTTGCTTAATGTAGCCAAACCCAGTGTGGGGCTGTGTTGGTGTAATTGAAAACGTGACCAACATACCTTGCTGGGCTAATTCAATTGCATCGTTTAGTTTAAGTGTGAGCTCAGTAAAGTTGGATATATGATGATCGGCAGGCATCACCAGTATTGGCCCAGTTATGCCTTGCTGTAAAGCGTAGTGTGCTGCCAGCGCAATAGCCGGCGCGGTATTTTTACCCTGGGGCTCTAACAAAAGTGCATGAGGAGGGGCCTGTGCACTTTGCTCAGCAGCAATAAAACGGTGCTGTTCGTTACAAACAAGTATTGGCTTTGCAAACCCCTTGCCCGACACACGCGCTAACGTGCTTTGTAATAGTGAGTGTTTGTTATCAAGCAGAGGTAAAAATTGCTTAGGCATAGCTTGGCGAGAAAGCGGCCATAACCGTGTGCCAATGCCGCCCGCTAAAATTACCGGTGTAATAAGGGTTGTATTCATAAAGCCGCCAATAAACATATCAGCGGCTATTTTAGCACTTTATTGGCTAGGCGCTAATGCTTAGCGATTTATACCAAGGTAAACGCGTCGGCATCTAAATAAGCAGGAAACGAAGCTTTAAAATCATCGAGCGGTGCTTTTTCAAGTGTTACGGTAAGCAACTCTTGTATATTGTCTTTTGCTTTGGCGATTGTATCGCCTTTAAAGTCGTACACGGCCGTGCCGCCATTGTGCGCAACACCATTGCCATCGTCGCCAACACGGTTAACGGCTACTACATAACATAGGTTTTCCATAGCACGCGCCATTAATAGCGTATCCCAAATATGGCGACGAACCGCAGGCCAGTTTGCAACGTTTATCATTACATCGTAATCATTATTGTTGCGCTGAAAAACCGGAAAGCGCAAGTCGTAACATACTTGCGGCAGTAACTTAAAACCGTTAATTTCAAACGTTTTACGCGCTTGTCCTGCGACAACGTAATCGCCCTCACTGCCTAAGCGAAATAAATGACGTTTATCGTAATAATTTACCTCGCCACTTGGGGTCACCCAATAAAAGCGATTCGCTTTTTTATCGCCTTGAGCAACCAAAACCGAACCTGCAATAACGGCTTTATGTTTATGTGCTTGGGTTTTTAGCCAGCTCAACACTTTGCCATTTTCGGGTTCTGCGCAATCAAGATTAATAGCAAAGCCTGTGGCGAAGGTTTCGGGTAGTAAAATTAAATCAGGTTGAGCGATCATCGCTGCTAATTTTTTATCAAACATGGCTAAATTGGCGTCTTTATCAAGCCAATGCAGCGCACTTTGAACGAGTGTAAGCGTTAAAGTTGACATAATATTTGCGCGGCCTCTATTAAGGTTTCATCGTTTTTAGCAAAACACAGTCGAATCACTTTATCATTTGAAGGTTGCTTATAAAACACACTTAAAGGAATAGCAGCAACCCCAGCTTGCTCTACTAACCAGTGGCAAAAATCCACATCATTAAGATCAGACACCTCACTGTAATCGAGCAATAAAAAGTACGTACCTTGGCTTGGTAAAATATTAAAACGGCTGTCACTTAAGTGCTGCGCCAGTAAGTCGCGCTTTTGCTGATAAAAATTACTCAGCTCATCGACATGCTCGCCTTGTTGTTCAAGCATGTCGGCCAATGCGTGTTGTGCAGGTGTAAAGCTTGAAAAAGTAACATACTGGTGTATTTTTCTAAATTCAATAGCAAGTGGTGCAGGCGCAATACAGTACCCCATTTTCCAGCCGGTACTGTGAAACGTTTTGCCAAAGCTTGATATAACAAAGCTTTTTTCACGCAGCTGCTCATCACAAAGCATGCTTAAGTGCTTATCGCCATCAAAGGTAATGTGTTCGTAAACTTCATCACTTATTACATATAAATCGTGGTCGCTTACTAACGATTTGAGCGCGTTTATATCATGGCTTTTAAGTATTTTTCCGCTTGGATTGTGTGGCGTATTAATAATTATAGCGCGCGTGTTTTTGCTCACTGCACTGCGAACCGTTTGCCAATCAATAGCGTAATCGGGGGCATGCAATGCAATATGAACTGTTTTACCGCCAGCAAGCTCAATGGCAGGCTGGTAAGAGTCATAAGCGGGGTCAAACACAATGACTTCATCATCGGGGCGTACTATAGTTTGAATAGCCACAAATAATGCTTCGGTGGCGCCCGACGTTACCGTAACTTGCTCAGCTGCATCAATATTAGCCGCGTATTTACGCGAAACTAAATTTGCTATTTGTTGCTGTAAACGGGGCACACCACTGGATGGCGAGTATTGATTAACCCCTTGCTGAACATAAAAATTTAGCTGGTTTTTCAGTAGTTCTGGCGCATCAAACTCAGGAAAACCCTGCGATAAATTTATTGCCGAATGCTGACTTGCCAAGCCACTCATTTGGCTAAATATACTAACACTTAAATTTGGTAATTTACTTTCAAACACGACAGGCCCTTAATGATGGTTTTGCGCTTAAAGCGATGCTATCATTGCTTAAAACAGAAGTATAGCCGTCTAAAATTAAATAGCTTTATATCAATTTGCTTAATTAACTGAGTTATTTTGAGGTAGCAAAAACGCAGCTCGCGTATGGTTTAGCGCCTCAAACGCATTAAGTATTATTACGCATTGGTATTACACTCATTGGTGAGGAATGTATGCACAACAATACCGCTATTTCGCAACTTATTGAAGCCGGAAAATGGATCAGTCAAAAAGGCTGGGTTCCCGCCACCGGCGGAAATTTTTCGGCGCGCACCGCAACAGGGTATGTGGTTACCGCTAGCGGCTTTGATAAAGGTCAACTCGGTACACACACATTCATTGAGCTTGATCATCAAGGTAATCGCACTAAAGGTGCTGGCAACCCATCGGCCGAAACGCAACTGCACCTTGGCATGTATAAGCTTATTCCGCACGCAAACGTGGTACTGCATACTCACTCAGTAGCAGCCACCGTACTATCGCGTGTAATTAAAAGCCATGCATTAAATTTAAGCGGTTACGAAATGCAAAAGTCACTCAGTGGGGTAACCTCGCATTTAGATACGCTCAGCATTCCCATTTTTGAAAACGACCAAGACATAGACCGCTTAAGCTTGCTGCTTAGTGATCACCACTTACATTCACCCATTGAACATGCAGTGTTAATTCGTGGGCATGGCGTTTATGTAGTAGGGCGTAATTACAAGCAAGCACTTCGCCATTTAGAAGGGTTAGAGTTTTTATTTAGTTGCGAGCTGGAACGGTTAAAAATAGAAGGTATTGGGGCACAGCTATAATGATAAAAGCAATTTTAACTGATATTGAAGGCACCATAACACGTATCTCATTTGTAAAAGAGGTGCTGTTTCCGTATGCAGCTAAACAACTAGCAACGTTTATGCGCTTAAACGAAAATAAAACCCATATCGCTGAGCAAATAGCGGCTGTTAAAGCCATTATTAATCAGCCAGATGCCGATATAGAAAATGTCATTAGCGTGTTACTAAAGTGGATTGAAGAAGATAAAAAAATTACCCCTTTAAAGCAAATACAAGGGCTAATTTGGCAAACGGGCTACGAGCACGGTGATTTTAAAGGCCACCTATACGCAGATGCGTTTGAGTTTTTACAAGCTCAGCATGCTCAAGGCACCGCACTCTATGCGTATTCATCAGGCTCGGTAAGGGCGCAGCAGTTACTCTTTAAATACAGCGACTATGGCGATATATGCCCTCTGTTTAACGACTTTTTTGATACCAAAGTCGGCGCAAAGCAAGAGCAAGCAACCTATAACACTATAGTTAACCAGCTCCCCTTTAGTGCTAACGAAATCTTATTTTTAAGTGATGTGGCAGGTGAGCTTGATGCTGCCAAAGCAGCAGGGCTTAAAACCTTGCACTTAATACGTGATGGCCAAGCACATAGCGCGCACCCATACGTACATGACTTTAGCACAGTTAAATTGGAGCAATTTGCATGAGCCAATTAACAATTTATGCTAACAACAATCCGAGTAATGCGCTGGTAAACACCTGCGATTTAAGCGAAATTACTCAGCAATTAGCAAAGGTAAATGTACGTTTTGAACAATGGCAAGCAACCGCACCCATTAATGAGCACACCACAAATGAGCAAATTATTGCAGCGTATAAAAATGATATAGCGCGCTTAAAAGCGCAAAATGGCTACCAAACGGTGGATGTTATTTCACTTGCAAAAGGTAATCCTGCAGCGGCACAAATGCGAGAAAAGTTTTTATTTGAGCACACTCATAGTGAAGACGAAGTTCGTTTTTTTGTAAAAGGCCAAGGGTTATTTTGCCTACATATTGATGCCAAAATTTACCAAGTATTATGCCAGCAAGGTGACTTAATTTCGGTCCCAACCCTTACACCACATTGGTTTGATATGGGGAGCGACCCAGAGTTTACCGCCATTCGATTATTTAATAATACCGAGGGCTGGGTTGCAAAAAGCACCGAATCTGAAATTGCGAAGCAGTTTCCGTTGCTCGCATAGCAAACGTAATACGCTCCACAAAGGGATAAGTGGAGCGATATTTAAAACTACTTAAGCGCTGTTAACGCGCCACTCTCTACATCACTTTTATTGTAAACACCGGTATCTAACACCCAAGCTGTTATTAGTTTTGCAGGTGTTACATCAAATGCGGGATTATACACATTGGCATTAGTGGGTGCCCACAGCGCCTCACCAAAACTGCCACTTACGCCGCGTACCTCTGCGCTATTTCGCTGCTCTATTGCTATATCGCTACCGCAAGCTGTTTGTGTATCAAGCGTAGTTAAAGGCGCGACAACATAAAAGGGAATATCATGAAAATGGGCCAATACAGCTAAATTATAAGTTCCCACTTTATTAGCAAAGTCGCCATTAGCAGCAATACGATCGGCGCCTACCACTATTTTATCTACCTTGCCTGCGGCCATTAAACTTGCTGCCATATTATCGCAAATAAGCGTATACGGTACTTGCCAGCGCTCAAGTTCGAACGCGGTTAAACGCCCGCCTTGCAACAAGGGCCGCGTTTCATCAACCCACACATGTATATTGCCGTGTTGTTGCTGCGCTTTGTAAATAACGCCTAATGCTGTACCAATACCAGCAGTCGCTAATGCGCCGGTATTACAATGGGTTAAAATATTGTCGCCGCTGTTTATAAGCTCAGCTCCGTGCGTTGCCATGCGCTCACATAGGGCAATGTCTTCAATAAAAAGGCGCTCTGCGCTGCACACCACTGCTGCTACAAAGTCATCGCTTTTAAGGGCCTCTCTTAATGTAGCCATACAATGCATTAAATTAACAGCGGTTGGCCTTGTGGCTTCAAGCTCATCAATTGCTTTTGCAAGCGCCGCTTGAGTTCCCCCCTGCTGCGCTAAATGAGCAACCAGCAAACTCGCACCTAAGCCTATTAATGGTGCGCCACGAATTTTTAAACTGATGATCAGCTCCTTCATCGTCTCAACACTATGGCATTCGTGCCATACCTGCTGATGAGGAAGTAAATACTGGTCAAGCACACTTAATGTGCCGTTTTCATATTTTAAACTGCTTGCGATTAGGTTTTGCATGGTGAGGCTGCTTAAATAAAATGCGTAAGGGTATTTTACATCAGTTTGAACAACTCTCAAGTTAGACTTGTAGACATCTAAACATTTAAAGGTATAGAATGCCCAAAAAGGTTATTTGAGAACTCACTATGGCTAACTATGTCGCGTTTGATGCGCAGCGCGCAATTGAATATGTAAATTCGCTAATTGACTCTAAGCAGTATGATTTTTTTAATACTGGCGCACACTTAACTGCGTACGAATTTGGTGACGGTAACCTTAATTTAGTATTTAGAATTAGCGATGAGCACCATAACAGCATTATTTTAAAGCAAGCACTGCCTTATGCTCGTTGTGTAGGTGAATCATGGCCGCTCACGCTTGATAGAGCCCGTATTGAGGCGCAAGTGTTACTTAACCATGGGGCTATTTGCCCACAAAACACCGCTAAAGTACTGCACTATAACCAAGCTTACGCACTTACTATTTTAGAAGATTTAGGTCACTTAAAAATATTGCGCGCGGCGCAAAATAACGCGGAGCAATTTCCTAAGTTAGCCGAGCACGTAGCTACGTATTTAAGCCATACCGGGTTTTATAATTCAGATTTTTACCTAACCGCCCAGCATAAAAAGGCCCTCGTACAGCAATTTACTAACCCTGAGCTTTGCCAAATTACAGAAGATTTATTTTTTAGCGATCCGTATACAGATCACGAACGCAATCACTTTGACGAGCAACTTACTACACATGTACACGCTTTGCGTGATAACACGGCACTTAAGTTAGAAGTTGCGAAATTAAAAGCTAATTTTTTATCTAACCCGCAAACATTGCTGCACGGCGATATGCACAGCGGCAGCATTTTTGTAGATACCAATACCACTAAAGTGATTGACCCCGAGTTTGGCTTTTTTGGCCCTGTTGGCTTTGATATAGGCTCTTTTATTGGCAATTTACTATTAAATTACTGCGCACAAGCAGGGCATATTGAAGAGTTTGTAGCACGACGAAACTATCAAACGCATTTACTTAGCTGCATTGTTGAAAGCTATAACTTATTTGAGCAACAATGGTTAGCTTTAATTGCCAACCACAGCACAGATCACACCCTTAATACCGACGGCTACCCACAGTACTTTATGAAAACCGTATTACAAGACGCCATAGGTTATTGTGGAACAGAACTAATTAGGCGCACCATAGGGCTCGCGCATGTGGTAGATATTGACAGCATTGAAGATGAAAATACGCGCCTTGCAGTACAAAAACAAACGCTGAGCTTAGGTGAGCAACTTATTTTAAATGCCAAAAACTGCGACAGCAAAGATGCCTTTTTTAGTTTATTAATAAGCCAGCTAAATTAAAAAAGGCGCCAAAGCGCCTTTTTTACTACCAATACCGTTATTGGTAGTTTTCGTAAATTTTATCGAGCGGCTCCGACAGCCCACTTTCTTGCACTATACGCACGTGTTTACGCCTTAATTCCCGCGCACTCGTTACACCACATGAGTGGGCAATTAAGCCAGCACCGTAATGAATATATTTATTATAATTGGCAACCCGCTGGGCTTTATCGGCAACATTTAAACCACGCTGTAGCCGCTCGTTATGGGTAGTAACACCGGTTGGGCAGGTGTCTTTATTACATTGCATGGCCTGTATACAGCCTAACGCAAACATATGACCACGCGCAGAAACAACAAAATCAGCACCCAAAGCAAGCGCCCATGCCACCTTAGAGGGCACAATTAACTTACCCGATACAATGACTTTTACCCGCCCTGTTAAGCCATGTTTTTCAAGCATATTAACAACCAGCGGTAAGCTTTCGCGCAGCGGTAAACCTACCGAATCTAATAAGGGTTGTGGCGCTGCGCCCGTACCGCCATCGGCACTATCAATAGTGATAAAGTCCGGTGCTGATTCAAGCCCGCGATGGTTTATTTCTGCAAATAGTGTTTCTAGCCAAGTGTAATCACCAATAACGGCTTTAAAGCCGGTAGGTTTGCCTGTGGCGTTTCGCACTGTGGCAATCATATCTAATATGTCGCTTGGCTTTTTGATCTCTGGGTGCCCATTTGGGCTAATTGAATCTTTACCCTCAGGGATGCCCCTTATTTTAGCAATTTCAGCATTAACTTTTTTACCTGGTAACATACCGCCTTTACCTGGTTTGGCACCTTGGCTTAATTTAAGCTCAAACATTTTTACGTTTTTATGCGCCGCAATTTCTTTAAGTTTATCAATACTTAGATTTCCAAGCTCGTCGCGCACACCATACTTAGCCGTACCAATTTGAAACACCAAATCGGCTCCGCCCTCTAAGTGATAAGGGCTTAACCCGCCTTCGCCGGTATTCATCCAGCAGCCGGCTAATTTTGCCCCTTTTGATAACGCTCTAACAGCCGGTTTTGAGAGCGCACCAAAGCTCATTCCCGATATATTAAACAAGGAGTTAGTGGTGTACGGCGTTTTACAATAAGGGCCTAACGTTACATTACTTGGGTCCAACGCCTCTTCATCTAAGGTAGGAAAAGCACAGTTCATAAACATCACTGTACCTGTTACCTCTAAGCTTTGCGTGGAGCCAAATGCAGCGGTACGATCGACATCTTTTGCAGCCCGATACACCCAGCTGCGCTCTGCTCGGTTAAACGGCATTTCTTCTCTATCGAGGGCAAAAAAGTACTGCCTAAAAAACTCGCCTTGGCGCTCAAAAAAGTACCTAAAGCGGCCAATAACCGGGTAATTTCGCCTAATTGCATGCTTTGTTTGAGTAATATCACGAAAATAAAAAACAATAATGGTAAGTACAATTAATCCTAATGCAACAATAAAAATACTCGCAAATACATCAATACTAAAAATTATAAAATCGCTCATCCAAGGCCCCTTGATGGCTGTTTTTAAAAATAAAAAAGGTGTTGCGTCAAAATGACACAACACCTTTCGTTGTTCAAGGTTTATACCTTTAGATAATTAGCTTTGTGCGTTTTCAAGCTCAGCTTTTATATACAAACGAACTTGCTCTTCAAGCACTGATAACGGCACAGAACCATGACGCAATACTTGATGATGAAACTCACGAATATCAAAACGTGGCCCAAGCGCTTGCTCGGCCTCTGTGCGTAAACGCTTGATAGTCAGCTCGCCAATTTTGTACGACAAAGCTTGCCCCGGCCACGAAATATAGCGGTCGGTTTCGGTTTTAACATTATGTAATGAAAGCGCTGTGTTTTCGCTCATAAAGTTCATAGCGCGCTCGCGGCTCCAGCCGTACATGTGCATACCTGTATCAACCACTAAACGAGCTGCACGCCACATTTCATAGGTTAAACGGCCAAATCGGCTGTATGGGTCTTGGTAAAAGCCTGCTTCTATACCTAAGTATTCAGAATAAAGCCCCCACCCTTCACCAAAAGCCGAAAGGTAGGCATCACGTCGGTAGCTTGGTAAGTTTTCAAGCTCTGCATTAAGCGATATTTGTAAATGATGCCCTGGTACGGCTTCGTGTAAGGTCAGCGCCTCTAATACATACAACGGGCGCTTATCTAGCGCATATGTATTTACCCAATAATAACCCGCTTGATCGCTTCGGCTCGAGCCAACATAGCGACCGGTTGTATATTTAGGGGCTATATTTGCAGGTACAGGTGCAACGCCATAGGGCATACGTGGCAATGTATGAAATAACTTAGGCAGCTGCGCGTCCATTTTTTTAGCTATATAAGCAGCTTCTTTTAATAGCTGCTCTGGAGTGGTGGCGTAAAATTGCGGATCGGTACGTAAAAAGTGGATAAAATCGGCAAACGTGCCTTCAAATCCTACTTCTTTAATTATTGCCTGCATTTCACTGCGGATACGCGCCACTTCAGATAACCCCAGCTGATGTATTTCATCAATGCTCATATTTGTGGTGGTGTAATACTGTGCGCGGTTTTTATAAAACGCCTTGCCATTAGGGGTTTGCGAAATACCAATCGTAGTGCGTGCACCTGGCTGATATTGCGTAGTAAAAAATGTTAGATACGCTTTGTAAGAGGCAATAACATCATTTTTTATGATGCGTTTAGCTTTTTGCTGTAACGCTTTAAAGTCGTTTTCGCTTAGCCCTGCTGTGTTCGTTTTAAACGGGGAGTAAAAGTCTGACTGCGTTACATCATCCACTATGTAAGCACTTATTGAATCTTCATACCCAGCTAATACCGCTTGTGGTTGAGTAAGTCCCGTTTCGAGCCCCTTTTTCATCCAATGTATGTTTTGCTCAAAAAAGCGCGGCACTTGTTCAAGGCGGGCTAAATACGTTTCTAACTGTTGCGGTTGCTTGTACTGTGAACTACTAATCATATAAGACAAGCTAGAATGGAACCCATACTCAGAAGTTAGCGGCATGTAGTGCGCATTAAATACGTATTCATCAACACTGTTTTGTACTTGCGCACGAATAATACTGAGGTTAATACTGTTTTCACTTGAAAGCTCATCGCTATCAATTGCATCTAAACGACTTAATAATGCTGTTTTTTCCTCATATTGCTGCTTTAAAAATTCAGCCGATAAATTAGGTAATAAATAGCCATCAACCCCTTTAGGCTGTGTGTAGGGATTTACACGTTTGCGGTAATCAACAATACTTTGCGCCACTTGTTCAAATTGTGTGTTTGCGTTGGGGCTTGTTAATGTACATGCGCTTAGCGTGCCAAAAAGTGATAGCACAAGCAGTGTGCGGCAAATTCGCGGGGGTAAGGAATAATTCATTTTAGTTTTACTTAACCATACAATAGATTTCACAAAACTATCGTAGGCTGAGTAAATAGCAAGATAAATGCGATTAATCTCAATAACACACGCTTAATTGGAGCGGGTAAAATAAGCTGAACCCGCCTAAATTAAGCTAATTACGTGCTCTTTGATGATAAAATCAGCTATTAGGCAGCAAAAGTAAAAATTTAAGTTCACTAATACTGGTTTTTACTTTTAAATAGCCTGGTTAACGATTATTGTAGTAAAAAAATAATAAAGCTTGGATGCATTGCCGCCTCATTGAAGAGTTATTTTAATGTGTAATTTAATGCGTACTTAGTTGGTAGTTAAAATGATGTTCCATGATTCCATGGCTGTAGCTCAAGAAAAAATGACGAATGTATGCCTGTTTTTAGAACGTCATACGCTGCCTCCCTCTCCGTTAAATTACCACGTTGCCTATACCTATATTAGTAAAGTAAATCCTCAGCTAAATAACGCCATAGACGAGGTCATTACTAATAAAGCCCAAATTGATAGTATTTTGATTGAGCAGCTCTACTTTGAGTTTTTAAACGAAGGGCATACCACGCAAGTGGCAATGATTAATAACGTAAATGGGGTTATTGATTCACTGTCGCGCAATGCGCAATCAACCGAAAAACAAATTGTTAGCTTTGCCGGCCAAGTAAGTGAGTGCATGCACACGCTTGATGAGAATAATATAGAGCAAAGCCGCCAAGCACTCGATACGTTAAACACGCAATCAGCCACGTTACTTGAGCAACACAAGCACTTCAAACACGAGCTACATAAAGCTAAAAAGTTACACGAAAAAACCCAAAAACAGCTGGCGCAATTACGTAAGCAGCACATTATTGACTCACAAACGGGGCTGTATAAACGTCATTATTTAACGCAGCAAACCCAACTATGGAGCAACCAAGACAAATCAATTTGCGCAATTGCAATTCAAATAGATAATTTAGATCATTTTGTAGATAATTACGGCGATATAATTGGCGAAGTTATTTTGAACAAAGTAGCTAAACAAGTAAAAAAATATGTTTTTCAAAGTGGTTTACCTGGGCGCACAGCAAAGGACCAATTTACCGTATTACTGCCAGATATAGACCCCGAAACCGCCAATGTTATTGCTGAAAAAGTGCGTAATGGCGTAGAAAAACTTCGCTTTGTTAGCTCAAAAAGCGGCACTAAGCTGCCTGGCATTAACTTATCTTTAGGCATAGCGCAGCAACTCAAAAATGATGACTTTAACATGTTAGCTAAAAAAGCCTCGCAAGCGGCATTTAAAGCACGCTCACTGGGGCAAAGTAGCTTTACAGCTGGCCACTAGGTTTTACGCTAAATTACCTGATAAATCATATTCAAATTGCACCTGCAGTATACAATCAAGTACACTAGTCTTTATTGCCACGATAGAGACTAACCATGAACGAAACAGAGCAAAAGACCACGCATTTTGGCTATAAAACCGTAGCCGAAAACGATAAAGCCTCAATGGTTGCAGACGTATTTCACTCGGTTGCAGCAAAGTACGATGTAATGAACGATTTAATGTCTTTTGGTGTACATCGATTATGGAAACGTCAAACTATAGCCAGCTCAGGTGTTCGCAAAGGCCACCACGTCCTTGATTTAGCAGGCGGCACTGGCGACCTAACAGCAAAATTTAGCCAGCTAGTCGGTGACACCGGCCAAGTAGTTTTAGGCGACATTAACTCATCAATGTTAAAAGTAGGCCGTGAAAAGCTACACAACTTGGGTTTAGTCGGCAATATCGACTACGTGCAAATGAATGCCGAAATGCTGCCATTTCCAGATAACAGCTTTGATGTGATCACGATTGCCTTTGGCCTACGTAATGTAACCGATAAAGACAAAGCTCTTCGCTCTATGTACCGTATTTTAAAGCCAGGTGGACGTTTATTAGTATTAGAGTTTTCCAAACCTGAGCATGAAATTTTAAGTAAAGCGTACGATTTTTACTCGTTCAATCTATTACCAACTATGGGTAAAGTAGTGGCGAACGATAGCGAGTCATACCAATACTTAGCTGAGTCGATTCGTATGCACCCAGACCAAGAAACCTTAAAAGCAATGATGGAAGAAGCAGGCTTTGAACAAACAACGTATCAAAACCTAACCGGTGGTATTGTTGCACTGCACCGTGGTTTTAAATATTAAGGCAGGCAGTTATGGCGTTTGAGCAAAAAAGCGAAAATGTGATCGCAGCAAAACCCGATTCACAGTTTTTTATGTTACCTAATTTTGTACTTTCGCTTATAGAGCGAGTGCTTAATAAGGTACTGCAACTCGACGCCACCTTAATAGATAAGCTCGGTGCCGTTAAGCACAAACCATTAAAGGTCGAAATCCGCAATTGGCAGCAGCAAATAGTATTAACCTTTGATGGTAAACTATTACACCTTTACAGTGCCAGCGTTAGAGATAGCGCAGAGTGTATGATCAGCGCAGATATAGATACACTCATGGCGCTTAAAGACCCAGCCATGCTTACACAGCTCATTCGTCAAGATAAGCTAGACCTGCAAGGCGACTTAAACGTCGCTCAGGCATACAGCGCCGCATTTTCTGGGCTAGATATAGATTGGCCTGAGCAACTATCGCACTATATTGGCGATGCGCCCGCACAACAACTTTACATACAGCTAAACGCTTTACGCAGTAAAGAGCGTAAAGCGCGTCAGCAAATTAGCACCACATTAACCAGCCTATGCCAAGATGAGCTCGCTGTAACTATTCACCCTTTAGAGCTTGAACAATTTAAACAACAAAACCGAGTGCTAAAAGGGCAAGTGGCCGCTATTGAACAACGCATAAATGCATTAATCAACTCTTCTAACACCAACAGCCGCTAAGGATTTTTTGTGTCGACTGCTCGATTGTATTACATCACTAAAACATTACTTAGCTACGGATTAGATGAGTTAATACCAAAACAAAAAATACCTTGGTACGCTAAAATTGCGCGTGGTAGCTTGTTTTGGTTACGTAACCAGCACAAAAATAAACCAGCGGGCTTGCGCCTGCGCTTAGCCTTGCAAGAGCTTGGCCCAGTGTGGATTAAGTTTGGCCAAATGCTTTCTACCCGCCGAGACTTACTTCCTCACGACATTGCGTTAGAGCTTGCTTTTTTGCAAGACCAAGTCGAGCCTTTTGAGGGCGAACTTGCCCAAAAAATAATTGAAAAAGCGCTCGAAATCAGCGATATAAACCAGTTATTTAGTGAGTTTTCGCAAACCCCATTGGCCTCAGCGTCTATTGCGCAAGTGCATACTGCTAAGCTAGTTGATGCCCATAACAATACCCAAGATGTTGTTATAAAAGTGATTAGGCCAAACATAAAAACACAAATTAATGCCGACTTAGCACTTATGGAAAAGCTCGCTAAAGTGCTTGCCAATGTACACAGCGAAGCAAAAAGGTTACGCCCTGTCGAGGTGGTGAAAGAGTATAAAAAAACCTTGTTAGATGAGCTCGATTTAATGCGCGAAGGCGCAAATGGCATACAACTTAAGCGTAACTTTGAAGGCTCTGATTCGTTATATATCCCAGCTGTTTATAGCGATTATAGCCGCAGTAACGTTTTGGTTATGGAGCGTATTTACGGAATTCCGGTCTCAGATACCGAGTCGTTAATTGCGCAAAATACCAATATGAAATTACTCGCTGAGCGCGGTGTAGAAGTGTTTTTTACCCAAGTATTTAGAGACAGTTTTTTTCATGCTGATATGCACCCTGGCAATATATTTGTCTCTCGCGAGCACCCTGAAAACCCCATGTATATTGGTATCGACTGTGGCATTGTTGGCACATTAAACAAAGAAGATAAACGCTATCTCGCAGAAAACTTTATCGCCTTTTTTAATCGTGACTACCGCCAAGTTGCTCAGCTACATGTTGACTCGGGCTGGGTTCCGCCCGATACCAGCATAGAAGAGTTTGAATTTGCAATTCGTACCGTGTGCGAACCTATATTTAATAAGCCGCTGGCTGAGATATCGTTTGGCCATGTACTCGTTAATTTATTTAACACCGCACGCCGCTTTAACATGCAAGTACAGCCGCAGTTAGTATTATTACAAAAAACGTTATTATACGTTGAGGGCTTAGGGCGTCAGCTTTATCCTCAGCTTGATTTGTGGAAAACCGCTAAGCCATTTCTAGAAGATTGGGTAAAACAACAAGTTGGACCGTTATCAGTAATGAAACAAATGTATGCTAACTTGCCATTTTGGGCTGAAAAAATGCCAGAACTACCTGATTTAATTTATCAAAATTTAAAACGTAGTCCGCAAATGCAGCATTCTCAGCCAAGTAAAGTGTCACACAAAGCGCTAGTACTTAGCCTATTTGGCAGTGCTACACTGATTGTATCGGCACTGTGTTATCTGCAGCACGACCTCATAGCGGCAGGCGTAACATTAGCGGCGTCTGCAATTAGCTTTATTGTGGCGTGGCGTAACACATAAACTAAGTGCTATTTATGCCACAGGGCGTATAATTAGTACTTAAAATAAACATTTAAGCATTTATCAGTTGGAGATAACCATGGGTTTAGGTGGCATTAGTATTTGGCAATTATTGATTGTTTTAGCGATTATCGTACTTCTTTTTGGTACTAAAAAACTACGCGGCATGGGTGGTGATTTAGGCGGTGCAGTAAAAGGGTTTAAAAAAGCCATGTCTGATGATCAAACTAAAGAGACTGAAAGCGAAAAAGCAGAGCAAATCCAAGAGTCTCAAAAAGCAGCGCCAACACAGACACAAAGCACTGAAAAAACCAAAGACGATACTAAGGTTTAAGCAATATGGGAATGTGGGAGCTCGTTGTTGTTTTTATTGTTGGCCTAGTGGTACTTGGCCCTGAGCGGTTACCGGTTGCCATTCGCACCGTAATGCGCTGGGTAAAAACCGTTAAGTCGATGGCCAACTCAGTTAAAGCAGAAGTGAGTGAAGAGCTACGCATACACGAGCTTCACGAAAACCTAAAAAAAGCAGAGCAACAAGAGCTTAAAGATTTAAGCCCTGAGCTACAACAATCGGTTGATGAACTGCAAAAAGCAGCGCAGTCGGTTACTCATAGCTATAAAAACACTTCAAGCACGTCATCTAACGAACAACTCGATGAAAAAAAGTGAAATTAATTCCCCTATTTGTGGTCAACTTATTACGTGGTATAAAAAATAATGTCTGAACAAGCTAAATCAGGGTTCGTCGCTCACTTAATTGAGCTGCGCGATCGGCTTATTAAATCACTTTTTAGTATTTTAGTGATATTTATTGGCCTAGTGTATTTTGCCAATGATATATATGAGTTTGTAGCCGCCCCTTTAGTCGCACATTTGCCAAGCACTGCCACTATGATAGCTACCGATGTTACGGCACCGTTTTTTGCACCGTTTAAACTAACGCTATTTGTTGCTTTGTTTGGCGCTATTCCGTGGATATTGCATCAAATTTGGGGATTTATAGCACCTGGCTTATACCAACACGAAAAACGCATGCTAATGCCAATTTTGGCCTCGAGTATTTTGCTATTTTATGGCGGTATCGCTTTTTGCTACTTTATAGTGCTCCCTATTATATTAGGCTTTTTTACTAGTGTAGGGCCGCAAATGATGACCCTAGCACCGGATATTAGTAGCTATTTAGGATTTGTACTTAAGCTATTTTTTGCATTTGGTGTGGCGTTTGAAATACCCGTAGCCATAATGTTGCTATGTTGGAGTGGCGCTACAACCACGCAGAGTTTAAAGCAAAAACGCCCTTATATTGTGGTTGGTGTATTTGTTGTGGCGATGTTTTTAACACCGCCCGATGTGTTATCACAAACACTATTAGCACTTCCTATGCTGCTTTTATTTGAGCTAGGGTTAATTTTAGCGAAATTTTATAGCGCTAAAGAACAACAGGAATCTGAGGAATAAAATGAAAAAACAACTACTCTCACTACTGGTTTTACTAAGCGCACCGACGTTTGCAGCGCAAGAAATTAACGTGCAAGCTTTGCAAGCATGTAGCTTTATTGAAAACGACTTTAACCGTTTACTATGTTATGACAACACAGTGGCAGGTAAACCGCTTACTAAACCTAGTGAGAAAAAAACCCTTACCCCACCAAAAGCCGTAACCAATGTATCGCCAAACGTAAGTGCACCTGTTGCAGCTGTTTCTAAAGCAGCGCCTGCTGCTAAAGCAGATGATTTTGGCCTTGAGCATAAAGAGATCACTAAAGATAAAGACGAAAATATCACAGCATTAGTATCATCAGTTAGAAAAGCTCCTTATGGCGAGCTCATTATTACCCTTGATAACGATCAGCAATGGCGTCAAATTGGTTCTGACAGTCTTAAATTAAAAGAGTCTGATACAGTGGTTATTAGCCGCGGTGTATTTAATTCTTTTTTACTTCGTAAAGATGGTCAAAACCGCTCAATCCGTGTGAAGCGCACTCAGTAATGACCTACACGTTAGTTGATGCAGGCGTTAATTTAACCAATCACCAGTTTGAAGGTGAGCATCAGGCCATTATTGCCCGCGCAAATGCCGCGGGCGTGCAAGCTATGTTACTTATCGGCTGCGATGTGCCTAGTAGCGAACAATCGCTTACATTAGCAAAACAATATAATCAGTTTTCTACTGCTGGCGTGCATCCACATGACGCTAAAGACGCCACCGATGAACTTGAAGCCACTTTAACGCAGCTTGCTAGTAACGATTGCGTTGTGGCCATTGGTGAGTGTGGGCTTGATTATAATCGCGATTTTTCTCCTCGCGATATTCAGCGCAGCGTATTAAAACGCCAGTTAGCGTTAGCTGAAAAACTAAACCTACCTGTTTATTTACACGAACGTGACGCAAGCGAAGATATGCTAAATATTTTGGCTAACTATAACGTACGTGGTGTGCTGCATTGCTTTACAGGCAATGCCCAAGCACTTAAAGATTATTTAGAATTAGGCCTTTATATTGGCATTACTGGGTGGGTGTGTGACGAGCGCCGCGGTAAAGCATTGCAACAATTGGTGCCAAGTATCCCGCTTGAGCGGTTATTAATAGAAACCGATGCGCCTTTTTTAATTCCACGCACAATAACCCCTAAACCAAAATCACGTAAAAATGAGCCCGCCTATCTTAGCTATGTGTGTGAAACACTCGCTAAGCTTTATAACGTTGAACCAAGTACTATTGCCACCCATAGTACGGCTAACTTTTATAGCTTATTTGATATAGCAGGTCGCTAATGACAAGCCCAAAGGCGCTATTTAGCCTATTTATGCTCCTTTGTTCATTTTGCAGTGTTGCAAACCCCGTAATTTCTGAAAATTTTAAATCAATAAAAATAGACACCCTGAGCTATTCGTTTACGCCCACCACAGCAAACAATGCCTACCATGAGGTTAGCGACTGGCAAACAGTAAGTGATAAGCCATTAAATTTAGGGTTTGAACAACGCCCTGTATGGGTCAAGTTTACAGTTAAAAATACCTTAAATAACAATATAAGCCCTATTTTATCGCTCGATAACCCGCTGTTAAATGAAGCGCAAATTTTTCATTTTTATAATTCAGCACTGCTCTCACACATGCAAACTGGCGATAACTTTAAGCTCTCATCACGGCTAATAAAAAGTGAATCTTTATTAGCAACCTTGAGGCTGCCGGCAAATAGTATTAGCACCGTAATAATGAAGGTTAACAACAGTGCTGGGCTACGCATCCCGCTGACTTTATGGCAACCAGATGCCTACCTAGCGCATAAAGGTAAACTTAATTTAATTTATGGCTTACTCATTGGTTTTTTATTTTCATTGGCCATAAGTTGCTTGGTTTTGTATGGGTTTTCGCGCAAGTTGTATTTTGCTTATGCAGGCATTATTACGCTGACCTTAGGTGTGCTACTGGCTTATTTATGCGGTTTTGGCGCTCGTTATTTTCATCCAAATTCGCCTTCATTACAGCAAGTAATGATACCTGTTTTACTAATGCTCACTACGCTTGCTTTTGTGCCGCTACAAAAACAACTGTGCCAACCTAAAGCCTCTAAACTACTAAAATGGCAAACCATTGTTGCTAATATTTACGCAATTAGCCTGCTGTTTATGTGGGCTTTACCTAGCACAGTGTTTACCCCATTTAGCTTACTGGCGAGCCCGATTGTTATTATTTATTGCTTGGTAAGCGCCTACATCTGCCAGCAAAATGCGCCTTCAAAACCAATTCAAGCACTACTAATTGCACTCATGCTATTTTTACTTGTTATGGTGTACCTTATTGTTGCGGTATTTGGCTTATATCCTTTAGGTAGAAGTAGCTTAGCTTTTGTTTTTATATGCTTTTTTGGTAGTACATTTTGCCTATGTTATGGCGTTATGAAGCGCTTTATTTTAGAGCGTGATGAACAAGTTATTGCTCAACAAACCTTGATTGCTGAAAATGCAGCCCAAGATACACTATTAAATGAGCGACTCGCGCTGCAAGCCCAAACACAAAAAGAATTAGAGTCGTTAGTTGATGAGCGCACCTTTGAGTTACAAGTCACTTTGCGTGAACTAGAAGATAAAAACCGCGAGCTTGAGCTACTTAATATGGAAGACGCGCTGAGTGGCGTTAAAAATCGTCGCTTTTTTGATAAAAAATTAGTGATGGAACTGCGTCGCTCTCGGCGTGAACAAACGCCTTTGAGTATGATTATGCTCGATATAGACAGGTTTAAACGCGTAAATGATAACTACGGGCACTTAACCGGCGACCAAGTAATACGCGCTGTAGCCGACATTATAAAACAACATTTAAAACGCCCGTTGGATGAAGTGGCTCGCTACGGCGGCGAAGAGTTTGTTGTTTTGCTACCTAGCACTCCAAAAGAGGGGGCTGTTGATATTGCTGAAAAAATTCGCCAAGCCGTAGAGAGTAATACCGTAAACGTAGCCGGAACATCCGTAAAAGTAACCATTAGTGCTGGCGTAAACAGCGCTGTAGTAAACGATATTAGTAACCCTGAGCTATTTACAGACGACGCAGATAAAGCGCTCTATTTCGCTAAACAACATGGCCGAAATCAAGTAATTAGTTTTCCAATTCCACAGTAGGAGCTTAGTAACATGGCCCAATCAGGACTCGACCTTTTCCCATATACCCGCATGCGTAGAATGCGCCGCAGTGATTTTTCTCGCCGTCTTATGGCCGAAAACCAACTATCGGTGAACGATTTAATTTTTCCGGTATTTGTGCTTGAAGGTAAAAACCGCCGCGAAGCAATTGAATCAATGCCAGGAATTGAGCGTTTATCAATTGATTTATTGCTTGAAGAAGCTAAAGAGCTTGTAGATTTAGGTGTACCTGCCGTCGCTATTTTTCCGGTAACCCCTGCTGACAAAAAGTCTTTGATGGCCGAAGAAGCCTACAGTGAAGATGGCTTAGCACAACGCACTGTTCGTGCTTTAAAAGAAGCTTTTCCTGAGCTTGGGGTTATTACCGATGTAGCCCTTGACCCATTTACTACTCATGGCCAAGACGGCATTATTGATGATGAAGGTTATGTAATTAATGACATAACCACTGAAATTCTTGTGAAGCAGGCGCTTTCGCACGCCGAGGCAGGCGCAGATGTGGTTGCGCCCTCTGACATGATGGATGGCCGTATTGGTGCTATTCGCGAAGCACTTGAAGCAGATGGACATATTCACACACGCATAATGGCTTACTCAGCTAAATATGCCTCTAGCTATTACGGGCCGTTTAGAGACGCTGTAGGCTCTGCAGGTAACTTGAAAGGGGCCGACAAAAAAACGTATCAAATGGATCCTGCCAACTCTGATGAGGCAATTCGTGAAGTGGCACTTGATTTACAAGAAGGCGCCGACATGGTGATGGTGAAACCCGGTATGCCGTACCTTGATATTGTTCGTCGTGTTAAAGATGAATTTGGTGTACCTACTTTCGCATATCAGGTCAGTGGCGAATATGCAATGCACAAAGCGGCAATCGATAACGGCTGGTTGAGTGAAGAGGCCACAATTATGGAATCTTTACTGGCATTTAAACGCGCCGGAGCGGATGGTATTTTAACGTATTTTGCCAAGCAGGCCGCGCAATGGCTGCAAAATAAGTAAACATGTTATCAAAGGCGGTACGCCGCCTTAATTTTTTTACAATCATTAACATATTTGTATTCTTTTTGTCATTTAGATTGCCTAAACTGGTGTCCCATTTTGGGATTTAAATACACGGGAATAATAAAAAATGTTAAAAACGAAAATAACGCCACTGGCGCTTGTATTAGCAAGCCTCAGTGCACCAGCCTCCGCCGATCTAATCATTTCTGAATACATCGAAGGCAGCAGCAACAATAAAGCGATTGAGCTTTATAACAATGCTGATACCGAGCTTTCTCTTGAAGGTTATACTTTAGGACTTTATTCAAATGGTAGTAGTTCGGTAGGTAACTCAATTGATTTATCAGGCACATTGGCTGCCAATACCACCTATATCATTTCAAACTCCGGTGCAGACGCTGCCATTCTTGATATTGCAGACATAACCAGCACAGTAACTTACTACAATGGTGACGATGCCCTTGTTTTAACTAAAGATGGTGTGGTAGTTGATAGCTTTGGCCAAGTGGGTGTTGATCCTGGCTCTTTTTGGTCTGATGATACCGTACAAACTCAAAATAAAACCTTACGAAGAAAAAATAGCATCACAACGGGTCGAACTGACTCAACTGCAACTTTTAATCCTAGCGATGAATGGGAACAGTTTGATATTGACACCTTTGACGGCTTAGGCTCGCATGCTGGCGATGGTGGTACGGCTCCTGCGCCAGACCCTGAGCCAGAACCATTAGAACCGCTTGTATGTGGCGCAGATAAAACGCTAATTAGCGCTGTGCAAGGTTCTGGTGAAGCAAGCCCGTTAGTAGATACCCTTGTTGAAATTGAAGGTGTTGTCACTGCCGATTTTCAAGGTGAAGATGGCTTAGATGGTTTCTTTGTGACCTCGCTTGCTGCAGATGTAGATAACGATCCAATGACCTCTGAAGGTTTGTTTGTTTACTTTACTGATACCGATGTAAATGTAGGTGACCACGTGCGCGTACAGGGCACAGTTGATGAATACTATGATTCAACACAACTTGCAGATGTAACACAAATTGCAGTATGTGGTACTGACGAAGTGGCCTCTGCAACCTCAATAAGTTTACCTTTAGAGAGCCAAGCTGACCTAGAAGCTTATGAAGGTATGCTAGTAAGCCTAGATCAAACACTTGTAGTTACTAACAACTACGGCTTAGGTCGCTATGGTGAAGTAGAACTAGCCACTGAGCGTTTATACCAAGGCACTCAAGTTGCATTGCCAGGTGATGCAGCCAATGCTGTTGAAGCGGCTAACTTGACTAAAAAAATCTTATTAGATGATGGCTCTACAGCTCAAAACTCAGATCCATCGGCTTACCCAGCGCCAGGCCTATCGGCAGAAAATACTCTACGTACCGGCGATACTGTAAATGCGGTAACAGGGGTAGTTACATACAGCTTTAGCACGTATCGCATTCACCCAACAGTTACACCACAGTTTATAGCGACTAATGCGCGTGAAGATGCGCCTGAGCAAAGTGAAGAAGCCGATTTACGAATCGCCAGCTTTAACGTACTTAACTACTTTAACGGAGATGGCCAAGGCGGTGGTTTCCCTACTAGCCGTGGTGCAGACTCAGAAGAAGAGTTTGTACGTCAAGAAGCAAAACTTGTAAGTGCTATTAGTGCAATGCAAGCTGATGTTGTTGGCTTAATGGAAATTGAAAATGATGGCTTTGGTGAGTTCAGTGCTATAGCAAGTTTAGTAAATGCATTAAACGATGCTGACAGCGCTAACAACTACGCGTTTGTAGATTTTAACGTAGCCCAAATTGGTACCGACGAAATCACCACAGCCCTTATTTACCGCGCAGATAAAATAGAAGAAGTAGGCACAGCCGCTATTACTACTGATTACCCGTTTGATTACAGCAACCGTGCACCAATTGCACAAAGCTTTAAGTCACTTTCAACAGATGAAGTATTTACTGTTTCTGTAGCCCACCTTAAATCTAAAGGTAGCTGTGGTGATGATAACAACGACGACCTAGGTGATGGCCAAGGCTGTTGGAATGAAATTCGTACCGAAGCTGCTGATGCGTTTACTGATTGGTTAGACAACAAACCTACTGGCGTAGATGACGAAGATATCATTCTTGTTGGTGATATGAACGCTTATGCAATGGAAGATCCAATCCGTAAGTTTGATGAAAAAGGCTATAAAAACGTAGTCGCAGAGCTTGATGGCGATACACTAAGCTACTCTTATAGCTTCTCTGGCCGTGCAGGTAGCCTTGACCATGCTTTAGCAACCGAGTCTTTACTAAGCAAAGTTGTTGCAGCAAATGATTGGCATATCAATGCTGATGAACCTATCGTGCTTGATTACAACCTAGAGTTTAAGAGCGAAGGTCATCAATCTACGCTATACGCAGAAGGCCCATACCGTGCATCTGATCACGACCCAGTTATTGTTGATATAAAATCTGAAGTAGTACTTACCCCTGAAGAGCAAACACCGGTAATTGCACCTGATCAAATATTCACAGTAGATGAAAACAGCGCTGTAGGCACTGTGATTGGCACACTTGATTTTAGTGACCCTAACGCTGATGTATCACCTGTGGTTAAATTTATCGTATCAGGTAACGATTCTGTATCAATTAACGAGCAAGGTCAGTTAATTGTTGCAAGCGAAGTAGATTACGAGTTTGAAAATCGTATTACCCTTACAGTACAAGCAGAGGATAGTGTAGGTAACGTATCTGAAGCACAAACGGTTGTAGTAAGAGTAAACAACCTACGTGGTGATGACGATAACGACTCAGGCTCATTGCTTTGGTTATCTCTTTTATTAGCGCCACTTTCATTAGTGCGCAGGTTTAAGAAAAAATAACGAGTGATTTGTTTTAAAGCCGCATTTTTGCGGCTTTTTTTATGCTTATAAAAATGTAATTCAGACAAGCTTCAGTAAACAACCCTTAATATCTTCCATACCGTTTATTAACTATTAATAGAATTAGCCGCGCAACAAATACATTAAATGAGTATTTTTTACACATAAGCCGTAGTTAAAACCCTTTTTAATAAATTTAACTGTTGAAATGTAAACACTTTATTTACGGATTAAAAGTTGCACTATAAGTTCGTCACCCTTGTGTAGTAGTTAAGTAACAAACCCTAAGCGTAAAAATAAGTCGTGTTTTTATAAAGGAATGGAAATGAAACAATTAACCCAAACACCTCCTACTTGGCAGAAAAAAGCAACGCCATTATTGGGTCTACTTTTTATTTTTTCTGGCTGGGGCTATAGCACGCAGGCAATAGCAGCAAGTGTTGATGCAGCAATTCCGCAAGAAAGCCTATTTGAAGTAATAAGCGCCCGCGCTAAAAAACTAGCCGAACAAGAATATGCACCTCCAAAAAATATAGAGCTAGAAGCATTAAATAATATTGATTACCAAGATTACCGCTCAATTCGATTTAAGCAGGACAAATCAGTGTGGAAAGATGAAGGCCTGTATGAGCTACAACTCTTTCACCCTGGTTTTTTATATAAAACTCCGGTAACAATTAATACCGTAGAAGGCGACTCAAAACGTAATCGCCTACCTTTTAGTACTGATTTTTATCAATACGATGGCACAGCCGCCCCTTTAAAAGACGAAATAGCAAAAAGCGTAGCCGGCACGCAACTAGGCCATGCAGGCTTTCGCTTACATTACCCAATTAACACAAACGAATACAAAGATGAGGTAATGGTGTTTCAAGGGGCCTCTTATTTTAGAGTTGTTGGTCCTAATCAAGTATATGGTTTATCAGCACGCGGATTAGCAATCGATACCGCCGAAACATCGGGTGAAGAGTTCCCTATGTTTAAAGAGTTTTGGCTTGTTAAGCCCCAGGCTGAGCAAACTAACATCACTATTTTTGCATTGCTTGATAGCCCTTCGGTATCAGGCGCTTACAAATTTGATATTGACCCAACAACCAGCATGTTAGTTGATGTTGATATGCAAATTTTTGCCCGTAAAGATATTAAAAAGCTAGGCGTAGCCCCTTTAACAAGTATGTTTTACCACGGTGAAAACAGCACTAAGTTTTTTGATGACTACCGCCCAGAAGTGCATGATTCAGACGGCTTGTTAACACAGTCAGCTGATAACAAATGGGTATGGCGCCCGCTTAACAACCCAACACAGTTAAGCGTTACCTCGTTTTCGTACACCAACCCTAAGGGGTTTGGTTTAGCACAGCGTGACCGTGACTTTAACAATTACCTAGATACTGAAGCGCACTACCACGACCGTCCAAGCCTGTGGATAGAGCCAAAAGGTGAATGGGGAAATGGCCGAGTTGAGCTAGTAGAAATACCAACAGATACAGAAACGAACGACAATATAGTGAGTTACTGGGTGCCTGAAAAGCCAATGAAAGCTGGTGATTCATTAAAGCTAAGCTACAAAATGAGCACCTTTAACGCCCATTTAACTCAACACCAAAAGGCGCGTGTAACACGCACACGTATTGGTAGCGCAGCGCTGCCAGGTGAAGATAATCCACCACCGCAAAGCCATCGCCAGTTTACCGTCGACTTTGCAGGCCCCGATTTAAACAACCTGTCTGAAAAGCTAACACTTGAAGCCGACATTCAGCTTACAACAGGTGAAGTAAGAGATGTAACAGTGCAAAAACTTCCTAAATCTCTTGGTTGGCGAGTAGCGTTTAAAATTGCACCACAGGACGATCAACCCGTAGATATGCGTTTATCGTTAAAACTTCGTGATAAAGAAATTAGTGAGGTATGGAGCTATGTTTGGTACCCAAATGACATCAAGTAATAAAGGAAAGGGCACACCAATGCCATTCAAAACACTGCGCGTATGGTTGTTTGCTATTGCTGCACTCACTGTTTCAGGGTACGGCATCTCCATTATGTTTGAAATTTTAAGCTCAAACGGAATGACCTTGCTTGAATATGCGCTATTGGTTTTATTTTCAATAACCTTTGCATGGATTGTTACGGCATTTTGTAGCGGCACGATAGGATTTGTACTGCAATTATTTCGTATTGACCCGCTCACCCTAAGACGCATTAAGCCTATTGAGTTTGACAATACCGCGCTTGCACAGCAAAAAACCGCGGTAGTTATGCCTATTTATAACGAAGACACGCACCGTGTTATTGCCGGCTTTGAAGTGAGCTTACAATCGCTAAAAGAGACAGGGCAACTTGCCAATTTTGACTTTTATTTACTTAGCGACACGCAAGACCCTGAAATAGCACAAAACGAGCTAAGCGCATGGCATGCTTTATGTGAGCGTTTAGGCGATAATGCAAAACAGGTTTTCTATCGTCGCCGCGAAGATAATAAACACCGTAAAGTAGGTAACTTAACCGACTTTTGCGAGCGCTGGGGCAGCCAATACGATCACATGATTGTACTTGATGCCGACAGCGTAATGACGGGTAAATGTATGCTAGAGCTGACCACAAGCATGATCAACAACCCGCAAGCTGGTTTAATTCAAACTATCCCTATTCCAGTTCGTCAAGACACCTACTTTGGTCGTTTTTTACAATTTGCCTCTGTGCTTTACAGCCCAATGCTGGCAACGGGGTCTGCTTTTTGGCAAACCGACAAAGCTAATTATTGGGGCCACAATGCCATTATTCGCGTTGAAGCATTTATTAACTATTGTGGTTTACCTACGCTTGAAGGCAACGCCCCCTTTGGTGGCGAAATTTTAAGTCATGACTTTGTAGAAGCTTCACTACTGCACAGTGCAGGCTGGGATGTTCTATTACTTAGCGATATTGAAGGTAGCTACGAAGAAGTACCAAGTAACATTTTAGATTATGCCATACGCGACAGACGTTGGGTTCAAGGTAACATTCAGCATCTTGGTTTATTAGGCTCGTCTAAATTAAAGTTAATGAGTAAGTTTCACTTTTTATTAGGCGCAACCGCTTATATTTCATCGCTTATTTGGTTATCTATGCTGGCACTAAGCACCATAGATGCGGTAACACGTGCATTAAATAGCGATGTGTACTTTAATCGGGTTTATCAGTTATTCCCAACGTGGCAAATAGCTAAAACAGACCTAATTGATTCACTACTTTATTTAACCATTATTATATTATTGGTGCCTAAATTAATGGGTGTAATTGTCACGCTAGTGCACAGAAATAAGCGCTTTGGCGGCTCGTTTAAATTAATACTAGGCTCAATAATAGAGACTGTATTTGCCATTATTGTGGCACCACTTATGATGGTGTTTCATGCTTACTTTGTAGTGTGTGTATTTTTAGGTAAAAAAGTTAAGTGGGATGCACAACCGCGCGAAGGCCGCATGGTACCGTGGAAAGAGGCGTTTAATTACACACTATTTTCTACCTTGGTTGCCATAGTATGGGGTGCTACAGCCTATTACTTTACGCCAGTGTTCTTTTGGTGGTTATCGCCTATATTACTCGGTCTATTACTTGGAGCGCCAATAATACGCTACACCAGTAGCATTAAGTTAGGTGTGCAACTGCGTAAAATGGGAATATTTATTTGCCCTAGCGAAGTTGATAACGACCCTATGCTAAACAACCTTAAAGTACATTTAAAAGAGATTTCGGTACCAGAGCCTGGGCAATACCCTAAAACGGTGCCAGCCCTGCCAAAAGAGCATTTAGTGGTTATGCCAATACAAAGCTTTAATAAGCCTCGCCAGCCAAAGATGAAAGCGCTAAGAGCTAAAGCGATTAAAAAGTTTAATTAGCGCAATGTACTCGTATTAAATATAAAAGGAGCATGAACGCTCCTTTTTATTTATAAAACGCCAATTATACACAGTTTAACATCACGCTCTGCATGAGCTATTATAGTGGACTTTACAATCTACCTTATTTTCATATAACCTAGCTATATTCGCTTTTTCATCTGCTGATAATCGCCAATTGTAAAAGTGGTAACTTTTACCATTTTCTAGCTCAACCTTAAATATGGTACTAATAAATAATGATTTAAATGAAATAGACTTTATTTCTTCGCTATTTATATATTGTTCGCGCATAAAGCGCGTATAGTTTATACCTGCTTGGTAACAGTGTAAGAATCGAAGGTGGATAAAATTAAAGATTATTATTACTCCTATTAACGGTAATAATAATAGAAAAGCCGCTTTTAGAGTAATCGCAAACACGCTTTTTATAACAAACAAAAGTACGAGTACCACAGCACACTTTGTAAATTGCAGCGGCCAGTTAGGGGTAAGTTTAATCGAGTTCATGAATTTACGTCTTATATAAAATGAAATATAGTAAACGCCTCTTCTTCTGAGACTTCCTTATCAACTTTTAGATTACTCATCTAAAAGTGCCGGTATTCTACATTAGACACTTGCACACGGCAATAAGTCTAAATAAATACAACAAGTAATAACCAATAAAAAATACTACTTTAATTACAACAATTTACGTTTGTGCATAATAAGTTAATAAATAAGGCACTTCATTTACTAATCTTATAGAATTATTAATTAAGCTAGACCCAATACTAAAAAACTATAACTTTAGGCAATAAAAAACCCGCAACATGTGCGGGTTTTTTTAAAGAGTTACAGAGCTAATTACTTAGCTGCATTTTTCTCTTTTTCTGCAGCGATTACAGTGTCAGCAACGTTTTGTGGACATGGTGCGTAGTGTGAGAACTCCATAGAGAACTGACCACGACCAGATGTCATTGTACGTAGTGAACCGATGTAACCGAACATTTCTGATAACGGAACGTCTGCTTTAATACGAACGCCTGTTAAACCAGCTTCTTGGTTGCTTAGCATACCACGACGACGGTTAAGGTCACCGATTACGTCACCCACGTGATCTTCTGGAGTGAACACGTCAACTTTCATGATTGGCTCAAGAAGCTGTGCACCCGCTTTAGGGATAGACTGACGGAAAGCGCCTTTAGCAGCGATTTCGAATGCGATTGCAGATGAATCCACCGCGTGGAAGCCACCGTCGAAAAGCTCTACTTCAACGTCAAGTACAGGGAAGCCAGCTAGAACACCTTCACCCATCATTGACTTAAAGCCTTTCTCAACTGCAGGCCAGAATTCTTTAGGTACGTTACCACCAACAACTGATGAAGAGAAAGTAAAGCCAGAACCCACTTCACCTGGCTTAATACGGTAATCAATTTTACCGAACTGACCAGAACCACCAGATTGTTTCTTATGCGTGTAACTATCTTCGATTTCACGAGTGATAGTTTCGCGGTAAGCAACCTGTGGTTGACCAACAACAAGGTCTACGCCGTAAGTACGCTTAAGGATATCTACTTTGATATCTAAGTGAAGCTCACCCATACCTTTAAGGATAGTTTCGCCTGAATCTTCATCAGTCTCAACTTGGAAAGACGGATCTTCTGCAACCATTTTACCGATAGCAACACCCATTTTCTCATTACCGCCTTTATCTTTAGGCTGTACTGCAATCGAGATTACTGGCGTTGGGAATACCATTGGCTCTAATGTTACTTTGTCTTTCGGATCACAAAGAGTGTGACCTGTTTGAACGTTTTTCATACCTACGATTGCAATGATGTCACCAGCTTGTGCTGAAGTTAACTCTTTACGATCATCAGCTTGCATCTCAACCATACGGCCAACACGCTCTGTTTTACCAGTAAACGAGTTAAGGATAGTGTCACCCTTGTTAAGTTTACCAGAGTAAATACGTACGAAAGTTAATGCACCAAAACGGTCATCCATGATCTTAAATGCTAATGCTTTAAACGTTTCATCAGCAGATACGATTGCATGCTCACCTGTTTCGTTACCTTCTTCATCCATTAGAGGTTGAGGATCAACTTCTGTAGGAGATGGTAAGTAATCAACAACAGCGTCAAGAACTAGTTGAACACCTTTGTTTTTGAATGCAGAACCACAGTATGTAGGGAAGAAAGCAAGATCACGAGTACCTTTACGGATACAACGTTTGATATCTTCAATAGAAGGTACTTCACCTTCCATGTACGCTTCCATTAGGTCATCGTCTTGCTCAACAGCAGTTTCGATAAGCATCTCGTGGTATTCTTCAACTTTGTCTACCATATCGGCAGGAACGTCTTGAATTTCGTAGTTTTCAGGAAGACCAGTTTCATCCCAAACGTATGCTTTTTTCTCTAGTACGTCTACAACACCAACGAAATCGTCTTCGATACCGATTGGTAGAGTCATAACTAGTGGAACAGCACCAAGTACTTTACGTACTTGCTCATTTACACGGTAAAAATCAGCACCCATACGGTCTAATTTGTTTACGAAGATAATACGTGCAACACCTGATTCGTTAGCATAACGCCAGTTAGTTTCTGATTGTGGCTCAACACCACCAGAACCACAGAATACACCAACACCGCCGTCTAATACTTTAAGTGAACGGTAAACTTCAACGGTGAAGTCAACGTGTCCAGGAGTATCGATAACGTTGAAACGGTGATCTTTCCAGAAACAGCTTACTGCCGCAGACTGGATAGTAATACCGCGCTCAGCTTCTTGCTCCATGAAGTCAGTAGTCGATTCACCATCATGTGTCTCACCGCTTTTATGGATAGTACCTGTAAGCTTCAGGATACGCTCAGTAGTCGTGGTTTTACCCGCATCAACGTGCGCGAAAATACCAATGTTTCTGTACTTCGATAAATCTGCCATTATTTTACTCTTAATAAAGTCGATAAATTATTCGGCGGGAGTATAGCATTACTTAAAGCGAACATCACCATGCAAGTCGCTTAAAATGCAATCAATTCAATAAAATTTTTTAAGATTTACATTCAGCACAGGCTAAATAGCACTGGCCAATATGTAACCTATTAAAAATGTTATATTTTATTCTTTTTATCTACAGTTCCTTAGTTACTTAATTATTTTTTGTAACTACCTTCATGATGCACAATGTTGCCGCCGCTCTATTCTGCCAACAACGTGTTATTTCTAATTAAACACATTCAAAAGCTTTCCATATATCATCTAACAGCGGCTATTTAATTATTTTTCCTTAAATCAAAAAATACCTTTCTCATAAACAACATTCGCCGATTTCTGATTTTAGCAAATCAAACCCGCTCCTGTTTATTTTATCTATCAATGAGAATTTTTTAACGCAGATAGCGACACGTTTAACCCTTAAAAATGATTAAGTATTATTGCGGATTGGTATTAGACGCCGACTGTAATTGTAAACATAGCTACTGAAGATTTATCGCTGAGTTTTAATAAACTAGTGAGTTTGGTTACTTGAAGTTTAAAAAGTGGTTGAAGCACAACGGTGTAGGGTTAGCTTTGATTCAACCGTACTTGGTTTAGGGCAGCATGAGAGCATTTTATTTATAAAACGCTTAGTTAAAGCTGGATAATTTATTTTACAACAACTTAAATAGTGATACCCCATACTTTATAGTTATGGGATATCACTAGTTCTACCTTTGTCGCTACAATTGCTAAATCTGGATTAGCTGTTATGAAAGCTTGTCATTAATAAGGTTATCGATTGCTACTTTGCCCGCCCCCGAAAAACCTAAAGATATACTAGCAGCAAGTAGTGAATTCATTGAGACCTATTTTAAAGCATTCTACTTGGTTGAAAATTAGTAAGATACGAACCAATAGTTCTTTTAAATAGAATGAAAGAGGTAGTATTAATGCCTGTATAATATAAACTCCTAGCTTATAGCTATTAAACAATTTAATTTTATTGTAGTACCCATATGTTTACGTAGTTAGTAAGTTATTTGATTTCTTTGTAAGGATGCTTATTTTGAAGTAGTTGATATGTTACAGCTTGAGGGTAAGGTATTCAGACTTACTTGAACGCAGATTAATGAACTAATCTCACATAAGAATGATTAAAGCTACTAACAATTAGTTCGCTGCTTAACGTCAACCTATGAAGTAATGCACTACTAATATAAGCGACTAGGACTATGTTCAATTACTCTTTGGATGATTTAAGGTACTTTTGTACTGTAGTAAAGTTAGGTAGTTATAAAAAAGCATCTGAAAGCCTAGGTGTGTCGTTATCTACCTTGAGTCGTAAAATACGTTTTTTAGAGCAAAACCTTCAATTAACTTTATTAAATAGAGACTCACGAAGAATAACACTTACTAATATTGGTGAGCTATATTACGAACGTTACGGTAAATTGTTCGATGACGTAGCTTGTATAGAGCAAGAACTTTCAGATCAAAAGCATAAGCCCGAAGGGCTAATTAGGATCACAGCACCAATATTTTTAGGTAAACACTTTTTAAGCCCAATTTTTTGTGGTTTTTTAAAGCAATACCCTGAGATTAAATTAGACTTACGCCTCACTAATACGCAGCTCGATCTCGAAGAAGAAGGGATTGATATTGCTTTTAGAGCAAGAAACTCGACGCTAGATAATTGGATAAGTAGAGAGCTTAAGCCCACACACAATATCTTATGCTCACATCCAAAGAATTCAAATCGTTTACTAACACATCCCAAGCAATTAGATGAACACGATAAGATTATTTGTTTAGGCCTAACTCCTTGGGAATTAAAAAATAAACTTACGAATGAGAAATATAGCTACCAGCCCATTAAGCAAGTTAGGTTTGAAGTTGATGAAATTGAAATGTTGAGGGTAGCTATTGAGTCGGATATAGGTATAGGTTACATACCTGATTACGTTGCACATCCATTAATTGAGGCTGGAGAGCTTGAGCAAGTTCTCCCCGAATGGCAAAGTGAAGCGCAATCTTTTTCTATGCTATACCTTAATAGGAGCCAGATACCTAAACGCGTGAGGTTATTAATTGAGTATACACTACAGTATTTTCAGTAAATACTGTAGTGTAGGGTTGTATATTAATCTCAACTAAGCCTAAGTAAGATTACGCCTATAAAAGCAGCTGATAAGCCCCAAACTTCCTGACGGCTGAATGTTTCTTTTAGAACAAGTCGAGAGTAGAGTAAAATAATTAAAATATTCATCCCTGAAATAGCAGAGACTAACCCTGTATTGCCAATAGCGAATGCAGAGATTATCGCTATCATTCCCGTCACATTTGCTAGTCCTATTAATAACCCGTAAGAGAAAGTCTTTACTTCGGACCAAGTAGCCGCTGCAGATGTATTATATAAATGATTTCTTTTTCGTTTTGCTAACCAACTAACAGCAAAAAGCATACTGCCAAAGCCAAACATAGAAGTTAACGTTGCAAGTATATCTGCGCCAATAAGTGTTGATTGCTTACCCATTAAATCATTGAAAGCAAAAAACAGTGCAGCAAGTAAGCCCCACTGAGCACCTTTTAAATTATCAATGGAAATATCTGACGAATATCTAATGAGGCAAAGTCCACAAAAAATAATAAAGAAGCCTAACAATTGAATGCCCGTTAAGGTTTCCTTCCACAATAAAAATGCAAACATTAATACAAATAAAGGTGTCAGTCCTGAGAGCACACTAATCAGTGAAGCCTTTCCTTCAGAAAAACCTTTGTGCAGACATGCATTAGCCGCAAAAGAACCAATCCCAAGCCCTAAGCCAACCGCAATATCTGACCATCCATACCAGTGCTGGTTAAATAGTAGAACCCCCAAGATGCTAATTATAAAGCCAGTAAAAAACACACCAAATAAGAGAAGATCCCGATTTAGATTTTTCTGAGATGTCCATTGATACAAAATGCCCCGTAAACCAAAAAAGAATGTCGCAAGCAATGCAAAAATAATCCACATAATTAATGAGTTCCATTTTTTACTTTCTTAATTTTTGATACAAAAAGTTGTTTATTATTTTAATTTTCTTCATGCATTAAATTAAAAATAGCAGATGTTATATTTTTAAGGTAGTGACTTGATATTTAATTAAACACCAAGGTTTAACTGGTGAGTTATTGTATTGAAAATTAAATAAAATTAAACCGCCATAAGTGAAAGGTTAAATATCAAAAATGACGGTTGACTTAATATTTATAAACCATATGATTGTTTTAAATAAAAGAGGAAGTCATGTCATTAAAGTATAGTTTTTTTCATAAAACGAATCTCACCTTCGGCATTTAAGCCGAGTGCAACCCCTGCACTCGGCAGTTTTATTGTATTTATATTTTAACTTTACTTAATCTGATTAAGGGCTCACCCATGTTTCCTTTTGTAAAAGATTATAAGAAACCTTATTTATTGAAAAGTGAATTTAATAAAGTGTCAACGTTAATGCAGCCATTAAAGTTGTTGTATTTATTACAAGAAATAGAATTTTCTCAGCGTCCTTTATCTAAATTTAATCCACATGTCCAAATTGATAGTGAAGTAGTTATATGGAATATTGCCACAGGTGATAGACGCCGTATTAATTTGGTTTCACCATTTGAAAAAGAAACAAGTCCAAATGCAGTGTCCTTTAGTTCACAACTTGGAGTTGCACTTTTAGGACATAAAATAAACCATATAATAGAGTGCACTGAAGGTGAAGTAAGTACCCTTTGGAAAATTATAGCAATTAATATTAAGGAGAAAATATAGAATAAATCATTTCAGTTTTTTATTTTTATATATTTTATTGGAGTTATTTATTGTGAGTAAAGAAAAAGCTAAAAAGCAACCTAAAAAAAACACTTAAAGAAAAAAGAAGAGATAAAGAGGAGAAATTAAAATTAAAATAAGTTAATCGATAAACTCTCTTAAAAGTCGCAAACTCGGGGTATATAACCCCGAGTTTTATAGTTATTCTATACAGTAAAAACCCACAATACAGCAAATACCATCAATACAGAAAATAAAATACGTAATATACGCCCTTGGATAGGGTTATTCATAACAGGAGTTATTAATGTGCCTAACCAAAGCCAACCAAAATCGATCATCGCTGTAAATATCAAACATATTAGTGCTGTTACAATAATTCCCAAAAACGCTGGTGTTATAGGTAATAGAAATTGAGAAACTATAGCTAAAAATGCTGCATAAGCTTTAGGGTTCAACATGCTTAATATAAGGCCGTCTCTAAATTTAGGCACATGGTTATGTAATTGTTGATTAGCAATAATAGGTGAGGTAGCTATCTTAAGAGCCAAATAGCAAATGTAGATGCCGCCTAGAAGCTGTAAAGTGCTCTCCAGACTCGGAAATTTGTCAAAAAGGGTTACTACACCAAATGATGCGAAAGCGAGAACTAATATTAAACCTATTAAATTTCCAAAATAAAATGGTAATCCTTTCTTTATTCCAAATGTTGCTCCTGCCGCAGCTAAAGCTAATGGGGTAGGACCAGGTGACCCAATTAAAACGATCGTGCTTAATACCAACGCAAGGATTGCTTCTATCACTCAATACTCCTAATTAGATCATTTATTTACATATAAGTATTCTAAAAAATTGGTTTAGACGTACGGAGCCAGTGATGGACCCGTACAATAAACCTAGCATTAATAATTTTTAGACTACTCCTTGCTCAATCATTGCATCTGCAACTCTTCTAAATCCTGCAATGTTAGCGCCTAAAACTAAATTACCTTGCATACCAAACTCTTTACTCGCCTCGTTACTTCTTATAAATATGCCTTTCATAATTTGTTTAAGCTGATCATCAACTGATTTAAAAGTCCATGATTGCATACTTGCATTCTGAGCCATTTCTAGCTGACTAGTTGCAACCCCTCCCGCATTTGAAGCTTTAGCCGGAGCATAAGCAATACCTGCTTCTATAAACAGGCTAACCGCTGCGCGACTTGTTGGCATATTTGCTCCTTCACTTACTAACTTACAACCATTTTCTAAAAGTAGTTGAGCATCATTTTCAGTTAATTCATTCTGAGTTGCACAAGGGAAAGCTGCATCTGCAGTGTAGCGCCATACAGCATGGCCATTCTTTGGATAATCCGATGTGGGCGTGAATTCAGCATCGGGGTATGTTTCAAGGTATTGTATAAGGCTTAATCTTTGAACTTCTTTTATTCTCTTAAGCAACTTTAAATCAATACCTTTACTATGGTAGATAGTGCCCGTTGAATCGCTACAGGTAATAGGTAAAGCACCAAGTTGATATAGCTTTTCTATAGCATATATAGCCACATTTCCTGCGCCAGAAACCAAACACTTTTTGTTAAGTAGTGTGTCGCCTCGTTCGTTAAGCATAAAATCAGCAAAGTAAACAGTTCCATATCCTGTAGCTTCTTTTCTAACCAATGAGCCACCCCAGGCTAGACCTTTACCTGTAAATACACCTTCATAACGACCTGTTAGCCGTTTATATTGGCCAAACATATAACCTATTTCTCTGGCCCCAACACCAATATCCCCTGCAGGAACGTCAACCACAGGGCCCAAATGACGATAAAGCTCATTTATGTATGATTGGCAAAAGCGCATAATTTCGCCATCAGATTTTCCTTTTGGATCAAAGTTTGCACCCCCTTTAGCGCCTCCTAGAGGTAGGCCTGTTAGTGCATTTTTAAAAATTTGCTCGAAGCCTAAAAACTTAATTACACTGGCATTAACCGAAGGGTGGAATCTCAATCCCCCTTTATAGGGGCCCAATGCAGAATTAAACTCTACTCTGTAGCCTTTGTTAACTTGAATTTTGCCCATGTCATCGACCCAAGGAACTTTAAAAAAAATCTGGCGTTCTGGTTCTATAATTCGTTGAATGATAGATTGAGCTTTATATGTGTCATTCTTCTCTAAAAGTGGTGACAATGTAGTTAAGACTTCTTCAACAGCTTGATAAAATTCAGATTGGGCGGGGCTGCTAAGCTTTAATTGTGAAATTGTATCCTGTATATATGTCATTCCGTTAACTCCTTATTATTAAAAGCGCAGTTATACTCTGCGCTTAAGTCATGCTAATTAATTTGTTTTTACTTCAATAACTTCCACTGTTTGCATTACCCCTTGAACTTTCCATTGTATTTTCTGTCCAGTGCTTAGACCTATAATTGCCGAGCCTATAGGTGCAAATATGGAGATTCCATCTTCATATTTATTTATATCTTTTGGTAAACATAAAGTTTTTGTAAAAGAGCGATTTGTTTCAATTACCTTAAAGACAGCCTTGCTGCCCAAAGCAACTACATCGTTTGGCATTTCTTTATTAGGAAGAATTGTTGCTCGCACAATCTCATCTTCTAAAGCATTAGCTATTTCAATAGGTAATTTTTTACTTTCAAGCTGATTTTCAATTTCAGCAAGATCTGTAAGTGAAATAAAAATTTCAGGTTTATTTTCCATTTTTCATCTATCTATAAAAGTTACGTGGGATGTGTTTCTTTTGAATCACTAAAAATATTCAATCTATAAAAAGTCTTATCTAAAATAGTCACTACCTCCTTCGTAAAACAGGTTTTTATTGTTAGCGCTCAAAGTTTAGTGAGGCCAATTTTCATTTATTCATATCCATAGCATCAAAAAATGCAAAAGATAAAAGTGGTGATTTCTCTATTTTCCACGGCAAAGAACTTCTACAAGTTTTGAGCTTTTTAGCTTACTTATAAAATTCAGAACAAACGTTTATTAGCCGATAAAATGTCAGGTTTGGTTTTATATTGAATATTTAGATATGCAAAATGACACTAAGCTGGTGATAAAAGCAAAATGGCGAAAGTCGCTGCAAATCTACGAAAAGATTTACCAAATACTGAAATATTTAAATTGAGAAATAGAATTTCTGCCGAGCGTAATGGGTACGCTCGGCTTAACTTGGGAAGGTAAGAAGATTACTCTTAAGAATGTTGATTGTTTGTTTTCTAGACATGAGATCCCTTAAATTAGAAAATTTAGTATACCGATTAAACAAATTAAAACAATATGAGATCACGCCAACTGATAGCGGTTAATGCTTTATTATTAAAAATAATCATCTTGTACATAAGCAAACTATAGCGCAAAACTTACAATTGAATTTTAGTAAGTAGGCTATCAAGAATAATTTAACTACTCTTTTATTAATTATTTCGTCACTAATTAAAGTTTAACGAGCCTTTGTATGTCAAACCTAGTCGCATGGAGCGAGTAATGTAACCTTCTCCTAAACTATTAGACTAATCATTTCTTAGCAAAACTCGGCCCTATTTTTTTGAGTGTTATTTCATTTTTAAATAGTTACTTTCTTTTAATACAAATTTCAATTTCTAGTCAATATTTGCTTATGATAGTTAGATTTTTACCCCATCAAAAGCTTTCAATTTATGTAACACAGACCAACCCGCATTAAAGAGAGAATAAAAAACGCACGAAATAAAATAAGAATTATTTGCATTTGGGTGTTGACAGTTTATTAGATCTAACTGATAATCAATATCAACAAGGCGGGAATGCATACCCTCTTGTGACGGAATGAACTAATTTGTTTCTCGACCCTGAAACAACGTGTGGCGCACGTAAACAGCTATGGTTACTTGTTATGAACCGCAACGCCCCTTGATGTTGATGATGAGTAACCGCCCTACTATTTTACTTGCTACATTGCTCATATCGGTGACGGTAGATATGAAACTAAAAAAGCCCTTACGGGCTTTTTTTATGTCTGTAATTTAGTGAGCAACATGCTCACATAAATTAATCCATTAACGGCGGTTTTTGCGTGCACGTGCACGGCGCTGTTTTTTCTCTTCTTCTTTAGCGGCTTTTTTAGCTTCTGCCGCGGCGCGAAGACCGGCAACCATTATTTCTTCTTCTTCACGCATGGCAGGGGTTTCCATGGTGATGCGGCCAATAATGCCATCACGAAGTTCATTTATGAGTATTTCAGACATTTTGTAAGTGTCTATTTGGTTACCACCACGAATGCAGCCGCGCTTTTTACCGGCCATTTCAACAAATTCCCAATCACTTTCTGGCAATTCATCAATTTTGTAGCGTGCTTTTAAAAGTTCAGGATAGGCTTTCAATAAATATTCTGCCGTATAGCTTGCCACATCTTCGTATTCAAGCGCTGTATCACGTATTGCACCGGTGGCACCTAAACGATAACCCGAGTTCTCGTTTTCTACTTTTGGCCAAAGCATGCCTGGCGTATCGTAAAGCATAATGCCGTCTTCAAGCTTAATGCGCTGCTGCGCCTTGGTAACCGCAGGTTCATTTCCTGTTTTTGCCACTATACGACCGGCTAGTACATTAATTAATGTCGATTTACCCACATTTGGAATACCCATGATCATGGCTTTAATTTGCTTATCAGCACCTACTTTGTGTGGCACCAATTTTTTACACAGCTCATTAATGCGGTGCACCTCAGCAGCTTTATCATGACCAAACGCAATCGCTTTAACGCCACTTTCTTGCTCAAAATAGTCTTTCCACGCTTGGGTCATTTTAGGGTCGGCTAAATCAGCCTTATTTAAAATTTTGATGACCGGCTTGCCTTCACGAAGCGTGGTTACCATCGGGTTTTCACTACTGTAAGGAATGCGTGCATCAAGCACTTCAATGATCACATCCATTTGCGGCATTATTTCTTTAATCTCATTACGGGCTTTATTCATGTGCCCAGGGAACCACTGGATAGCCATTTTTAACTCCTAACATATAATTTGACGCTATTTTAACTGGCAATTCATTTAATTGCGCTATACTGGCGCAAATTTTTTTAGATTAGATATTATGGCTCTTAAATCTACCATTATTAAAGCGCAATTATCGTTAAGCGATATGGACCGCCACGTGTACCAAGATTTTAATTTAACGTTGGCACAGCATCCCTCTGAAACCGAGCAACGGTTGATGATTCGCTTATTAGCCTATGCGCTAAATAGTTGTGATGGCTTAGAATTTACCAAAGGCTTAAGTGCCGACGATGAACCTGAGCTTTGGCATGTAAACTACAGTGAAGAGATAGAGCTGTGGATTGAGCTGGGCCTGCCAGATGAAAAGCGGCTTAAAAAAGCCTGCAATAAAGCTAAAAAAGTGGTGCTTTATACCTATGGCGAAAACAACCAAGCTATTTGGTGGCAAAAACATCAACCTAAGTTGTACGATTTTAAAAACTTAAGTATTTTTAGCCTTGATTACGCTGCTACTCAGGCACTTGCAGATTTAGCCGACCGCAATATAAAACTTACCATTACCGTTCAAGATGGTGATGTGTGGGTCAGTTCTGATACGGCTAATATCGAAATAAAACCACAACAGTTAATGTAAATTGTAGGTAAGGGCGTATGAAAATAAACCACGTTATTGTATTACACGGCCTTTATATGTCGGGCTTTGTTATGCGCCCGCTCTGCTCTCGTCTTGAACAGTCTGGAGTTAAAGTACTGAATCTCACTTACAATACGCTCGACCCTAACTTAAGCACCATATTTAAACAAATTGATGAGTTTATTGGTGATGAGCCCTCTGCATTAGTATGTCACTCTATGGGCGGATTAATTGCCCGCGCCTACTTAGAGGCAGGCACGCCAGCGAGTCACCATGTCACTAAAGTGATTACGCTTGGCACACCCCATCAAGGCAGCCACATAGCGCAAAAGATGAAGCAAAAAGGGTTTGAAACCTTTTTAAAAAACAGCGTCGAGTTTTTACTCACTAAAAATGGTAACTGGCCGTTTAAGGCCAAGCTTTACAGTATTGCTGGCGATTTGCCCATTGGTTTAATGCCGTTAATTGTCAAAGGCAGTCAGTCCGATGGCACCGTTTTACTAGACGAAACCAAGCTTAAAGGCATGGCTGAGCATAAAGTATTTCATTTAAGCCATACCAGTATGATTTACTCTCGCCAAGTGCTTGAGTACATTATTAAGTGCCTTAACGAAGCAGCCTAGTCTTCGCCCGCCTCTGCTATTTTATAACTGATTAAGAATATCACCCCTAAAATAAGTGGCATGGGTGCGGCAATGTAGCCAAACGTGTCGGCATTGGCAAAACTTGCGCCTGCTAAATGCGCCACCAGCCCCAATACAAATGCTATAACGGCTATACCTACCACTATTAACTCTGCTTTATTTTGTTTTACTGTTTTTGCATCCATAATCGCTCTCCAATAAATTTAAGATATTTATTTTGCTTGAGTGAATTATGCGCTACTGCCATAAGCATTTACTGATTTAGATCAATACATCAAATAGCCAATATTCAACCTTGTAGAAAACTTGTTTTAGATCATAATTTATCCATGTTTTGTCTTTATTTTATTGTTAAGGGGTAGAATTTTAATAAATTCAACCCATCTATATTGTATGAGTGATTTATTGCGCTGCACGTTATTAATAGTTAAAACCTATTGCATTGACTGGTTTAAACAATTTTACTAATTAATAGCACTGAGCAATAATGATCATCAGTTCATAAATAAACGGTTCATCAAGGAGCAAGGTATGTCACAGGTAAATGCAATTGGTTTAAACAGCGCAAAAAGCGAAGACATTGTTAAGTCACTCAATACATTATTGAGCAGCTACCAAATTCAATACATGAATGCGCGCGGTTTTCATTGGAATATTAAAGGCCGTAACTTTTTTGAATTACACATTAAATTTGAAGAGATTTACAATCTTCTGCTTGAAAAAGTAGATGAAATTGCTGAACGTATTTTAACGTTAGATGGCGCGCCACTACATGCGTTTTCTGATTACTTAGAAGTAAGTGAAATTAAAGAAGCTAAAAACATTAGCGATGGTACCGCAGCCGTAGAAAACCTATTAGCTGGCTACAGCACACTAATTAAAATGCAACGTGAAGTACTTACTCAAGCAGGCGATGCAGATGATGAAGGTACAGCGTCATTAATGGGTGATTATATTTCAGAGCAAGAAAAACTAGTATGGATGTTAAAAGCGTACTTAGACTAAGCTAAAAAATAAGCCCTCAAAAGGGGAGGGCTACAAATAGGGAGAATCGTAAATTTCTTTGCGATTCGGATACTATATTAGCGCCCCCTATTGACTAAACAACGCCACTGTTACCAGTGGCGTTGTTTTTGGTTTAAGCGGAGCATAAATAATTTTAAAGCAAACTAGCCCACCCTTTTCGCGCTTGCATTAAAAAGTCCCAGCAACGGCTGGGGCTTTTGTTAATACCAGCTCCTTAATTAAGTGAAGCTGGAAAAACTACAATTGTGCAGTATTAACTGCTTAAAATTTACTTCTAAAACCAATATAGAAGGTTTGTCCGATTGGGTCATACGTACCTGCGTCGGTTTCAGTGCCTGTGCTTGAGCCACTTACACCTGAAAGTATACGTGGAGGCTCTTTATCAAATAAATTGTTAGCGCCGGCGTATAGCTCTACCGCGTCACTTATATGATAGCTTGCTTGTACATCGTGGTAGGTTACTGAGCCAATACCCACGCCGCCAGCAGGTATACCAAAGCCACTTAAGAATTGATCATCAAAGTCAGCAGCCCCTATGTAGGTCATGCTCCAGTTAAAATCAAAGTCATCAAGCTTATAGCCTAAGTTCCAGTTAGCTTTGTGCTCAGATGCGCCAATTTCACCTGCAAACTCATCTTTATCCGCACCCGGTAACGGAATAGTGTAACCGTCAATCAAGTAAGTGTATGCAAGGCGAGTTCTAAATGCGCATGGACCAATATCGGCAGAGTAAGTTAGTGTTAAATCAACACCTTCAGTTCCTAAGCCACCACTATTTGATACACCACTGTCAATAAACTCAAGTGACCCTGCGCTATTATTACCAGAAGGGCCGCTACGACGAGTTATAAAGCTACAGAAGCTATCATCACCACCGCCATAACATTGGTCTAGAATAAATTGGCGCGGTGTAGATACAATCGCATCAGTGATTTCTATATCAAAGTAATCAAGGGTAACGTCAAGGCCCGAGATTAACTCCTCTGGGGTAAATACCACACCCACAGTCACAGAGTCGCCCACTTCTTCTTTTAAGTCTGGGTTACCACGGTTAAAACCACTAATACCCTGTAAATCAGACTGGTTAAGGGTAAACTCACCGTTTGTTGCAATATTATTTGTAACACCCGCATCGGCACGACACGCATCACCTACAGCGCCACCGCCACTGTTTGTAACACCTATACATGGATCGTTTAAACCACTTGGGAATGTTTGCGAAGGCGGTGAAAATAACTCATCAATATTAGGCGCACGTGTAGAACGAGCACGGGTAGCACGAAGGCGTAAGCTATCCATCACTTCCCAATCAACACCTACGTTCCAGCTTTCTGTATTACCTACTGTTGAGTAGTCAGATAAACGGACTGCGGCGTTCATTGTTACCGCATCCAGCACTGGAATGTTAGCCTCAACATAGTATTCAGTTACATCAAAAGAACCTTCGGTTGCAGGAATTGCATTACCGGCATTTAAGCCTGCTTGCTGTAGGGCATCAAATTCACTGCGAGAAAACTCTTCGCGGTATTCAAAACCAGCCGCAATACCTACCATACCCGCAGGCAGCTCAAATAAATCACCTGAGACATTACCGCCAATAATTTCTTGCTCTACCGACGTAGAAAGCGTACTTGGCGCACTAACAAAGTCAATTGCACCTTGCGATAGTGAATTAAATCCGTAAATGTTTACTGGCGCACAATTAAAGCCACGCGCTGTTGCATCAATACAAATCGCTTCATCGGTAATGCCATCCGCATCTAAATCTTGGCTATCAATTACCGCCTCTAAACCTTGGCGAAAGCTTTGTACATTTACTAAGCCACCTGAAACTTGCGACTCTTTCGTTTTACCGTACACATAGTAGGTATCGTAAAACCAGCTGTCGTTAATCTCACCCTGAAAGCCCACAGCTAAGCGGAATGTATCACGCTCTGCACGGGCACCACGGTTACCTACATCACTTAAACGTTTTGCAAAAAAGATATCTCTAGCACCATCACCGTCGGTGTCTGTTGCTGCATTGTAAATATCATCTGACACAAAGGCATTTCTGAGCATTTCGCCATTTACGTCAAACTCAATTGGCACGCGGCCATTGGCATAAATGTCATCTGAGGCTAACGGAAAAGGCTCTAACTCTGAAATAGTGGTACTAGATGCGTACGTCCCTTCAAAAAAGAAGCTGTGTTTATCTGTTAGCTCGTAACTACCATTTGAGGCAAATAAGTAGCGCTCTGTTGGTATAGCAATGGTACGTACGCCGCTTCGGTTAAAGCCGTTGGCATCTATACCGTCACCGCCATTGGTGCTAAACGAGTCCTGTAAGTTGTTGTTTGGATCGTAAGTAAAGCGTGTATCGCCCGCATCAAAACGCCCTTGTGGCGGAAATGATGAGAAAAACGGATTAACGGCTTCAAAAATAGAGCCCGGGTTTGCCGCCGGATCGCCTTCAAAATAAATACCTGAAAATTGGTCTACTGCAGAGCGCTCACGATCGCGTGAAAACACAGCTCCTTGGTCTGAGTAGCCTAAGTGGAACATGGCTTGACCTTTGCCATCACCCGTAGTTAAACCCGAGGTAAAAGAAAACTGGCGCGATTCATCATCGCCTTCGCTTGATTCGCCGTATTGGCCTTCAAATTCTACGCCTTCAAAGTCATCTTTTAGTACAAAGTTAACTACACCTGCAACCGCATCAGAGCCATATACTGATGATGCGCCACCGGTCATAATTTCCACGCGCTCAATAAATTGACTAGGAATGGTATTTAAATCAACTGCCGAGCTACCAGGTACACCCGATACATAACGGCGCCCATTCACAAGTACTAAAGTACGGTTTGAACCTAAGTTACGCAAATCAACAGTAGCTACACCCGCGCTTGCAGTTGAAAAGTTAGAGTTAGTACGGCTAATAGCTGGAGAACCAAATGCTGGGTTTTCTAGCAGTAGGTTTTGAATGTTTAAAGAACCCGATGCATCAATTGCCTCGCCACTTACAACCTGTATAGGTGCAGATGACATCGCCTCGGCTGAACGAATACGAGAACCCGTTACTTGCACGCGTTCTATTTTTTCTAGTTCGTCTTCTTCTGCGGCTATACCTTGAAAAGAAAAGCCAGCAAGCACTGTCGCACTAAGTGCTAAAGACAATGAAGATTTTTTAAATGTACGACTATCTAAGTTATTTATTTTTTTCATACTATAATGCCCCTGAAATGTTATTTTTGTAACTGGTTGGTTACAAACATTTCAACATTAAGTGGAATAATTTTAAGACACTATGCGCATTATTTAATAGGCACTTAGTCAGGTACAAGCAGCAGGATATATGGGATGAAGGTACTTATCCCAGATTGTTATAAATTAGATTAAATTTTTTAACATTTTTTATTAAATACACGGTCTTTATAACTACACACTCTAGAGATGGATTTTTTATGATTACTTACTTTCATGCACTAATTAGAGTTAGCACGAGCAAATTTGCAACATTCTTAACTCAGCAGGTGCAAGCTCACCGTCACTTTGATTCGCAAACGCAACTGCCCGAGCAGCGTTTAGATCAAATAGATACCTCTCGTTTTAATGTGCTTTTTTACGAATTATCTAATTTAAATGATCCTACTCAAATAGTGCACCTAACTGAATTGGCTAAAACAATGAAAGTGGTGGTGATTGCTAGGTCGGCTGAATTTGCTAATTTTGCGTTTGAAGTCGGCGCAGTCTATTTTTTAACCGTCGATGCAACCGCTTCAAGGCTTGAAAAATGCTTCGATAAGCTTATTCATTTATGCCCATTAGCCACACAAGCCGAGCGCTTGTTTAAAGCCGCATCTGAAAACGAGCAACCCATTGCTGCACATATTGTTGTTAAAGATGTAGGTAAGGTACGTTTAATAGATATTAACGATATTGTATGGATAAACGGTGCGGGTAATTATGTAGAGCTGCACTTTAATGGTAACAGCGCCCCCGTTTTACACCGTGAAACCATGAAAAACATTGAGCAACAGCTAGAGCCTGAAGGTTTTATACGTATTCACCGCTCCACGCTAGTTAGAAAACATGCCATAAAAGAGCTTATGTCAACAGACAGCGGTGACTATAAAGTGAAGCTTAAAAACAATATCTCGTTAAATTTATCAAGAAGGTACAAAAACTGCCTAGAGAGCATTATAAGCCCCGTAGCATAGGGGCTTGTAATTCTATTTACCAGTAGGTTTTAATGTATTCATCGTCTGGGTGTTGATGTAGGTAACTTTCTGAGTCTTTATAAAAGTTAACTTCAATATCGCTGTTGTTCCAGACCTTCTCGAACATATTTTTAGCAATAATGTTTGCATATAAGTAATCTACGCGTTCGTAGCCACGCTCTTTTACGCTGGCAAAGTACGCCTCTAACGAGTCCATGCTATCTACAGTTATTAACTCAAATTCTTCTAAATTAACCACAACACACTTTAGTGCGCCTTTGGGGTGCATACTTAGTTCGTTCACCACGCCATTAGTTAGTAAAGTAATTCCTTCATTATTAAAACTACCCATTAGCTTTAAATACATGGTGGGTGGCTGAGAGCAAATATAAAACTCTCCATGTGCTCTAAACATAAATAACCTTTTATATATCAGTGCTTCATTAAAGCTTAATACATTTTGCGTATTTTGCAGTTAATTTATAAGCGCAATAAAAAAGGCCATTTCGAGGGCTTTTTCTTCAAGGCTTTTAAAACGCCCAGATGCGCCGCCATGCCCTGCATCCATGTCGGTTTTGAATACCAGTATATTGTTATCGGTTTTGAGTTCTCGCATTTTTGCTACCCACTTCATAGGCTCCCAATACTGTACTTGAGAGTCGTGCAAGCCTGTGGTGACTAAAATGTGCGGGTAATCTTGGGCGCTAATATTATCGTACGGCGAGTACGCGGCTATTACATCATAAAAGTGCTCATCGTTTGGGTTGCCCCATTCATCATACTCGTTAGTGGTAAGTGGAATACTTTCATCTAGCATGGTGGTTAACACATCTAAAAATGGCACATGACACCCTACACCTAAGTAAAGCTCTGGCGCTTGGTTTAATACAGTGCCCATTAACAAACCACCTGCACTGCCGCCAGAGGCAAATACTTTGTTTTTATCACCGTAGCCTTGCTCTACAAGAGCCTTTGTAATATCAATAAAGTCGCTAAAGCTATTTTGTTTATGCTCTTTTTTACCTTGCTCGTACCAATGGCGTCCTAGCATTTCGGAGCCTCTAACATGTGCAATCGCATACACAAAACCGCGATCTAGCAAACTCAATGAGGTACTCGAAAAGCTCGGATCTATCGTGTAACCATATGCACCATAGCCATATTGAAACAGTGGGTTAGTGCCATCTTTGGTAAAGGTGTCTTTTCTATAAACTAATGAAACAGGTACTTGCACGCCATCGCGTGCTGTCACGAATAAGCGCTCAGAGGCATAAAGTGCACTATCAAACCCGCCCAGTACTTGCTGCTGTTTTAACAATGTTTTTTTGCCCGTGGCTAAATCAACATCGTACAACGTTCCTGGCGTGGTTAGACTTGAATAATAAATACGTACCGAACGCGCCTGTGGCTCGGGGTTCATCGCCACAGCGGCATAGTAACATGGGTCGCTAAATTCAAGCGCCATGCGCTCTTGAGCTTGGTTAATAACAACAAAGCGAGCTTGACCTTGCTCGCGCTCAGTTAATACTAAAAAGTCGTCAAATATCTCTACGCCTTCAAGCAATACATGCTCACGGTGCGCGGTGTGCTCTTGCCACTGCGTTTTATCTGCAATCGTTTCGCTTGTTGCCGTCATCAGTCTGAAATTTTTAGCTTGCCAGTTAGTTACTATGTAATAAGTATCGCCGTGTTTATCTATATCAAACTCATGCCCTTCTTCGCGCGGTAGTAATGCGTTAAATTCTCCTTGCGGGTTATTGGCATCAAGCACCCAGGTATCGTTTGTTTCGGTGGTGGCCAAATCTATAATAATAAGGCTCTCGTCACGGCTTTTACCCAAGCCCATAAAAAAGCTTTTATCGTGCTCTTCATACACCATGACATCTTGGCTTTGCGCTGTGCCTAGTTCATGCCTAAACACCTGAAAACCCAGTAACGTTTGTAAGTCTTTTTTAACGTAAAATACGGTTTTATTGTCGTTAGCCCAAACAACTTGCCCTTCAGTGTTTTCTAAAACATCGCTGAGCATTTCACCTGTTTGCAGGTTTTTAAAATGTACACTGTAAATTCTGCGCCCTTCGGTATCTTCGCTGTATGCCATTAATTGCTCGCATGGGCTTAGCGCGACTTCACCTAGTTCGTAAAATTCATGGTTTTGAGCTAAAGCATTTACATCAAGTAGTAACTGCTTGTTATCGGTGTTAATACTTGTGCTTCTGTAATGACGCGAATACTCATCGTCACCACGTACCTCTGAGTGATACCAGTACTTACCATCTTTAACCGGCACCGTGTTGTCATCTTTTACGATACGCCCTTTTAGTTCTTCAAAAATACTGTTTTGAAGTGGTTTTATTGCGGCTAGTTGCTCATCGCAGTATGTATTTTCGGCTGCTAAATGGGCGAGTATTTCTGGGTTTTCGCGCTCATCATCGCGCATCCAGTAGTAGTTATCGGTGCGCGTTTTATTGTGCATAGTTAATTGATGAGGTTGCTTTTTAGCAACAGGAAAACGAGCTAATGATTGAGAAGAAAATTCACTTAAAGACACAGCAAAACCGTATAAAAAATAACAATGCAGGCAGTTTATCATAAAAATAAAAAAGCCCACTCATAGAGAGTGGGCTTGAGGTATAAGTCCAAATTTTAAAATTACTGCAATCTTATTCTTGTCATTACACCCATGGGAAGATGGTTTTTATTTTAAAAGCGTTAAGAGACCTTAGTCCAGGCCATTGCCCAGCTTTTTCCGATACCAGGCTCAAAGCTTGGATCTTTATTAGTTCTGCAAAATTGGCTAAATGGCCATGCCTTACATTGGTATATATAACCGGTTTTAGGCTGCAGTACGCGAGTCCCCGCGTTGTATTGTTCACCCCCATTAGGGTATACAAAATCATATGCTTGGTTGGCGCACTTAGCGGGGGTATCGCACTTTGCAATGCAATGAAAATCAACCTTTGCCTTGTTAATACCACTACTTTCTAGGGCAAATATTTCGTTATCTCTATAGCCAACAACCAACCCTTGCTTGGTCATTCTACCTGCACTTACCAGTGGCACATGCACGTTTATATACTCAGCAACTAAGCGTGGCCAAGCATGAGGCTCACCTTGTTCTAAAGAGGTAATTTTATAATCAAACGATAAATCAACAAGCACTCCTTGCATGTCTGAAAAGGTTACACTAACCACATCCCCAATGAATAATTGAGTATGATGGTTTAAACAACCTATAGTTGACCATTTTCCACAGGCCAACGACGTATGCATAAACACAGTAACACCTTAAGAGTCACAAAATTTTATCCATATCATATGGATACACAAAAACGACACTGAGGGCAAGCAATACCGTATAAAAATCATGCAGCAGCCCCGCTATCGTAGTTTACACCTTAGACCGGAAACTTTGCGTCTTAGCCTTTCGACTAATTTGCCAACAGAAAAAAGTGATTATAAAACGTGCGCAAAGCTTATTCAAACAAAAGAATGTAACCGAGATTTTTATATAACCCTAAATAACTAAAAAGCCAACTTGTTAAAGTTGGCTTTTAATAGTTTAAGAGGTTTGGTTTATAGGGGCTTTTCGCCTAAATACTTTTCGAAAAGCCATTTTAAACACGCCGCCAATATCGCCTAAAATAATGTACAAGCACGGCACCAATATAAGGGTGATTAGTGTTGCAAACATTACCGCAAAGCCTAGCGCTACTGCCATAGGGATTACAAACTTAGCTTGTAAGCTGGTTTCAAACATTATGGGCAAAACCCCTGCAAAGGTTGTAATAGAGGTTAATAATATTGCCCTAAAGCGTGCACAACCGGCTTCTATTACCGCGTTTTTAACGCTTACACCCTCTCGGCGTACTTGGTTTACGTAGTCGGTCATTACCAGCGAGTCGTTTATTACTACGCCGGCCGCGGCTATTAAACCAAAGCCCGACATTAAGCTAATGTCTAAATCAAACCAAAAGTGCCCCCAAATAGCCCCCGTTAAACTAAACGGAATAACCGACATAACAATAAGCGGCTGGGCATAACTTTTAAGTGGTACAGCAAGCAATATATAAACTAAAATCATGCCGCCTACAAAAAACAGCAGCTGCTCATTAGCTTGCGCTTGTTGCTCTTCTATTGCGCCACCTAGCTCTGATTTAACACTTGGGTATTCTTCTTTAAGTTGCGGCAGTAAGTTTTCTTTTACTTGCGAAACCACTTCGCCTGGCTCTATAACTTCTTCATCAATACTGCCGTACACATAAACAGTACGATAACCGCCCTCACGGCGAATATAGCTAATACCCGGCGTTTCGGTTAATTCAACCACATCGCCTAAAAGTACTTCACGCCCTTGCGGTGTAGTAACTACAGTGTGTTTTAGCGATGAAAACGCTTCGCGAGTCAGTTTAGGGTAACGTACCATTACTCTTACTTCTTCGCCGTTACGTATTACACGCTGCGCTTCGCCACCATAAAAACTAGCGCCTACTTGGTTTGCAATGTTAGCAAGGTCGAGCCCTAAATCGTAAGCTACAGGTTTTAAGCTCATTTGCACTTCTTTGCTAGCAGGGTCAATGGTCGAGCTTATATCAAACAAGCCTTTTTGTTGCTGCAATAGCTGAATAAAACGACGGCCTGCCGCATTAAGCGTTTCTATATCAGAGCCAAACAGTAAATAACCAAATTCGCCTTCGCCGGTGCCGCCACCGCCGCCAACATCATCTTCAATAGTGAGTGATTTAATACCGGCAATGGTTGGCATAGCTTCTCGCCAGCGGCGCGAAAGTTCAAACGCGTTATAAGGGCGTAAATCTTCATCAACCAACGGCGCAAGTAACTGAGACTCCGTTCTGCCTTGGTTAAATACCAGTACATCACGAATTATTTTTTGGCCAAATTCACGCTCTGTTTCTTCATCAACTCTTAACACCATGGCTTCTACTTCACGAATAGCTGCAATAGTTTGTAAATCAGACACATTGTCATTCATTTCTATTTGAATTTGCGGAAAATCATGCGGCACTTTAGGAGTGGGTACAGTGCGTACTTTATTTGATGTGATCAGCGCAATGCTTATAAAAAACATAGCAATAAAGCCAAACAATACTGTCCAACGCCAATCTACACAACGCGATATAAAACGCTTATAAGGGCCATTTACAAAACCAAAAAAGCGGGTATTAAACCTATCGCGCCAGCCCCCTTTTTTAATAGGTGAAAAGTGCGTGTGGGCAATGTGCGCCGGTAAAATAAGTTTTGATTCAACTAAGCTAAATACTAAACACAGCATAACTACTACAGCAATACCGTAAAAGAAGGCGCTTTCTGGCCCGCTTGAAAGTGTAAACGGGGCAAACACTGCAATGGTTGTTAGTACACCAAATGTAGCAGGGGTTGCTACACGGTTAGCACCACGGACGACGTTTTCAACTCCGCCTCCGCTTTTTTCAACCTCAGTATAGGCGGCCTCACCTATTACTATGGCGTCATCTACCACAATCCCGAGCACCATAATAAAAGCAAACAACGAAATAATATTAATGCTTATACCAAATAAAGGCATTAGCATCATGGCGCCTAAAAAGCACACTGGTAAGCCAATCATTACCCAAAGCGCTAATTTAAAGCGCAAGAATAACGAAAGCATAATAGCGACTAATATTGCTCCTTGAAACAAGTTAGCTTTCATCATATCAAGGCGCGCATTTAGGTAGTACGTCATGTCCATTAATGGCTCTAACCTAACGCCCGGTGGCAGCTGGGTATTTTTTTGCTCAATAAATGCTTTAACCGAATCGGCAACGGGGATCATGTTTTGATCTTGCGTTGCCTTTACCGACATATACACTGCGTTTTCGCCATTAAATTTAAAGTAGCGCTCGCCTTCGGTAAATTGGTCTTTAATAACAGCAATGTCTTGAAGCAATACTTTAGCGCCGTATTCGCCTATTTTTACCGGAATTTGCCTAAACTCATCGCCGGAGTAATACTGGTTTTCAACCCGAACAGAAATAATCCCTGCATCTGTTGTTAGTTGCCCCGCCGAAAAATTAGCAGAGTAATTACGCACAGCGGTCATTACATCGCTTAGGGTTAAGTTGTATTGGCGCAAAGTGTCTGGTTCGATTTCAATGGCAATTTCATCAAGCGGCACATCGTTTTCTACCAACGACACGTTTGATAGCTGTAATAGCTCATCTTCAATTTGATTGGCAATTGGTTTGAGTTCTGTCAGCGGCAAATCAGCAACTAAGGTCATCCCTATAACATCTTGTCTAAACTCAATCTGACTTATGGTGACAGGTTCCATACCTGCAGGAAAGGTTGCAATACCATCAACGCGCAGCTTTACCTTATCAAGTACATCGGTAAGCTCTGCATCGGTGTTAATTTCAAGGCTTGCTCTACCGCCATTTCTAAAGGCGCGGTACACGCCCTTTTTAATTTCGGTCACATCCTTTAGTGATTCTTCAATTTTTATAAGAATGCTTTCTTCAATTTCTTGTGGTGAGGCACCGGGGTAATTTGCCTCAACATTAATGTAGTTAATTTCTACATTAGGAAACATTTGGCGCTGAATGGTTAAGTAACTAATAATCCCCATGATGATGATAAAAACCATCATTAGGTTGGCTGCAACAGAGTTTTTAGCAAAATAAGCTATTAGCCCTGTTTGTTTTTTTTCAATTGATTCGCTCATTAATTTACACCTTACAACTGTTGCGCATCAGCGCTACTTTCGGTGTTTGTATTAGCGTTACTTGGCTCGCCCATGCCAGCCACTTTAACCTGCATGCCTTTTTGTGGGTACTCAGGTAACGTGGTAACCAACTTATCATCGGCGTTAAGTCCGCTGCTAATATAAAAGTACTCGCCTTCTTCTCTCACTACGGTTACTTTGCGCGGTTCAAGCTCTTGGTTTTCGTTAACTATCCACACCGTTTGGTTATTAACTAATGATTGCGGCAAACGGTAAATATTATTAAGCATGGCACCTGCAAAATTAACCTGCACGTAGCTGCCAAATTTAATAGCCGGTTGCTGTGTTTTTAAGGCGTAAGGGTCTTCAATACGTACCACTAAGCTGCTCATGCGCGTCGCGTTATCTACAATACCTAAGTCGCGGTCAATCACGCCTTCACGTGTAAAACTGTTTAAACCTTTTTGAATAATAGTGGCCTTAATGCCCTTAATTCGCTCCGGTAAAAATACGCTATCAAAACCAGCAATAGGAATAATAACCTCTGCTGTTTCTATATTATTTAAATCGGCCACTTGTGCGCCCATAGCCACAAACTGGCCTACCCCCACATTGCGGCTTATAACAAGCGCATCGTAAGGTGCTTTTATATCGCAGTTTTCTAAATCGCGTTGCGCTCTTTTTAATGCGGCTTGCGCCGATTTAACCGCGGCTTGGGCGCTTAGCACCTGCGGTTTACGTAAAAACAAGTCAGTACGTGCCTTACTCGGAAAACGCTTTGCTTCGTCTTCGGCTACTTTTGCCTGCGCTTGCTCTTCAATTAAGGCCGCTTTTGCGCGCGCTAAATCGGCTTCGGCTACCAATACGGCTGCTTCGTAGTTGTCTTTTTCAATGCTAATAAGTGTATCGCCACGAGAAACCACGCCACCCGCTACAAAGTTAGGGTGCCAGCTAATTACTTCGCCCGACACCTGCGCCGCCAACTGCGTATTTTCTAATGGTTTTATTTCGCCATAGCTGTTTATTATTACTTGATGATTATTAGCTTCTACAGGCTCAACTTGCACGGTGGGGCGTGTATCTACTGCTGTTTTACTTTGATCTTCTTGTGCAATAGCGTTTATTCCCATAAAGCCCACTACACCAATGGCTAATGCTACAAATGGGAACACCCATCTCAGTGAATTTGATTGCATATCCTAATTACCTCATATTTCTACTAACACTATAATAACAGAGCGCAATAAAACATTAACCTGACATTTGTAAGCAACTGTTACAAATCAAATTGGGAACTAAATATAGCTGTGTACCCGTTAACAAACACCTGCTATTCATCGCATTTATTATATTTTGTTACAAACTTTTACTATTTAAAATCAACAAATTACAGGTTTAAGCTATTATTTCATCGAGAAGGTGTGCGAACAAATTTTAATTTACGTACAGTCACACTAAATAAATAACAGCGAAAAAGATTATTACAATGAAATTAACAACCCTTGCGCTAACACTTAGTGTAGCGCTTAGCGGCCACGCATTGGCTAGCGATAAAAAAGAAGACAAAAAACCACCAACCCTAAGCGAAATGGTCGAAGGGCAAACCGAATTTTCAGGTATTTTTAATTTATACCAAGACCCAAAAACCGGTGAGCACTTAATGGTGATCACCGAATCGCAGCTTAATACCCCTTTTGTATACTTTGCCCATACAGTCGACGGTGTCACTGATGCTGGGCATTATCGCGGTGCCTATAGAGAAACCAAGCTTATTGAGTTTAGAAAATACTTTGACCGCATAGATATAGTTAGCAAAACCCCTCGCTATAAATTTGATCAAAACAGTGCCATTGCCAAAGCAAGCAATGCCAATATTAGCGAAGCCGTTTTAGCCAGCATTAAAATAGAAAAAGAAGAACAAGGAAAAATAGCCTTTAAGGTCAACAAGCTATTTTTAAGTGAGGCGCTACACAAGGTATCGCCAACGCCAAACCCAGCCGATAAAAAAGCTAAAAAACGCTTTAAAGTGGGTAAATTAAACAGCAAAAAGTCGCGTATTGTTAAGCAGCGTCCTTACCCAAATAACTTAGATGTGGTTGTAGATTACGTATTTAGTAATGCCAGCCCCACCGTGCGTGGTACAAGCGCAGTAAGCGACCCGCGCAATGTCTCTGTAAAGGTGCAGCACTCTTTTGTTGCATTACCAAAAAACGACTATAAACCACGTAAAGATGACGCGCGCATAGGCTATTTCACCAATCAATTTGATCTAATGACCTCGACCGATTGGGCACCGTATGAAGATGTTATTAAACGCTGGGACCTACAAAAGAAAAACCCTAGTGCTGAGCTTTCTGAGCCAGTAAAGCCAATTACCTGGTGGATAGAAAATACCACCCCAGTAGAGTGGCGCGACACAATACGCGATGCCGTACTTACCTGGAATAGCGCTTTTGAAAAAGCCGGTTTTAAAAACGCACTAGAAGTTAAAGTACAGCCCGATGACGCAACCTGGGATGCTGGTGATATTAACTACAACGTATTACGTTGGACATCATCACCTAAACCGCCATTTGGTGGCTACGGGCCGGCTCTTGCCAACCCGCTAACAGGTGAAATACTTGGCTCAGACATTATGCTTGAGTTTGTGTTTATGAAAAACCGCTGGATTTACGACACGCTTTACACACAAGGCACAATGAGCCACGGCGAAAACCTGCACACAAGTGGCGATTTAAATTGCTCACTAGGCCATGAAATTCAACAAAACCTATTACTTGCTAAAGGCTTAGCAACAGGTGCCTCGATTGATGACAATGAAATGATTCGCCAAGGTTTAACTCAGTTAATTCTTCATGAAGTAGGCCATACACTAGGCTTAAACCACAATATGAAATCGTCTATTTTGTGGGATGAAAAAGAGGTTCATGATAAAACCAAAACCCAAGGCATAGTTACAGGCTCAGTGATGGATTATGCGCCGGCCAACATAGCACCCATTGGTGTGCAGCAAGGCGATATTTTTCAAACCAAGCCAGGCCCTTATGACGACTGGGCTATAAACTATGGCTACAGCACAGCCCTTGAAGATGAAGCCGCAGAGCGCGCACGCCTAAATACTATATTAGCGCGCTCTAGCGAGCATACGCTTGCCTTTGGTAACGATGCCGACGACATGCGCGCACCGGGTCGCCATATAGACCCACGGGTAATGATAGGCGACCTTTCATCAAACCCTGCAGCCTATGGCGCCGACCGTATGGCGCTAATTAATAAGTTATTTACTGAGCTAAAAGATAAAGCCACAGTAAAGGGTGAGTCTTACCAACAACTGGTTACCTCAGCTAATAGTTTATTTGGCCAATACCGCTCGCAAGCGGGCATTGTTTCTCGCCAAATAGGTGGCGTATATGTTGAACGTGCAGTTGTGGGCGACAAGCATGCTGATAAACCCTTTACCCCAGTACCGCTTGAGCGCCAAACACAAGCAATGAACATACTTGCTAAATATGTATTTGCGCCAGATGTACTCACTAGCATGCAACCACTGTATAACTATTTACAGCAACAGCGTCGTGGTTTTAGCCATTATGGTAAAAATGAAGACCCTAAAGCGCACAAAATGATTTTAGGCATGCAAAAAACAGTACTTGCGCAATTGCTGCACCCTGCTGTTATGCTGCGTATTTCAGACACCGCGCTGTACGGTAACGAATATAGCCTAACGCAATTTATGGACGACCTAACTGCCAGTATTTTTGTTGATAGCAAAGAGAGCACGTCTGTTAGCCGCAATCTACAAATAGAGTATGTAAATCAGCTTATTGCTATTGCAGGCCTAGGCAAAGCCAGTAAACACGACAATTTGGCAAAAACTGCCGCGCTCTATCAGCTAACACAAATAGCTGATACAAGCGTAGGATGGGGAGCCGATACAGCAACTAAAGCGCATAAAAAGTATATTGATCACTTAATAGCTAAAGCGTTAGAAGCTTAATTAACTAAATCAAACAGGCCACGTAATACGTGGCCTGTTTATTTATAAATAAATTGTGCCTTTTAAATACCGCACAGCGTTACCGGTTAAGGTCACTGTATTTTCGCCTACTTCGCATTGTATAAAACCACCACGGCTTGAAGCCTGATACGCATTTAATTTATTTTTACCTAATTGCTGCGCCCAGTAAGGGGCAAGGCCGGTATGAATAGAGCCCGTAACAAAGTCTTCTTCGCCGCCACTTGCTGGCCAAAAATAACGAGACACAATATCGTACTCAGCAGAGCTCGCTGTGGCGACCACATCAAGTGGATATAAGGCTTTTAACAAATCAGACTCAGTGGTCAAATCATTAATTTGTTGAGCATTTTCGTATATAGCAAAATATGCTTGGCGATTTTTAAGCACCTTAACTGGTTGTATAGACAACCCTTTCAATAGCGCATCGGGTACCGCTTGTACTTCATCTGGCGCTTGTTTAGGAAAGGTCATAGCAAAACTGCCATCGCTATTTTTATTAACAATAAGCTCCCCTACAGCCGCGGCGTTAAAGCGCACTTGGCTAAGGTTGTGCTGCTCGCATAAAACATACGCGGCAGCGAGCGTAGCGTGGCCGCAAAAATCTATTTCCATTAATGGCGAAAACCACCGTATTGCAAAACTGCCATCTGCCAAAGGGCAAGTAAACGCAGTTTCAGAAACATTATTTTCAGCGCCAATATTAAGCATTAACTCATCACTAAGCCACGACTCAAGCGGGATCACAGCCGCGTAATTGCCTTTAAATAACTCGCTGGTAAACGCATCAATTTGATGGATGGTGAGTTGCATAGGTTCCCCCCTAAATTAGTTATAAACAAGCCGAAGGTAATACATCTTTAGGTACTGTCGTTTTATTTTCACCCACAGCTTGCATCCCTACAACAGGTTCATCAAAACCACATAACCATGCAATAGGACTTGTGGGGCTATTAGTAACGACTGCGGGTCTAAAAGTTAAAACTGTATTTTGCAAAGGCTGCGAGGCTTTATTCCCCAAGCTAATGTTAATTGCACCGTTTTCTATGGAAATACCTGTCACTCGATTTCCTATTAAATATTTACTTTCAGGCACGTTTGCTTGTTTATTATTTTTAGGAAACTCTCTGTTTTCAATGTAATACGTAGTTACGTCTTCTCTAATTACTGCGGCCATAGCAAGCGGATCAACAAGTTCAGCTTTTTGCATATATTTACTGTATTGAGGTAAAGCAACGGCCGCCAAAATACCAATAATAGAAATTACGACCATCAATTCAATTAGCGTAAATCCTTTTGACTTCATAACACTTCTCCTAGCATAAAAATTGGTTGATAAGCCGCTTTCACAAATAAGTAAATTGACACAACAATGACTAATCCATACAGAATAACTAGCTTATTTATAAAGCCTTTAGCCTGCAAATTAAATTGTTCCAGCAGCTGCTCAAGTAACACTTTAAACTCTTCATGAGTTTCGTAGCCTAACGAATCACACTTAGCCAAATGTTTAGTTTCGACTATTGCGGCGTTTTCATCCTCTTTGAAATTTACCGCAAAGTTAAGCGTTGTCATTAGGCGATCGTATTTCTTAATTAAACTGCGGGGAAGTAAAGCTTTTGATAAACCAATAAAAGGCTGCGAGTCGGTTAAAGCGCATGCATTTTTAATTTTAAAAATTACTATAAAAATAATGCTTTGCAGTAAAACCAATAGAATAATTGGCACATACCAATAAGAAAAGTAATCACCTAAGGTGTGCGCGGAAGAAGCCATATGATTGCTATATATCTCTACAAATGTAGGAACAACAAAAGACTGATATAAAAGCGAAGAAAAAACATAAATAAAAAAAACAGCAGTTAAATAGCTAAAAATGCCTTTGTGCTCAAATTTATACCCGCTAACTAGCTGCGGTACACATTGATAATGCAGGGCTTGTTTTTGCAAAATACCTGCATCTTGCAGGGCAAATTTTGCTGCAAGGCAATTGGCTAATTTACTGTCTGCGTATTTATTAGCATAAACGGCTAAATACGATTGTGTGGTTAGCTCTTCTTTTTGTGCGGCACTTAATGTTTTAGAACTATAGACACGGCAAATGTAGCCAAACTGATTCCAATTCATACTTTATCCTTTTATTTGATAAAGTAACTTGCCACATATTTAGCACAATATAAATAGAAGACGATTGTTTTTTAAGCCATTGCGGGGCGCATTTTATAATATTGCATACATGCAAATTGCACGGCATTTGTAAGTAGTAGCATAACAAACATTAAAATATGCGAGGTGCTGGGCATAGCACTGCTTAGCTCTACAAATAAGCCACAGGTACCTGCTACAAACTGCAAGCTAAAGTAGCGGGCGCTTAAATTGCTAATATTGCCACTGCGTAAGGTTTTGTACGTTTGCGGCATAACCCGCACTGAGCTCATTACCAGCCCTACGTATGTAAGGGCGTTGAGCACCGATGATGTTTCTAAGCTTTTATTTAACAGCAATAAAAAAGGTAATAACGAAAAGCCAAGCATAGCCACAAGCTGTATACGTTCTGCTTTTGCGGCGTTATAGCGTGCAAAGTAATATAAAATTAAGCCACTTAGCGCCCCAGTTACAAAAAATGGTAAAGCAATAAAGTAGCGTTCAAAATAAATATTGTAGGTAATAAAGTAGAGGCTTTGCGCTAAACCAAAGGTCATCATTAATAGTGATAACCCCGACACACTGCGATTCTTTCTAATTTTGCTCAATAGCGGTAAAAAGCTAAAAACTAAAATAAAAGCCGACAAAATAGGTAGATAGTGCGCCAAAACAACCTCGCTCGTTACTTAAATGTTAATATAAAACCCGCCTGAAACAATAAATAAACATATGTTTTTAAAAGGGTTTTAAAGTGAGCGCGCATTGTAATGATGAATACATTTTACTCAACAAATTAGCGTAAACCTATATTAGGCACTGGCAAGATAGCTGTACAAAAAGCGTTACTTTAAGTGAACACCAGAGCCTCTTTGCATTTAAAAGTTACCAACCTTACACCACAGCTTAAACACATTTTACTCTAGAGATCGGCTCGCTCTAAAACAATTATTGTGCATTCATCGCACAACTATGAAATAGAACTGATAATTGTTATCATACGCAGGTCCGTGGCAATTACACAAAAAATAAACTATGAGAAAAACACTTTTTAAAATTCACAGCTGGGTAGCCCTTATAGCGCTTATTCCGCTGCTTGTTATCAGTATAACTGGTAGCGTTTTGGTATTTAAAAGCGAGATTGACGGCTTACTAATGCCAGACAGTCACTTTGTTGTACAACAACAAGCCAACCGCTTACCTATTGATACACTTATAACAAAAACTCAAAAAACCTACCCTGAGTATGTCGTAGGTAGCTGGGAAATATTTAACGATGATACTGCTGATCGGGTTTATTTAATTAAACGCGGTACAGAGGACTGGTATAAATTTCATTTAGATCAATACACGGGCAATATTTTATCGGAGCCAGTAGGCACTAGCCATTACTTTACCGACTGGTTTTTAGACTTGCATTACACCTTTTTACTTAACGATTTAAAAAGCTTACCAGGGCAAACTGGCACTGTTTTAGGGTTCTTTTTTGCGGTGTTTTTTTTAGTACTGGGTATTACAGGTCTTATTATTTATCGTAAGTTTTGGCAGCGGTTATTTAGCGTACGCTGGCGTGCAACTCTGCAAATAGTACTTAGCGACATTCATAAAATGACCGGTGTAATTGGCTCGCCAATTATTATAATTTTAGCCATCACCGGCGGCTACTTTAATGGCGCGGTGTGGTATCACGAAGTAATTGAACACGCAGAAGAAGAGCACTTTGTATTAACTAAAAATTTATACAATGAAGAGATTTCTTTTCAGCACGTACTTGATGACAGCCAAAAGCAAATACCCACCTTTAATGGTACGTTTTTAGTAATGCCGCTTGAGCCAGACGAAAACATAACGTTATTTGGTGAGGTTGATACCAGCAACCCGCTTGCCAGTGAATATGCCAATACCGTGACTTACAATAAGCTAACGGGCGAGCATATGGCTAACTGGGACATTCGCGAAGTGGGTGTAGGTTGGCAAGTAATTGATAGCTTTAGAAAACTACACTTTGGTTATTTTGCAGGGCTCATTAGTAAAATAATTTGGTGTGTTATTGGTTTAAGCCCCGTTTGGCTTGGCGGTACTGGCTTTTATTTATGGTTTACTCGCCGTAAGCGTAAAAAACAGTCTCAAAAAAACCGCTTAAGTAAACACCGCACTGTAAGTGCTTGATTAAAAAATCACCTCACTGTAATGTTAAAAATCACAGTGAGGTGATATATGAAATATTTAGTTTTTACACTTAGTTTATTGCTAACTGCTTGCAGTAGCACCCCGCCCGAAGCGCCAATTAAAAAAGTACAACTTACCCATATAATAAATCACTCGCTGTTCGAGCAGGTTAAAACACCTAGCGAGCACAGTATTTTTGAGCTGTCGGAGCCTGAAAAAAGCGCGTTTTTAGCCTACGCACACTCACGTTTAAGCAATGTTCGCGCTGATGAAATTATTTTTAATTACCTGCAAAACCAGCTCACCAACTTTAAGTATGATGGCGCCACCCTCACAGCCCAACAAGCGATTGAACGCTCAGAAGGTAACTGCATTAGTTTAGCCATACTTACGCAAAGCTATGCGCAGCTTTTAAATCTCGAAACCAGCTTTCAAGAAATGACGAGCGAACCTGTGTATGCCAAAGAAGGCAATGTAATTTATGTTGCTAACCACTTTAGAACGAAAATTTACGCCCCAAAAAAAGAAACAGATGAAGATATTATTGTAATAATTCGCGCAGGCACGTTAATTGATTACTTCCCCACACGCGGCAGCTTTTATTCAGGCAGCGCTACGTATAACGATTTACTCTCTAATTTTTATAGCAACTTAGCCGCCACGGCACTAGCCGAAAACAATCTCAATAAGGCTTACTCTTTAATTATGCAAGCCAACCGCTTTACCCCAAACGATGCAGAGCTGTTTAATATAGCCGGCGTGCTGCACCGCCGTGCAGGCGATTTAAAAAGCGCTCACATGATTTACCAAACCGCGCTTGATAGAAACGATATAAGTATAAATTTAATTAATAACTATCGAATATTAGCAAAAGAGCTGGGAGATAAAACACTAGAAAAACGCCTTACAAGCCAGCTTGTTGATAAAGAAAAAGATCCCTACGAGCTACTCGTTATTGCTAAAAATAACTTACATCAGGGCAAGGTCACTCAAGCTAAAAAACAACTCGAACTTGCCATTGCAAAAGCCCCTTATATATCGGAGCTCTATTTAGAGCTGGCTAAAATTCGCTACCAACAAGGTAACACAGCGCAAACACAAAGCTTGCTTGAAAAAGCCATCCAGTATGAGCGCAATAAAGAAAGGCTAAACGTATATCAAGCTAAGCTTGCGTCGCTAAACAAGCACAATTAACCACCTTTATTTTAAATTAGTTTAAACGCGGCTTTTGCTAATGCACTTATTACACAAGTGCATTAGCGTGTTATAGCAATTTACTTAAAGCGAGTAGTAAAAGCTAAACCAGCCGCGCATTTCATCCTCAAAGCTATCGCCTTCTACGCGGGATAATCCCATATTAAAGGTTAAATCGTTCACACCGACTGGGCCTAATCCAAAGCTAAAATTGCCTTGATACTTTAAACCATAACTTTGTGCGTATACCGCATCATCTACCTGATGCTGTTTGTAATAAAGCCATGGCATGCCTTCTTTAAAACTAAAACCACCGCCATAACCCATGTAGCGCTCAGCAGTTGTGCTATAAAATGGCAGCTCTGATGAAAGCACAAACTCACTATTTTGGTGCTCGCTAATTAGGTTTGAGTTAAACCCGCCTAGCGCTAAGCTGCTATCATCGCGCTGCTTTTGAGTAAAATTAATATAAAGCGGCACATCAAACGCTTTACCAAATACTTTGGCCGCTAAATCATAGCCATCCCAATTATTGTTTTTACTGCTGCCATCGTAATACTGGGCATTAACACTTTGCCCTATAGCAAATGCTTGGCGGTCGTACTGCCAGCTTTGTGTAATGCCTATACGTGCCCATTTATTATAGTCTTGCTTATAATCGGTATAGTTATAAGCCAGCTCTGGCGTTATGCTAAACGCCGCGTATTTAATCGGGTAACTTAAGGCTGCAAAACCACCTCGTGCAGATACATCTGCATTTTCGCTCGCTTGGTATTGTTTTGCGGTATTTAAATCATAATCAAATACACTCAATTTAAGCTTAACTGGCAGTGCATTGTATTTTGCCTGGGCGTATCCGCCATGCAAAGCATCATCATTTAAATCAACACTATAGCCCGCTTGAAGGTCTAACTGTTTAAGTAAGTCACTACTTTTAATATTTATATTTAAAGCACTTGAAGCGGCCGAGTAATACTGTGCGCCTAGCGCTAGGCTCGCATGCTGATCAAGCACATCGTAGCTGCTTTGTTTACCTACATTTTCGCTATATATTTTTGCTTTAGGCAAAGTGTACTGATCAACCAAAAGCAGTGGCGCGCTATTATCAAGTGCTAAATCAGTGATTATTTCACCCTCTAGCGTACTCGGTAGTCGCTTTACATTAGGCCCATCAGCAGTAATAGATAAATAAAGTAATGCTCCTTCGTTTGTTTCTAGCGGGTGGGCAACGGCTTCTTGGCCCTGGGTAAATTTAGTTAATGTGCTACTTGCAATATGGTAGCTATAAATATCAGTTGAGCCTTTTAAGCCGGCTACAAAGTAAATTTTTTCTCCGTTTTTACTAAAGCTGGGTTGGCTAAGGTATTGATACCCATTTGGCATAGGCACGGCTTGGCGAGTATTATTGGCAACGTCTTGTATATACAATTGCCAATTCTCATTTAAATTGGCTGATACATAAGCTAATTGGGTTTCATCAGGGCTAAAAGTTGGGTAGTCGTAAGCTGTTTTTAAGCTTTTAGTAAATAAAGGGGTAATGGTTTGTGTTGTTAAGTCTACTTTTACTAATTCTGAGTAGCCACCACGTACTTGCTCGGCGTAAAGGGTTTCTCCATTGTTTGTAACACTAAAGCGGCGTAAGCCAGCAAGTTTAGTTAACTGCTCAACTTTTCCGGTTTCGGTGTTATAACTAAAAATATCAGACACTTTGTTATAAATACCCGTCTCTTCACGTGTATAAGCATTAAAGTAAAGTGTACTGTTATTTACCCATTGTGGATTAGCAATTCCCGCTCTGTTTATTTGATTTAATACGTGCTTTTTCTCACGTTTAAATACACTCGGGGCGTTATCGGGTATATCCAATGCATCGTTTTCTAATAGCGCTTTTTGTGCTTTTGTAAATTCATCTTCAGCTTTAGTATTATCCTGCGTACTATAAATAATAAGCTTAGTTTTTTTATCTTTATCGCGCTCAACAATCGCAAGTTTACTGCCATCTTTTGAAAGCGCAGGGTTGCTTGCGTATAAGTTAAGCTTTAACCACAGCTCGCTGTTAAGCGCAGGCTCATGCTGTTCTTTTGCCATCGCTTTATAGGTATATTGTGCAATAAAGCGGCCATATAACTTAGCCGCACTTTGGCCAAATATCCCAGTAAAGGCCTCGTTAAAATCACGCTTTTTAACTGCCTGCATACGTGTCCAAACGGCATCGAGCATTTGCGCTGAATAAGTTTGCTCTAGCCAATTTAAAAACCGGCTGCCCATTAAGTACGCCATAGAGCCAGCCATAAAACCGCCCTCTGTATCGCTTAGCTGGCTATAGCTAGGCAATGCCCCCTGCTGAGCAAACTCAATTAGCATTGACTCAGTGTAGTTATCAAATAGTCGCCCTCGGCCCGTCATTTTTGACTCAAGTAAGGTTGCATAACCTTCGGCTACCCAGCGCGGCATATCACTGTAAGTTAAGTCGTAAATATCCCACACACCCCGTATTTTTTGCTGCCACGTGTTGCGTGTGGGCTGCGCTAAATGCACTAAGTGAATATATTCGTGCAATATCAGCAATTGCTGCCAGCCACTAATGTTAGAAACCACCGTATCTGATTGCGGGGGCGTGGTAAAAAGGGCCATTAAAGGATTATTAGAAGTAGGTAAAGCAAAGCCGTTGGGCGCATTTAGGGGATCAAACACCACCACATCAACTACTTTATCGAGCGCTCGGTTTTGCTGCTCAAGCACTTTGGTGCGCACTATTTCAAGTTCGACCGCTGTCGATTTAGCATAATCGGCGTTTTCGGTGCTGTAATGCACATTAAAGTGCTCGGTATGAATAGTTTGCCAATCAGCAGCTAAGGTAGGTGTGGCTAATAACAAAGAGGCAGCGATGAGTGATTTTTTCATAATAATCCTTTAAATGATTGATACCACTTAGAGTATTATTAAACCAACTAATGTTGCAGTAAAAAAATGTAACAAAGCTTATGAAAGTGTATAATTTATAAGCTTTTAAATTTAGCAATGCCTTGTTTTACATGAAAAATCAATAACGCCGTTAACGCTTTATTTGGCAACCTAAAAAGGCTAAATATGTAAGTCGATTGGTATAACTACATCCAGTTGCGCTGCGTTGACTCCGCCTGATAAAGAGTAAAATCAATTATGTAATCAGCATCTTGCTGCTTTATATAGGGCATAAAGGCAAACCCTGATGCAAGTTGTATATACAGGCTTTTAAGCCCTGCGCGGCGCATAAAGTAGGTACTAATACTGCGTGCACTTTGTGCTTTATACAGTTCAAACACACGGTAATGCACACCTATCATACCTTTGCGTACCACCATGTAAAAACGGCCGCTGTCTTCATGCAAATAATAGCCATAACGCTGATAAGCAAGCGTTACTAATCCCGCTAAAATAAGTAATACTCCCAAGCTAAGCCAGGCATTAAAGTCGCCTAAATAACAACCTAACAGCACAATAGCGCTTGGAATTAAGGCATAAAAGCTCAAGTTTTTATAAAGTAAGGCACGTTCTGCGCCGTTAAACTGCAATTTTTTGCTATTAAACCACGGGTAAATCCATTGGCAAACGCTATCTACTTGCTCGCTATTTAAAACGGGTAACACTAAGGTTTGTTTATTTTTTTTAGCAGCCACGCCCGCCGCTATCCCCCCGCTACTAGCTTGTAAGCACTCAACGGTAAAACGCTTTAGTAACCGCCCCATTAGGTTTTGTTTTATAACTATAGATTGCACTTTATCCATGCTCATAGACAACTGATGGCGCTCTAATAAGCCGGCAATACGTTTAAATTTTTGGCCTTTAAAGTAAAGCTCAAAGTTATAAAAACGAATAAGCGACATACCTACCGACAACATCACAGCCGTTAAAACAAGCAAAGCAATAAGCGTTATCATGGCAAAGGTTGCAGCACTTGCCAGTAAACCAAGCTCTTGCTGATAAAACCCCTCTACCTTAGCAATAATTTGCTGCTCTAAAAAATCAACCAACACATTTATAAAAGGCGCAATAGCGGCCATTGCTAATATAGCCATATTAGACATTAAGCCAAATTTAGCGATTTCTTTATTACTGATACGTAAGCTATTTTCTGCTTCAAAATGCTCGCTTGAGGGTGTTTGCTCGTCGGGTTGCTGCTGCGCTTTAAAGGCAAAAATTTGTTTACGCATTTGCTGTGCATAGGATTTGGTAACACCTGGCAATACCGCCTCTTGGGTTACGCTGCCTGCGGCATCAAAAATACAATTAACCAAATTAACGGGCGTAAAATAAAAGGGCTCTGCAATATTAACGTTTTGCACGCGCGAAAATTTTAGCGTTAGGCGCTCTTTTTTAAACACCCCTTTGTTAAGCAAAATTTCGTGATCGTCGCTAATGCAAAACTTAAAATTTATGTAATATAAAATTGAATATATTAGCAGTGTCACTATCGCAATAGCACCTGCAACTTGCGCCCAAAACAGCTTGTTTTCTACTTGTGTTACAAACACCACAAGCATAGGCAGCAGGTTTAAAAGCCCGTCTTTTACAAAGCGCACACTAAAATACACCACAAAATACAACACCGCCCAAGGCGATACTTTTTGCCAATGTAGTGAGCTACTTTGCTCCTGGCTAATGGTATTACTCATTTGCTAATTCAACCTGCGCGGGTGTGTCGTCTTGGCGATAATTTTGTACAAATTGGCGTATGTTTTTGCACTGCGCGTGGGTTAAGCCACTTATTTGTAAATCAGCACTGACCCCGCCGGCACTAAATAACTTTAAGCTGGCTAACTTTAGTTTTCGCTCAATGGGGCCTTGGTGAATTTCCATATGCTGTACGCGCGCGAGGGGCAAAATCGTTATTTGCTGCCAAATAACCCCTTTTTTAAAGGCAATATCGTGATTGCGCAGCGCAAAGCCCTGCAGCTTAATACTCAGGGCGTTATAAAGCATTGAAACCAATATTAAAATAGGCACGCCTATCAGCAAGTAGGTTTGTGCTTTGTTAGCAAACGCTTCGTTAAAGTAACAAACAGCAAACAGTACCGCGCAAAAAGGAATGTAAAACGCCAGCCAATTAAGTTGCACGTGTAGTAACGCTTTATCGGCCAAGGGATTGAGCTGTATTTCGCTATGCTTTGGTAAATCCATTACTTGCTGATTATCAAACACGATTTTAAGTACCTTTCCTATTTACTGACTGTTAAGCCCAGCTGATTGTAGTAACTAACGTATGGCTTTGTTTAGGCTCAAGTGTCACGTTATCTTCTAACACATTGGCGGCTTCTAAACACACCATGCTCAGGTATTCATCGTCAGCAAAATTAGATAAACGCTTAGATTTTTCTATCCATGGGTTCCACAGCACACACGAGCTTGAGTTCTCGCGGCTTACATTAATAATCCCATCTGGGGTGTGAATGTGCTGCTGCTTAGCGGCCTGGGTATAAACCATATCGGTTTCGCGGGTAAACTTCACTGGCGCGTTTTGCGCAAACGGCCCTTCGCCAAACTCAATATATTGCGCGCCTTGTAAACCTTCTACATGGGTGTGATTTATATCTGAGGTAGGAAAATAGCTGTGCAAAGCCTGCGTATAGCTAAAAGGGCTATTACTTAAATTAGTGGTTGTTAAACGCACCTGTAATTGCTCGCTCAAAACAAACTCAACCTTTAACGCCGATTGATGCGGCCAATACGTTGGGTTAACTAATTTCATGGGTAAGTTTAAGCTAATTGTAATGTGCTCATCATCTTCATGCACAGCATCAGCTTGCCATAAACTGGTACGTGCAAAGCCGTGTGCTGGCCAATCTTGGTTTTCATGATTACCAAACCAAGGCCAACAAATAGGAATACCACCGCGAATGCTCACCCCTTCTTGAAACGACTCGTTTTTAGAGATCCAAATAAGTGGCTTGTTATTTTTTGGAATAAACTCGGTAATTTGCCCGCCTTGCAAAAATATTTTTGCATCACACTTTGAGCTCGCAACTTTTATAAACTCTAGGCCGGTTTCGCTTTGTTCAATGCTAACTGATGGCGATAATTTCATGTTTTTCCCTACAATGCTGATATTAAAGATTTTTAACATGTGCATATAAACAATAATGCATGTGCAAAGTATACGCTATACTCACTAAACATTGCGTGCATAATTTGTTCATTGGCGATTAATACATACACAGCTAACTTACAAACAATTACCAATTAATAACAGCTGTTATAAATAACGTTAATGCGTATAAATATTGGCCATGCTTTAAGGCAGTAAAACCGCGGCTAAGCTTAGGCAAACGCATGTTAAATTTATTAAGGTATTAATGCAGGTGGGTATAATACTAAAGTCTAAACCATAAGACTTGCCAATCATTCACAACATACGTAGTGTGCGCACCACAATGCAAACAATATGCTAATAACATTTAATAAGTTTTAAACAAAATTATACTATTTTAGTTTCTGCTCAAACTAATAAAAACCAATAAACAGGGGCTAAAGCTTAATTTATTATTTGAATTCAATTTATTTGATGTGTAACATTTCGCGATTACGGCACACCTTTGGCCCATCGACGAGATAAGCAAATGCAAAAATATGACGAATTATTAGTTTCTTTACGTAAAGTAATCCGCGCGATTGACTTACATTCTAAGCAGCTAAATAAAACATCAGGTTTAACAGGCCCACAATTGCTTATAATGCAAGAAGTAGCGCACACCGATGGAATAACAGCAAGCCGTATCGCTCAGAATGTTAACTTAAGCCCGGCTACTGTAACTAATATTCTTGATAGAATAGAAAGCAGAAACCTTGTAACACGCGTTCGTAGTCAAATGGATAAACGCCGAGTGAGCTTATACCTCACCGAGCAAGGGAAAGAGTTACTAGAAAAAGCACCTCAGCCACTGCAAGAACACTTTATTGAAAAGTTTTCTGCACTTGCAGAGTGGGAGCAAAGTTTATTGCTTTCATCTATGCAACGCGTTGCAGCAATGATGGATGCTGATAAGTTAGACGCATCACCTCTATTAGAGGTAGGCGCGTTAACTCAAACACCAAATAAATAAAAAAAATAAAAAATAAATTTAAATTAGTTCTTACATCATTCGTAAGGGGCTTTTGGGCACCTTGAATTTTTTTATTTTTTAATCAAAACCTGAGCATCAACAATGACTAAACTCTCAAAATTAACGCTAGCACTAATGCTTGGCGGTGCAGCAAGCACTGCTCATGCAGCCGATCTCGACACACTGCAAAGCCAATTAAAGCAGCTTAAGCAACAAATGCAGTTGCTTGAACAGCAGCTTGCTGATGAAAAATCAAAGCAAAGCCAAATCAACAAGCAACACGAACAACAAGTTGCCGAGATCAGTAAAAAGGCCGACAACAAAGAAGTTGTTGTTGCCGCCGCTGCGCCTGAACAAGAAGATGAAGGCATTAAAATTGGCGGTGCCGTACGTTTTAACTACAGCACAAACACCTACGATGAAGACACGCAAGACCGTGGCGGCGATTTAGACTTTGAAGTATTTCGCCTTAACTTATCGGGTGAAATTAGCGATATTTCTGTAAATGGTGATTTTCGTTTTTACGATTACATGACCATTGTTAAGTATGCATACTTAGGTTACGAATTTACAGATGGCTGGGAAGCGCAAGCCGGTATTGCACCTGTACCGTTTGGTAACGGCCCATACAACTCACACAGCTACTTTTTTAGCACCAACTACTACGTTGGCCTAGAAGATGACTTTGATTTAGGTGTAACAGTAAACCGTAAACTTAAAGACAACTGGAAACTAGACCTCGGCTTTTTCAAAAATGATGAAGTAGGCGGCGTTGATGGCAGCTCAGAAGTTAACGAACGTTACTCTTACGATATTGTTGGTAGCCGTGCAACAACCGAAGGCACTTACGACGCACCAGGTTCACGCCTTGGTGAGTACAACACTTTTGCTGGCCGTACAGTGTATCAAATTGAGCACAGTGAAAACGCTAAAACCGATATTGGCGTATCACTACTAAGCGGTGGTTTGCACGACGGTAACGACCGTGCAGGTAACTACGGCGCATGGGCGTTTCATGTAAATAGCCAAATTAACAACTGGAATATTCAATTTCAGCACGGCGAGTACGACTACGACCTAGACGACAACAGCAACCGCTTTGTAGTTGGCGCGTTTGATTACTACGATACCGTATCAAGCGAAGCAACCATGACCAACTTTAACGTAGCTTACGACCTATCGCTTGATTGGGGCCCAGTAACAGGCGTTCAATTTTACAACGATTACGGCATTATTTACGACAAGTCTGACGACAGCCCAGATACGTGGATGAACGTTACAGGCATGAGCGTATCGGCCGGTGCATTATTTACTTACTTTGACTTTATTCAAGCACGTAACCAGCCATTTATTGGTGGCTCTGTTGCAGGTGATGGCGACACAGAACGTCGCTTTAACATCAACGTAGGTTACTACTTCTAAATAAGTAAAACATATTTAGTATTTTAAAAGGGCAGACTTAGTTTGCCCTTTTTTGCGTTTATAGGGTTCGATTTTATAACTATTTGGCCTACAATCCTAACTAACAGCCATTACTTAAAGAGCCTAAGTGAATATAAAAGCAGTATTTATTTGTTATAAAAACTTATGGCTTAAAGCACTTGGGTTATTGTTAGTGGCTCTTGGTATTATTGGTATTGTGCTGCCGGTTATGCCTACCACCATTTTTTTTATTCTTGCGCTTACCTGCTTTACTCGCTCATCACCAGCGCTTGAACACTGGCTACTTAGCCACCCTCGTTACGGCGTTACCTTACAACAATGGCAAGCGCATAAAGTAGTGCCTGTAAAAGCAAAATGCTACGCCGCGATTGGTATGCTAATTGGTTTTGTATTTTTGCTTTACTCAAACGCCCCTGTTTGGGTTATTTACCTTGTTGGCGTAATTGAAATAGCCGTTATGATTTACCTAATTTTAAGGCCCTCGCACCCACCAAGCGCTAAATAACCGCCCTTTTTTGCATGCACACACCGTTTAGCCAAAAATTTAATGTAAAGTTAAGTAAGTAAATTTGTAATAGTTAATGCAAATGATTATCATGTTCTAAATTTAATTTAATTACTGTTTTTATGGCGTTTATTAATAAGCGGGCTTTGTACAGCACAAGCCGTGCGCTCCATATTTATATTTCTACAGCTTTGTTTTTTTTGCTTATTTTATTTTGCGTTAGCGGCATTGTACTTAACCATATTGATTGGCTTAAAAACGACAAAAACAACGGCCAAGTAAGTACCGCTATTCCTCAAGCGTTAATGGCTAAAGCGAATACTCAACTAGATACATTACCCACCCTCTACCCAGACATAGAAGCGTTTTTTGCCGAGCAATACGCGCTCACTAAAGTTAAAAGCATTGAGTGGGAAAAAGAAGACGCGCTGGTTATGCTCGACTACCCACTACCGGCAGGTTTTGCTTACGCAGAGCTTGATTTTACAACCGGTGAGCTAAACCTAGATTACCAAACCGGTGGCTTTTTAAGCCTGATTGGCGATTTACACAAAGGCCGCCACAGTGGCGCCGTGTGGAGCTGGGTTATTGATATTTCAGCGGTATTGATGATTATTTTTTCAATCACCGGGATGATTATTTTATTTCAAAACAGAAAAAAACGCTTAGCAGGAATATGGATAACCGTTTTAGGCATAGCAACGCCTTTGGTTATTTATTTATGTTGGGTGCCACAAATTAAAGGAGTGTCTTAATGTTAAAAGTAAGTACGGTACTAAGTGCAGCACTATTAATGGTTGCCGCATTATTTCAAACAACTGCGCAGGCACAAACGCCACAGCTAGAGATTGAATTAACCCTACCCGATCTTGATGTACAACCTTACCACCGCCCATACGTAGCTGTTTGGCTAGAAACGCCAAAGCGTAAACACGTAACGACGCTTGCGCTATGGGTTCAAAAAGCAGAATGGTTTAAAGATTTGCGCCAATGGTGGCGTAAAGCAGGTAAAACCGACATTAACTTTGACGGCATAAGTGGTGCAACTAAGCGCTCAGGTACTTACACCATTGACTGGCAAGGTAAAGATTTAGACGGCAATGCCGTAAAGCCTGGCAAATACCTTTTAAACATTGAGGTTGTGCGCGAAGAAGGCGGCCGTGATTACAGCCGCGTAGAGCTTGATTTATCGCAAGCTGGCAAAGTGACCATTGAAGGTAAAAAAGAATTTTCGACAAGTTTTGTAACCGTAAGCACTAAGTAGCTGCTACTTAATCATTTGAATTTAAGGAAATACAATGAAAATTAATTTATTAAAAACGGCTTTAATTGGCGCACTTAGCTTATCGGCGCTGGTATCTACATCGGCAAGTGCACATGGTCGTTGGTTATTACCTTCGCACACGTCATTATCTGGTGACAAAGCGCACTACGTAATGATTGACGCGAGTATTTCTAACGAAATGTTTGCACCCGACAAAGCCTTTAAGCCAAAAGAAAAAGGCGCAGAGTACGACGACACTCTACTTATGGCCCTTGCACCAAACGGCGAAGAAGTATCTGAGACCATTCGTGCTTATTACCTAAAGCGTAAAAGCTCAGCGGCGGTAAGCCTAAAAGAAGAAGGCACTTACCACATTGCCATGACGCAAAAGCCAATGTACATGACCTTCTACAAAAACGAAGAAGGTAAGCGCAAGCGCGTATTTGGTAAAAAGTCAGAAGCTAAATTACCAAGCAATGCAAAAGATGTAACCACAACTAAAGTTATATCTACAGTAGATACATTTGTAAGCCGTAACGGTACTTCTAAGCCTGCACAACTTGGCTTAGGCCTTGAGCTTAGCGGCCCAACGCATCCAAACGATTTATTTGTTGGCGAGCAAGCGCGTTTTCAGTTACTACAAGATGGCAAGCCAGCGGGCGAAGGCATTGAAGTAAGCATTTTAAAAGGCGATACACGCTATCGTAACGAACGTGGCGAAATAAAAGTAACTACCGATAAAAATGGTATGTTCACAACTACGTGGAAAGAGCCTGGCTTATACTTAATAGAAACGTCTAACGATGTTGAAGTAAACGAAGAAGGCGTAGACGCTGGCCGTTATGCTTTATTTACAACACTTGAAGTAGCACCTGAATAATTTTTTGCGTAATTTATAAAATAAATAAAGGCCAAGCACTCGCGTGGCCTTTTTACTTTTTAATAACTTTTACTCACACTCCCCTTGAATTCGCAACCATTCGACACAAGATTGCAACTCGAGCGTTCTAAACGTCTATAGCGGGCGTAAACTGTCATTTTAGTTGTTAACAACTTAGAATAACTTAGACAGTTTTTATCTTTGCACACAGGTAGAGCCTTCTATATTATGCGCTCCTTTGAAAAATCAATAGTCAGCAGCCCTTAAGGGAATCAACATCATGTTAAAGCAATTATCAGCCAAAAAAGTAGCACTTAGCCTGGCCGTTACCTCTGCGCTTGGCGCGTCTTATTCTCCTGCATTTGCTGCAGAACAAGACACTCAAGCACAAGAAAGTATTGAAGTGATTTCGGTTACCGGTACCCGCAGAAGCCTGCGCAGTATTGCCGAAAGTACCGTACCTGTAGATATTATTACCAGTGGTGATATGCAAAGCACGGGTCAGCTAGAAATTAGCCAAATACTGGCCAACCAAGTACCTAGCTTTAACTACCCAAGCGCCACCATGGGTGATGGTACAGACCACGCTAAACCGGCTGTATTACGTGGTTTAGCACCCGATCACACCCTAGTGCTTATTAATGGCAAACGCCGCCATGCTGGCGCGCTATTAAACTTAGCGGGTGTTGTTGGCCGTGGTTCTACCGCTGTTGACTTAAACATGATCCCAACATCAGCCATTAAACGCGTAGAAGTACTACGTGATGGCGCAGCAGCGCAGTATGGCTCAGACGCCATTGCCGGTGTAATTAACATTGTACTTAAAGATGCCTCAGAAGGCGGCAGCGTAAGCGTAACCTACGGCGAGTACGACACCCAAATGGCTGGCGTACCTCAGCTAGAGAGCACCTACGCAGATGCCGATGGCAACCTTGCCTTTAATACCGGTGCCGACCGCGAAGTAAACGACGGCGCAAGTCGTACAATCAGCGCAAACTCTGGTTTTGAGCTTTTAGATAACGGCTTTGTGAACGTATCAATTGAGTATCGTGATAACGACTCTACGCAGCGCTCAGGCTTTGACCCGCGCGAGCAATACGACCGCTTAGAAGATGGCAGCCTAGACCCACGCGAATTTACCATCGACCGTTACAACCACCGCTTTGGTAAAGCAAAGCTTGAAGACTACGCATTGTTTTACAACATGGGTTACGACTTTGATAACGGCTATAACCTGTACTCGTTTGGTAGCTACTCAAAACGCGAAGGTAACTCAGGTGGTTTTTACCGCCGTGCAAAAGACAGCCGCAACGTTTTAGAAGTGTATCCGGATGGCTTTTTACCGCAAATTGAAACCGACGTACAAGATTACTCATTTGCCCTAGGCCTGCAAGGCGAAACTGGCGAATGGACATGGGATGTAAGTACCAACTACGGCCGTAACGACTTTGGTTTCGGCGTTGTAAATAGTATAAATACATCTCTAGGTGCCGACAGCCCAACCGAATTTGACAACGGTGCATTGGTTTACGATCAGTTTTTAGTAAACGCTACGGCAAATACAGTGCTAGATTTTGGCTTGCCAGATGACGTATTTTTTACTGTAGGTGCAGAATACCGCCACGAAAGCTACAAAATTGAGCAAGGCGAAGAAGCTTCTTACATTACCGCTTTAGATAGCGATGGCAATCCAATTGCTGCCGGTGGCGCACAAGTATTAGCTGGTTTTGGCCCAGAAAGCATAACCGATGAAAGCCGCCATAACGTAGCTGTATTTGTTGAGTTTGATACTTACCTAACAGAAGACTGGAACCTTGTTTTAGCGGGTCGCTACGAAGATTACACCGACTTTGGCGATACATTTACATCAAAGCTTGCGTCGCGTTACAGCATTAACGAAAACCTATCACTACGTGGTGCAATTAGCACAGGTTTTCGTGCTCCATCACTTGCGCAAAGCTCGTACCGCCAAATCTCTACCGTACTTGAGAACAACCAACCGTTTGAAGTAGGTTTATTCCCTACCGATTCAGCGGCAGCGCAAGCGCTAGGTGCTGAACAATTAGATGCCGAAGAATCAGTCAACGTAACGGCAGGCTTTATGTACACACAAGGCAGCTTTAGCCTAACTGTAGACGCCTACCGCATTGATATTGATGACCGTATTGTATTGTCTGAAAACCTAGAGGGCGATGCTGTAGTAGAAATACTGCAAAATGCCGGCGAGCTAAACACAGAAAGCGTACGTTACTTTACTAACGCTATCGACTCGCGCACGCAAGGTGTTGATATTGTTGCTACCTACAACTTAGATTTAAGCGATTTAGGTGACTTACGCTTAAACGTAGCGGCTAACTTTAACGATACCGAAGTAACGCACGTAGACGACAACCCAAGCGAGCTAAATTCACTAGGCGATGACTACGTTGTATTTGCACGCCGCGAAGTAGGCCGCTTTGAAGAAGGGACGCCAGATAGCAAATGGAACCTATCTGCAGTGTGGAACTTTAACGAATGGCAAACCACCCTTCGTGCAACGCGCTACGGTGAAGTGGCTGATATTTCAACTACCGCCGATCGCGATGAGTACATTGACCCTAAATGGATCACCGACCTAGAAGTTGCCTACCGCCCAGACGAATACTGGAAGTTTGCAGTAGGTGCAAACAACTTGTTCGATCAGTACCCACAAGCAACGGTAGATAACATTGGTTACTCTGACTTTGGCCAAATATTCCCGTACACGCCATATGCACCGTACGGATTAGACGGGCGCTTCCTATACGGTAATATTACTTACAGCTTTTAATAAATAACCTAAAAGCAAACACTTAAAAAGGATGCCATGTGCATCCTTTTTTAATTACTTCTTAGTGTATTTAACCACTTATTAGTAAATCCACTTTTCATAAATACATCTCACCCCAATAAAATCAATGACTTACAATTGGTCTCGTTTTTGCTCTACTATGCTTATACAAAACAAGCATAAATAACAAACACAAAGGACTAAACATGAGCTCACCAACTGTATCTAACATTACAAAACCACTTTCACTTATTGGCGGCATTTTATTATTAAGCGGCTGTGTGTTTCATATATCGCCAAGCGTTGCCTCAGTAAAACAAACTCAGCAGTTATCACTGCCAAGTAATAACCTAGAATACTTAAACGTATTAAGCGGTGCAGGCTCTCTTGAAATAAAAGGCTCGCCCAATGCCACCAGCATAAGTGTAGATGCCACAATTTTTACCGCCGACATTGAAGACGAATACACGCTTACCCTTGAGCAAAACGGCAAACAAGCTACCTTAGTTGCAAACAACAATACTGCCAGCGGTATGCGTTTTTACAGCGGCCAATCGCCACACATTGATTTAGTGGTTACCGTGCCTAGTAATTTAATGCTCGATATTAATGATGGCTCTGGCGACATTGCAATAAGCGCCATGCAAAATAATATAGATATAGAAGACGGCTCAGGCAGCTTATCTATAAACAGTGCTAAAAACCTCACCATTGAAGATGGTTCTGGCGATATAACCCTTGAAAACATCACCGGTAACTTAACGCTTACCGATGGCTCTGGCAGCGTAAATATTAATAATGTTAGCGGCAACGCCGAAGTTGATGATGGCTCGGGCGATATGCGTATTAGTAATGTGCGCGGCACGTTAACTGTTGAAGACGGCTCAGGCAGCATGGCTATTAATAACATTAATGGCGCAGTAGATGTAGACGATAACTCTGGCGATTTAGTCATTGAGCACGTGCAAGCAAGCGTAACCATTGAAGATGGTTCGGGCAATATTCGTGTAAACCACGCTAAGGGGCTTACCATTACCGAATCGGGCTCAGGCGATGTAAGCATTGATAACATTAACGGCCCAGTAAAAGTAGCCGATTAATTATGACTAAATGATCCATTTTCAGCCACATGACCCATTGTATTTTTAAAGCCACTAAGCCATGCTAAAAGCCTTGATACTATTAGGATATACGCGTGTTAGAAATAGCTTTAATTTACTTAGCGGCGGCCATAGTGGCTGTACCTATTGCCAAGCGAGTGGGACTTGGCTCGGTACTTGGTTATTTAATTGCGGGCATACTAATTGGCCCTTACGCCCTGGGTATTGTGGGGGATCAAACAGATGTAATGCACTTTGCCGAATTTGGCGTAGTGATGATGCTGTTTTTGGTTGGCCTTGAGCTACAACCAGCCCGTTTATGGAAGCTTCGCCATTCAATATTAGGGCTTGGCGGCTTACAGGTCGTACTTACCGCCGCGGCTATTTTTGCGTTTTGTTATTGGGTTTTTACCATGCATTGGCAAACCGCCCTCGCCATTGGCTTAATGCTGGCGCTGTCATCAACCGCTATTGTACTGCAAAGCCTTGAAGAAAAAGGCTGGCTAAAGCAAGAAGCCGGGCAAAATGCATTCTCGGTTTTGCTGTTTCAAGACATCGCCATTATTCCTATTTTAGCGCTCCTACCACTATTGGCTTTTGCGCCGCAAAGTAGCTCAAAAGACATTAGCGACTCAATTATTGCAAGCTGGCCGGTATGGCAGCAAGTTGGCGTATCGGTAGCGGTTATCGCCGCTATTATTGCCGGCGGTAAATATGTGTCGGCCCCGTTATTTAGATACATAGCGCAAACCCACATGCGTGAAATATTTACTATTTTTGCGCTGTTTTTAGTGGTGGCGATTGCCCTTGTAATGCAAAGTATTGGTTTATCTCCGGCACTCGGTACATTTTTAGCCGGTGTAGTCCTTGCCGAAAGCGAGTTTAGACACGAGCTAGAAGCCGATATAGAACCCTTTAAAGGCCTACTGTTAGGGCTGTTTTTTATCACTGTTGGCGCATCAATCAACTTTGAATTATTAGCGGATGAGTTTACAACCGTTATTGCACTCGTTGCGCTGCTTATTGTAGTAAAAGCCTGTATTTTATTTGCCCTTGCTATCACCTTTAATATTAGTAAAAAGCAGCGTTTGCTGTTTGCACTAGCGCTGGCACAAGGCGGCGAATTTGCTTTTGTACTTTTAAGTGTAACCACTACATTAAGCATATTAACGCCAGAGCAAACAAGCCTAGTGACGTTAGTGGTGGCTGTTTCAATGTTGGTTGCGCCACTGCTATTAATGGCTTACGAGCAGCTACAAAAACGCACCAGTAACAGCGCGCCCGAGTTTGATAAGCCCGAGCAAATTAGCAGTGCTAAACACGTTATAATTGCAGGCTACGGGCGCTTTGGGCAAATTATGGGGCGCTTATTACACGCCCAAGGCTACGACATTACTGTACTTGATCACAGCCCAAGCCAAATAGAACTCCTACGCCGCTTTGGCAATACCGTATTTTATGGTGATGCTGCCCGCCAAGAGCTCCTTGAAGCCGCAGGCGCGCACACCGCACAAATGCTAATTGTGGCAATAGACGATGCAGACAAAACCCTCGAAATTATTAAGCTTGCACATAAAAACTACCCGCAGCTTAAAATTGTTGCCCGCGCTATCGACCGCCGCCACGCGTATCAATTACTTAATTTAAAAGTAGATGCCTTTAACCGCGAAACGGTCGACTCGGCCATTAACCTAGCGGTAGATGCATTAGAGTTATTAGGTAACAATAAAGAAGATGCCCAGCGCGCCGGAAAACTATTTAGAGACCACGACCGCGCTGCCGTATTGCAACTAGCCGAATTGTGGGGCGACGACGCCAGCTACGGCGTAGCCGTGCGCCAACGCATGGAAGATTTAAAACAAGTACTGCAACAAGACAAGCAGGCACAAAGTGATTTAAATACCTGCGACAGCGGCGACTGTGAAGACGGCCTAACAGAGCTAGCTGATAGACCCAAAAAGCCTGATGATTCTCATATTGAGTAGTTTAAGCCAGTAGTGTTTTTACAACTAGTGGAGGTTAGATACCTCCACTAGTTATACGCTTATAGATAATCATACAAAGTGTAATGTAATTCATCAGGAAGAGTGTGCTCACATTCGTCAAAGGTTAAGTACGCGTGACAATTTACCTCAGTACACATTAAGGGTTCAACATGTTCAATGAATAACTCACCGTATTCATCGAGATCTATTTTTTTATCTTCTAAACTTTTATTTGATAAACAAATCTGAAACCAATTACGATCGTCTGTTAATGAACTATATACTTCATAGCCTCTGTTAATCCAAAAAACAGCAGGTCTCCCTGGAAAATCTAATTCATTAAGAAAGTTCATCTCAGAGTTATGCGCCTCATAATCCCTATCAATTTGAACAGATTTGGGAATTGCTTTACCTGCTCTAGGTTGTTTTAGCACACATACAACTACGTTCTTTTCAACTATTGTTCTTTGTTCGAAACTCATAGAACCCTCAAATAACGATTTGCTAAACGGCTAATGGCAATATATGGCGACACGAATAACTGCTAGCTGTTTATGTTCGTTTAGCCAGCGTATTTGAATCACCAGTCCTAATTCTTCTGTGTATTTCTCTTTCTGCCGAGCTGACAGCATAAAGGTAATCACCGCCCTTCACAGTAGAAACAATTTTATGATTACAATTTTCACACACGAAATGAGTTTGTTTCTCTTCGAATGACGACCGCCTACAAGAGCTATCATCGTATACCAATGTTGCATCGCAACTTGGGCAATAACACCATAACCCAACAATCTGGTTATCTAGCCACTCCCACTTCCATTTGGCATCATTGATATAATCTTCTGTATATTTTATAAATTCAGGGGCTTCTTTTTTTTTGTATCAACGCAATATAGATATTAATTGAACCAATAAATGCCAAAGTAAATAAAATAGCCAATACCCAGCCAGGTAAAGAATATGAGCTTGTTATAACCTCTCTGCACCAGATAAAAATAGACCATAACCATTTAGCAGCTTGTTTGAGATAATGCAGTGAATCAGGAATAATTAAAAGAACAACTCCTCCTACTACTGTCGCGATTACTCCATTTCGAATTGTTTTTGCTGAACTATCACTCATAACTCCCCTTATGCATTATCCTGCGACACTTTCATAAAACGTCCCTATTGTATGAACTCTATTAATAACAAATAGTATAAATTTTTACCAACTATTAATAGTTTTCGGCAGGTGGTGTTTATTTATAAAAAGAGGCATTACTTAGGCGAGAATTTTTTAAATTAACTTTATTTTAAACAAAAATTTGTAGCCCATAACCGCTTGCTGATTAAAGTATAAATTACCTACCAACACAGCAAGCTCGTTTTACGCCACATTAAAACTCAACTAAAACCTAGTGGTGGTGTCCACCTTGAATTGCTTTACCTTGCTGGTTATAAAACCCCGTTGCGCCGTGTTCTATAAAACCTAGGTTGATCATTTTTGCTAAAAACGGGTCGTTTTCGTTATCGCCTATGTCGGCGTAGTCGGTGGTTTGAAAGCGATCCCATTTGGCAAACTGTGCGGTTATTTCTGCTTTATTACTGTTTACCTCGTTAAGGCTTAGCAAAGTATGGGTATCGCTTTTTTTATTGGTTACGCTAAAGCTTTTAACCAAGTTTGATTTGGTAAATAAAGCGAGTTTAAATTGGTTGTCGCCCTCAGAAAGTGTGTAGTTTTTTACTTCATCGCAGCCGTTGCCTTGGGTGTTAACTAGGGTCATTTTTTCAATTAAATGCGTATCCACCAGCTGATTTTTAGCGCTCCAACTTTGTACACCGCGTACCTCAGATGGCTGATACTCAATACCGCGTTGCTGGGCATTAAAATAACGAATTGGGCGAATTTGTTTGTTAGCTAAGTGCTGCCAAAGCTCAGTAATAACTTCACGCTGATGCGCAACTTGTGAGTTGTTTCGCCAAAGCGTAAGTGATTGCGTGCTTTGCTCGTTTTTATGAGTATTGGTAATTTTATAGTCGGCTTTTAAATGCGCGCTATCAATATTACATTGCTGCGCTAGGGTGTTGGTACTGGCAAGTGTTGCCATTAAAAATAATGCTAGTTTCATTAAATTATCTCTTATTTAAACGTCACTGTAATAGGCATTACCATACCCATTTACAGTGGCATTTTTATGACATAAAAAAACAACCCGCATAGCGTACGAGTTGTTTTTAAATACCTCATTTTTAATACGTACTTTATGTGCTGAGCGTACGTATTAAATTACTTATGGCGTTACTTTTTCATCAGCGGTAGTTACTAAGTCTGCTGCAAAGTCCATTACATGGAATAAAAAGCTTTGCTCGTTAGTGCCTGTAACTAAGTGAGCGCCTGGGCCCATTGCGTATACGCCAACATCTTCACCTGCGTGAGTTTCTGAGCCAAGTGGTACAAGTGCCTCTTGGTGAAAGCCCGCTGAAGTTGTATCAACATCGGTTAAATCTACACGCCCTGTAACAGGTGCAAATGCATAACCTGCATCGGCATCGGTTTCATCGCCTAAATCTCTAAAGCCGCCACCGTTGGTGTAGCCAACTGTGGTATATGGCATATCGTCGGCAGCTAGACTTGGCTCGGTTTCTCCTACGGCAACAACTTTACCTAATATTGGGTTACCACGTTTAGGGTAGCCTGCAATAGTAAATACGTGGCTGTGATCGGCAGTTACTACTATTAGCGTTTCTTCTGGGTTAGTGTTTTCCATTGCCACTTGCACAGCTTTTGCAAATTCTACTGTGTCGTTTAGGGCATTGTAGGCATTACCCGCATGGTGCGCGTGGTCAATACGCCCTGCTTCTACCGATAAGAAAAAGCCATTGTCGTTGTTATCTAGTACGTTAATTGCTTTTTCGGTCATTTCGCTAAGCGAAGGCTCGCCCGCTACATCGTTTGCGCGGTCGGCTTCGTATTGCATGTGTGATTCGTTAAATAAACCAAATACTTTAGTGGCATCGTCGCTAATTGCATCAAAACCAGTTTGGTCCATAACGTAAGTGCCGCTTGGGTAAGTTGTTTGCCACTCGGTTACTAGGTTGCGGCCATCAGTACGGTCGCCTTCTACTGCGCTTACTGCATCGGCTGAATTTGCTGCTTCATCTTTTGGTAAAAAGTGACGACGTCCGCCGCCCATTACAACATCAATGCCATCAACATCAATACCCGCATAACGCGACTCTAAGTTGGCTTCAAAGTTAACAAGTTGCGATGCAATATCTTCACAGGCTTCAGTGCCCTCTGGCATATCTGAGTTATCTTCCCAGTTACGGTCAGCCGATTTAGCATACGTTGCTGCAGGTGTTGCATGGGTAATACGTGCTGTTGAAATAAGGCCGGTTGCTTTACCTGCTATTTCAGCAAGCTCTAACGAGGTAACTAGTTCGTTGCCTGTTACCGTGGCACAGTCGCCGCGTTCAATGTCTTCATCTACACCAATTACGCCCACATCGGTTTTAACACCTGATACCATTGCCGTCATTGTGCCTGCTGAATCCGGCGTTTGTGCATCTACGTTGTAAGTTTTAACAAAACCTGAGTACGGCATTTTTTCAAAGCTTAACTGGTAGTCTTCACCTAAACCGCCTTCAAGCTGGCCTGCTAAAATACGTGCAGCTGTTACGGTAGAAATACCCATGCCGTCGCCAACAAATAATATAACGTTTTTCGCTTTGCCAGATTCAGTCACCACTTCGCTATTAGCTTGCTGTGTTGCCGCAAGCTTTGTTTGTGCATCGCCATACCATGCGTTAGTAGTTAGGGTGGCAAGTTGCTCGCTGGTAAGTGACGTAGCAGGTGCATTACACACTAAGTTAGAAGAGGTAACTTCGTCGCTATCTAGCACGCCGTTGCCGTTTGTATCTACGCCAGTTTGGGTTTCTACGCCGCCATTAACACATTGCTCAGAGCCTACTGCAATGGTGTTATCTACCGCGAGAATATTATTTTCGTCTTTGTCGTCGTCACTACAACCTGCTAGCGCGACCATTACTGCTAAAGAAAGTACTGTTAATTTGTTCATGTTAGCCGCCATTATTGCTGAGTTAGTTCAAGAGCTTGATTAATTAAATGAAATACTACGTTTTGCTCAATTACACCTTGAGCTAGCTGTGCGCCTGGGCCTTTTGCATGCAGCGAAATATCTTCACCGGCATGGGTTTCTGAGCCAAGAGGGACAGTGGTTTCTTGGTGAAAGCCAACATTGGTAGTATCAACGCCAGTAAGCTCTACACGTCCAGCAACTGGGCCAGTTGTATATGCTGCATCGGCATCTGTTTCATCAACTAAGTTTCTAAACCCTAAACCATTTGCATAGCCTACTGTGGTGTAAGGCATATCGTCGGCAGCAAGGCTTGGTGTGGTTTCACCTACGGCAACTACTTGGCCTAAAATTGGGTTACCGCGTTTAGGGTAGCCAGCAATAGTGAATACGTGACTGTGATCGGCGGTTACTAAAATAAGGGTTTCTTCTGGGTTGGTATTATCTACCGCAGCTTGCACGGCTTTAGCAAATTCAATGGTATCGTTAAGTGCGTTGTAGGCATTACCCGCGTGGTGTGCGTGGTCAATACGGCCCGACTCAACGGTTAAGAAAAAGCCGTTTTCGTTTTTACCTAATACATCAATTGCTTTGCTGGTCATTTCGCTCAGCGATGGCTCACCGGCAATATCGTTTGCGCGGTCTGCTTCGTATTGCATGTGCGATTCGTTAAATAAGCCAAACACTTTAGTGGCATCGTCAGCAATGGCATCAAAGCCTGCTTGGTCCATAACATAAGTACCTTGTGGGTATTGTGTTTGCCACTCAGTAACTAAGTTACGCTCATCAGTACGATCGCCCTCTACAGCGCTAAGTGCATCTGCTGAGTTAGCTGCTTCATCTTTTGGTAAAAAGTGACGACGTCCGCCACCCATTACGAAATCAAGGCCGTCTACGTCGGTACCTACAAAACGTGCTTCTAGGTTTTTTTCAAAATTAACTAATTGCGATGCAATGTCTTCACATGCAGTTTCGGTTTCTGGCATGTCTGAGATATCTTCCCAGTTACGGTCTGCCGATTTTGCATAGGTTGCCGCTGGCGTTGCATGGGTAATACGCGCTGTTGAAATAACACCGGTTGCTAGGCCTTTAATTTCAGCAAGTTCTGTTGCTGTTAAAAGCTCATTACCCGATACAGTTGAACACACACCGCGCTCTATGTCTTCGTCTACACCAATAACGCCTACATCGGTTTTAACCCCTGAGATCATCGCGGTCATTGTGCCTGCAGAATCTGGTGTTTGTGCATCTACGTTGTATGTTTTTACTTGTGCTGAGTACGGGAACTCTTCAAAGCTTAAATAACCTTCTTCACCTAAATCGCCCGCTCTTTGTCCTTTTAAAATACGTGCTGCGGTAAGGGTAGATACACCCATGCCATCGCCTACAAATAAAATAACGTTTTTAGCTTTTGTTGTTTGCTGGCTTTGTGCAAGCGCAGTTTTTGTGGCGAGTGTGGTTTGGGCATTTGTATACCAGTCATTGTCTGTTTGGCTTTGTGGTAATACATCGGCATGACTTGCAGCACTTAACATAAACGTTAAGCCAACTGCCGCAGCAACTTTTTTAATTTTCATCCTTTATTATTCCCATTGTGTAGTGGTTATTTTTTGCTTGAAGCGTAAACCTCAAATAAGTAACCGCTGCACTATAGAAAATAGATGTGACCTCTAAGAGTACTTTTAATTAAAAAACAATGACTAAACCATGACAAAATTAAGACACAAAAAAGCGCAGCGGGTTAAACGCTGCGCTTAGCACAATTTTCACAAGGATATATTTATAAAATTAAAAACGTGCCTTAAACGATACACCAAAGTAGCGCTCTGCATCACGCGGAATTTGGTAACGGAAGTTGTCGCCACTGTAGGTGGTTACGTAGCTTTCATCGGTTAAGTTTTTAGCAATAAGCGATACTCTAAATGCATCATCTTTAAACGATAAACCCACACTTGCGTTTAAAATACCGTAATCTGGCAGTAACGCTGCTGGGTTAAACTCGCCTACATTGTTTGGTAGGTCTGAGTATTGCTCGTCGGTGTAAATGTAAGAGCCGTTTATATGAATATTAAAGTCTTGCTCGGTTTCAATAAAGTAATCAGCACTTAGTGAGTATTTTAAATCTGGCGAAAACGGGACATCTAAGCCAGAGCGGTCAGTACATGAGCCTGCTTCTACTTCTGCCGGACAATTAAACTCGTCAATTTCGGCCTGAATGTACGCAATACCACCAGTTAAAGTAAGTGAGTCGGTAGCTGCCCACATAAAGTCAACCTCAGCACCTTGTGTACTTACATCACCGGCATTGGTTAAACGGGTAATACAAGTGCCGTCTGAACAGTCAAAGTTATTGGCTTGAAAGCCTTCAATTTCGGTTCTAAATACGGCAAAGTTAAATACAAAGTCGCGGCTTGCGTATTTGTAGCCTAACTCGTATGCGTCTGACTCTTCTGGCGATATTTCGCGGCTATCGTTATCTGGATTAAAGTTGTAGTACACGTTAAAACCAGGGCCTTTATAGCCTTGCGAGTAAGTACCGTAAACCATTTGGCCATCACCTAGGTCGTATTGCATACCTAAACGACCCGACACATTGGTTTCTTCTGCACTGCCTGATTCGTCAGTATTTAGTGCTGCTGAGCGTACACCTACACCGGTGCGACCAAATTCGTCATTGCTTACGCGGCGGTGTGTGTACGACACTTCATCGTCGGTATAACGAATACCAAACAGTACACGTAAGTCTTCAGATAAATCGTAAGTACCATCGGCAAAGGCTGCCCAGTTGTTAAACTCGGTGCTCATGTACGCGGTTGCCGATACAATATCGTTAGCATTACAGCTTACACCTAAGCTTTGTGTGTAGGCGTCTAAGTCGGCCAATGCGGCATCAAGCTCTGCACCAGTTAAGTTATTTTGTGCGTAATACGCCATTGCAGCGTCTAGTTGGCCACCGTTATTTTGACAACTCGCGTCACGGGTAAAGTTACGTTGTGAGTCCATGTTCCAGTAAAATAAGCCAGCCACATAGTTAAACGGACCCGCTAGGTTTGAAGTAACTCTAAATTCTTGCGAAAACTGATCCCACTGCTGAGCACCTAAATCGTGTAATTGAAAGGGCGCGCCAAATACAGGTTCGTTACTGTCGCCAGCAATTGAGGTAAAGTCGCCTTCGCGGTATTCGGTGTTATCCCACGAGCGCTGCGCAGTAATAGAGGTGTATGTGTAGTCGCCAATGGTTTTATCAACCTGTACCGAAAACGCGCTGTGTTCGTCAATAGTGCGCGACTCATAGTCGTGATCAACTTTGCGCTGGTCTAGGTCAATATCGGCCACACCATCAACAATACCGTTGCTGTTAGGGGCTGCGTCTGAATCTGGGTTACGGCCACTTGGCAGGGCTTCTAAATCGGCACAACAGTCGTCGTCGGCGTTATAAAATTCGGCAATAAATTTAACGTTTAAGTCATCGCTTGGCTCGTATTTAAATACAGCACGTGCGCCTTCACGGTCGTAACCGTTTACTTTTTCGTTGTTGTAAACGTTATCAATGTAGCCATCAAACTTACCTTTAAACACGGTTAAGCTTGCTGCTAAGTCGTCGGTTAAGCCGCCGCTTACCACGCCTTTAAAGCGGTATTCGTTGTCTTGATAAAACGAGGTTTCTACGCTGCCGGTGGTATCGTACGAAGGATCTTTGGTTGTAATGTTTACCACACCCGCCGAAGCATTTTTACCAAATAGTGTACCTTGTGGGCCGCGCAGTACTTCAATGCGAGATACATCGTATAAATCGGCAAAGGCTTGACCAGAGCGGCCAAGCACCACGCCATCAACTACGGTTGCCACACTTGGCTCAGCAGCAATACTAAACGAAATAGTACCAATACCACGCACTGTTAGCGCTGAGTTACGGGTTGTGGTGCCTTTTCTAAAACTCACCGAAGGCACAAGTGACTGCAGGCCTTCCATGTTATTAGCAAACGCCGAATCAATCTGGTCGCTATTAAGCACAGACACCGCAAGTGGTACTTCGTTTAGGCTTTGCGTTCGTTTTTGTGAGGTAACAACAATTTTTTCAAACTGGTCGTTATTGTTTTGCTCTGCTTGTTGTTCAGTTTGCTCTTGCTGCGCATGTGCTTGCGTGCTTAGTGCTAAACCCGTTGTCATTGCTAACGTGACTGCCAAGCTTAAGACGGACTTTTTAGCTCTCATGTCATTCTCCAAATTGTGCGTGTGTGCTGTTAAATTACCGCGCTAGCAAGTGTGTGGGTTGCTAAAAAGCGGTGCCAGAGTGTTGTAGTTATTTTCCTTATATCTCTTATGTCTTATATAAGAGATATAAACTTAAACAAACTTATGTTCTATTGCAAACATTATGTGAATAAAATGTGATTTAAAATTTGTATAAAGAATATAACGGCGCATTATGTCGCCTTAGCAACGCCGATATGCGCCAAGCTGCTTTGGTAACGCTTATGCCATCGGCGTACGCTCCACCAGCTAAGCACAAAGGCGCTAATCCAAACAGCAATTAAGCTTGGTACAAAGTACACGCTGGTGCCACCCACCAATCCAAGCGGAGAAAACAGTATGTACAAGCTTATAATTAAGCTCACTAATACAATCGCGCAAGGCAGTGCGTATTTCCACGGGCTTAGGTTTACCTCGGCTTTGCGGGTAAAGTTCCATGGTGTGGCAAGAGGTTTGTAGTAGCCAATACCTAACATAATGGCCAGCTCAATAAAGAATAATATGGCGTAAATATGGATAAAGTTAATATCTACATCCCACACAAATTTAAGCAAAGTGTAGGCAATAACATGAAAAACAATAGCCACTTTAGCGCCCAGTGCAGGCACTTTGCGAGTAAATAACCCCACGAGCACAATTGTGATGACCGGAATGTTGTAAAATCCGGTAAATACACGAATTATGTGCCATAAACCTTCTGGCGCAAACATCAGTAATGGCGCGGTAATAAACGATAAAACAGCAATTACAATACTGGTAATTTTGGCCACTTTAATCAGCTTTTCGTCGCTTACTTTGTCTTTTTTCATGGGTTTGTATACATCTAAACAAAACAACGTGGCGGCACTATTTAGCAGTGAATTAAACGAGCTAAATACCGCACCTAATAGCACCGCTAAAAAGAACCCAGATAAGTACTGAGGCAGTACATCTTTAACTAAATGTGGGTAAGCTAAATCTATGGTTTGTAAGCTTTCGTGCTTATAAAGGTGATACGCAATTACGCCTGGGATCATCATCATAAAGGGTACTAGTACTTTAAAGTACCCTGAAAACAACACGCCCTTTTGGCCTTCTACTAAGTTTTTAGCGCCCAGTGTACGCTGGATCACGTACTGATTGGTGCCCCAATAAAATAAATTAGCGAGGATCATACCGGTAAAAATGGTGCCAAATGGCACGGGATCGTCACTGCTACCAATGGCGTTAAGCTTTTCGGTATCGGTGTTTACCAATGTGCTTAGGCCATCGGCAAAATTGCCATCGCCAAGGGCAATAAGACCAAGGGTAGGCACTAAAATACCAATAATTAATAACCCAACACCGTTAATGGTATCTGATACCGCAACCGCCTTTAAACCGCCGAACACCGCGTAAATAGCGCCCACAGAGCCCACAATAATAATGGTGACAATTAAGCTTGCTTGATAGCTTAAGTTTAATAAGGTGGGCACATCAAACAGCCTAAGAACGGCAATTGATCCTGAGTACAAAACAGAAGGGATCGTTATAAAACAATACCCTACCATAAATAAGATCACCGTCATACGGCGTACGGTATCGTCAAAACGATCCCGTAAAAATTCAGGCAAGGTAGAAAACGCGCCGGCTAAATACCGCGGTAAAAAGATCAGCGCCATTATAATGGTAGATATCCCAGCTGTTACTTCCCACGCCATAGAACTTAGGTTGTAACCATACGCTGACCCATTTAGGCCAATAAGTTGCTCGGCCGATAAGTTAGTGAGGATCATCGACCCCGCTATAAATGTACCTGTTAAACCACGCCCCGCTAAAAAGTAGCCGTCTTGGGTATTAACTTCCCCTTTGGTTTTTTGGTACGAGATATATCCTACCAGCGCCATAAACGCTAAGCACGATAGCAGTGTCATGGTAATGTTCATACCTTCCATCTTGCGCCCCTTTTAGCTTACTTTACTCGGTAAAAAGTAAGCTAATATCTTTATTATTGTGTGTTACGTGTGTTGTGTGTGTGTTTGCTATTAACCGAGTTTTATTTTGGCCATGCTGTTAGCTGGCTCATGTCTTGCTCTGTGTGTTGAACCTCTGGGCCTAGCATGAGCGTATCGCCTTTACGAACAAATACGGCCATTTGTGTAAGCTCAAGTGTTTCTTCGTAATACTTGCCGCCTTGGTACGCCTGCCCATCAGAGAATCGCACCCACTCGCCTTGTGGTAAATAAAATTTAACTTTACCGTTTGGTACAACACATGGCACCACAAGGAGTTTTTCGCCGCACATAAATTGCTGATCAAAACTATGTGCCAGTACGTCATCAGGAAACGCCAATGCCATAGCACGCTGAATAGGTAGCCCTGTTTGCTGCGCTTGCTCTGCACATTCTTGTAAGTACGGAATTAACTGATAGCGTAATTTAAGCGCTGCAAATACTGCGTCACTTGCTTGCTCGGTGTATGACCACGGTTCGCGTGGGCCAATACCATGTAAGCGCATATGTGCACTAAATATCGACGCTTGCGCCCAGCGTACATAAAGCTCTGCATCGCGGGTGTCTTTGTAAAATCCGCCAATATCGGTTGCAAAAAATGGCCCGCCCGACATGCCCCACGCTAAGCTGCCGCGAATGCTCGCCGCTAAACCTTGCCAATCGGCCTGTGGGTCGCCGCCCCATTGTGCTGGGAAACGTTGGCTGCCTGTCCATGCTGAGCGGCTAAACAAAAATGGCCCTGTTTTACAGTATTTTTCGGCGGCTTCATAAACGCAGCGGTTATACAGCATGCTATAAACATTGTGTAGTCTAATGCCGCTGTCGCCACTGTGCGATACCATGTTTTCGTCTTCTAGCTGTTCGCCAAAGTCTGCTTTTATCATATCAACGCCAAGCTCAAACAGAGGCTTGTGCGACTCCAGCCAGTATTCGTAAGCATCGGGATGAGTAAAATCTAAAATACCCGACTCTGGTAATGGCGTAAGTACTTCGCCAAATGGGCTTAAATCCCACTCGTATTGATACGCTTTACCTGTGCGTTTGTCTTTTATTAGCCAGCCGTTTTCGGCCGCTTTAGCAAATAATGGGTTGTTTACCGAGATCATTGGGTATTCCCACACACAAATTTTAAAATCCATGGCTTTTAATTCATCAAGCACAGGTTTTGGGTCGGCGTAACGTGTTGGGTCCCATTCAAAGGCAAAGCGGGTGTCGGTGTCTTGCCATGCGCGGCCATCAAGGGTAATTACATCGCACGGCATATTTTTAGCGCGTACTTCGCGGGCGACACTTAATAGCTCGTCGGCATCTTTGTAATATGCTTTTGATAAAATAACACCAAAACTCCATTGTGGTGGTACCGGTGCAAAACCAGTTAGCTCGCAGTAGCGATTAATGCTTTGTGCAGGCGTTTGCTCTTGGTATAAAAATACATCTAGCGCGTCGTCTTCTACTAAACACACATAAGCACGTTGCGACCAAAGTGCGTAACCTACGCCATGTGTAACGGGCGCCGGCGTGTGTACAAATAAATTCCAGCCCTCTGGGCTCCATGCGTATGGCGTATTTTTATAAGACTTTTCGGCGTTTACGCCCAGCGCATCGTGGTTGTATGAACGAATAAGTTGGCCGCGTTTATCAAGCTTGCCCCATTTTTCGCCAAGGCCGTAAACGGCTTCGTCGTAATTAAGCTCTAGGCTTAAAATCCAGCCGTTATCGGTTTTGGCCAGTGGCGGTAAACGGTGCTGGCGCACAAAGTGGCCATCAGTTGCTGATTGCTGTACTAATTTATCGTTTTTATAAAGCTTAAAGTAAAAAGGGTCGCTGTAAAATTCTAAGCGGTACTCACCGGCGGTGGCTGCAAAGCCTTGGTCTAATTTATTAAGTGATAGCGGTAAGTTTGAAGGGGTGGTGGTTAATATTTTAAACGTCTCGTCATGCGTGGAGCCTGCATTTAAACGTAAACCAAACTGGCTTATGGTAACGCTGACCTCGCCAAATTGAGTTGGTAAAACTAGCACATGGCCTTGTAATTTAGGCTCTGCAGTTAAGCGTGCTGGCTCTATTGCGTTCCAGTCTGGCTCACGTAATTCAAATGCATTCATGGGAGTTCCTTAACCAATTATTAGTCTTGTATAAGACACAAGTTAAATAATTGTAATCCCCATGTCAATGTAAATAACCCTAAGATGAATTATTTACATCGTTACTTTTAAAATATGCCCGGTGCCGATGTTGCCACCAGCGAAACGCCACTTAGGCCAAGCAATGCGATTGCTATTATACGAATCCATTTTGCATCAACGTAAGGCGTTAATTTACGAGCAAATTGCGTTACTAATAATACCAGCGGTATGGCCGCTGCAATTAAAAACATAATGTCGAGCTCGGGTAAGGTGCCAAATAAGGCAATACCAACGCGGACTAAGCCACCAATGGTAAATACCGCAAGTAAGGTGCTACGAATGGCCTCAATAGACCAAGCTTGTTTATAGCACTGAAACACCAATGGCGGCCCCGACGTTGAAAACAGCCCGCCCAGCAAGCCACTTACGCCACCGGCAATTAAAAACGAGCCACGCCCGCTTTGCTTATTTGCTCTATCACGGCCAATTAGCATTAAGCCACAACATAGCAAAATACTAATACCTAAAATAAAGTTTAAAAACTGCGTTAAATGCGCCGACATATATTCAAGCAATATAAAACCTAACAGCATTAGCGGAATACCGGTATACAACATAAGTTTAAGCTCGGGCACTTTTACTGTACTGCGATTTTTAACCACCACAGTGGTTGAGTTAACCAAACCCAATAAACTCACTAAAAAGGTGGTGGCAGTGAGCGGTAAAACATCTAGCAACGTAAAGCTTGCAACCACCAGCAACCCAAAGCCAAACCCGCTAAGCGTTTGCATTATGGTGGCAAGGCTTAGGCACAACGCCATAAGCAAGATGAGTTCTAACGAAATACTGAGCACTTTAAATATCCTACGTGTGCGCTATTGTAGTGTAACGATTTGTTTTTAGGCATAATGTAAAAACAAACTGTATTTCAATAGTTCACAATTAATTGAGCTTGCGCAAAACTGCGCAAAAAGTTTCACCTATGATATAAATACAGGTGGATTAAATTTAATGGTAAATAACAATGAGTAACTCTATGTTTGATCACAAATTAAGTGGCCCAAGCTTGGCTTTTCAACCACTTTACTTACAAGTGGCTGATTATATTAAACAGCTCATTGTTGAAAGACGCTGGGTACCTGGCGAAGTATTACCGAGCGAGTTTCGCCTTGCTGAAGAGTTTAACGTAAGCCAAGGCACTGTGCGTAAAGCGCTTAATTTATTAACCGACGATAAAATAGTTACTCGCCGCCAAGGTGTTGGTACGTTTGTATCTGAGCATACCGCGCAAGATGCCCTGTTTAGGTTTTTTCCGCTACAGGCCGACGGTAAAGGCGCCGACCTACCTAAAGCCGAGCTATTGTCGGTTGAGCTTTGCCCTGCACCACAAGATGTTATTGATGCGCTGCAACTTAATAAAAAAGACAAAGTTACTAAGCTGGTACGCAGACGCATTCTCGATAACGAATTTTGTATGAGCGAAACTATATATCTACCACAAAGTTTCTTTCCTGATATACATCAAAGTAGTGATATTCCACACACATTGTATCATTACTACCAAACCAAATTTAACCAAACCGTGCATAAAACCCAAGACAGCATTAAAGCCGTTTTAGCAGATGAAACCGACGCTAAACTGCTCGCTATTAAAACCGGTGACCCTTTATTGTTGGTATCGCGCATTACCGAATCCATCGAAGGTAAACGCATTGAATACCGTTTAAGCAAATGCCGTAGCGATCATTACCACTACCAAATAGAACTTGATTAATTAACCGCGCTTTAGCCGCGTGTAAGTTATATTAGCGCATACTTATTAAATATTTTTTAAAGGCAGCAAACGCTGCCTTTTTGCTGCCTGTAGGTTTTTTAACACCTTTCATTTATTCCCTTGTGGTTAACACAGTGTTGACACTGTTAGATTCGTATAATAACTTATGTCTTATACAAGACCAAAGTCATTATGCAATTTTAACAGGAATTCCCAATGAGTTCATTAAATAACATCCCGCCAGTCGGGTTCGGTTTATGGAAAGTAGCACAAGAAGATTGCGCGCAAACGGTGTACCAAGCTATTAAAGCAGGCTACCGCCATCTTGATTGCGCATCAGACTACGGTAACGAAGAACAAGTAGGCGATGGCATTGCTCAAGCAATAAAAGACGGCCTATGTACCCGCGAAGAATTATGGGTAACATCAAAACTATGGAACACCTTTCATGCGCCAGAGCATGTAGAGCTTGCCATTGATAAAACCTTGAGCGATTTAAAGCTCGACTACCTCGACTTATACTTAATTCACTTTCCGATTGCGCAAACGTTTGTACCAATCGAAACGCGCTACCCACCAGAGTGGTTTGTAGACCCAGATGCACAAAACCCACAAATGGAGCTGGCAAAAGTGCCGCTGCATGTAACGTGGCAAGCAATGGAAGAGCAAGTACATAACAACAAAGCAAAACGCATTGGTGTGTGTAACTACTCAAGCGCGCTTATTCACGATTTAATGACCTACGCCACCATTAAACCCGCCATGCTGCAAATTGAGTCGCACCCTTATTTAACGCAAGAGCGCTTAGTAAGGCTTGCCAAACAGTACGATATTCCGGTTACGGCGTTTTCACCACTGGGTGCGCTTTCGTACCTTGAGCTTGAAATGGCCGATCAAACTGAGTCGGTGCTTGAGCAAAGCGTGGTAAAAGCTGCGGCGCAAAATCATGGCAAAACACCAGCACAAGTTGTACTGCGCTGGGGTGTGCAACGCGGCACCGCCATTATTCCTAAAACCTCTAAATTTGAGCGCATGAAAGAAAACCTCGCGCTGTTCGACTTTGAATTAACAGAGCAAGAAATGGCGCAAATTTCTGCGCTTAATAGCAACCGCCGTTTTAACGACCCTGGGCACTTTTGTGAAGCTGCCTTTAACCGTTTTCACCCTATTTACGATTAGGATAATAAAATGTCAGCTACCGAACTTAACTATGCCCAAGTGCCTACTCAATTAACGTTTGATGACTCGGTTTTTCCGTGCATTGTAGTTAATAACAATAACGCCAGCACCGTTGAAGAAGCGGTAGCTTTTATTCGCGCTAACAAAAGCGAGTTGGCTAAAAAACTACGCAGCTCAGGCGCTGTATTGTTTAGAGGCTTTCCTGTTGATAGCGCCGAAACCTTTGATACGTTTTCAGCGGGGTTTGATTACGACAACTTTACGTACCAAGAGTCGCTATCTAACGCGGTACGTATTAATTTTACCGAGCGTGTATTTACCGCTAACGAAGCACCCAAAGATGTAGAAATTTACCTTCATCACGAAATGGCACAAACACCTATTTCGCCAAGTAAGCTGTTCTTTTTTTGTAAATCGGCAGCTGAGGAAGGCGGCGCGACACCGCTTTGTCGCTCAGATAAATTATTTAGCGCATTAAAGCGATTTGATAGCCAATTAGCCGATGACTTTGAGCAAAAAGGCTTAAAGTACACCACTTATATGCCCGCAGCCGACGATGCTACATCGGGCCAAGGCCGCAGCTGGAAAAGCACCCTAAGTGTTGAAACCAAAGAAGAAGCACACAGCAAACTTACCGAGCTAGGTTACGAGTGGGAATGGCTAGAAGATGGCTCTTTAAAAGCAATTACTCCGGTTTTACCTGCAGTAGTTACCCTTGAAAACGGCGTACAGGTTTTTTATAACCAACTTATTGCCGCTTACATGGGCTGGAAAGGCGTTCGCGAAAACCCATCGGTTGCTATTACCTTTGGCGATGGCAGTGCCATTCCTAAACAAGGGCTTGAAAAAATTGTTGAGCTATCAAAAGAATTTACCTTTGATTTAGCGTGGCAGGATGGCGATGTAGCCTTAGTTGATAACGAAATGGCTATGCATGGCCGCCGCCCATTTACTGGCGAGCGTAAACGCCAAGTGCTTGTTGCGCTAACAGCAGCTAACGCCTAATGCAAAGCTTAACCGGTGCATTAAAGGTAAAAGTTTCCCCGTTATGGCAAGGGGCCAGCATTGCTGCAATGACTGGCCTTGCTGCCTTATTTTTAAGTGAACACTATGGCGCGCCCGCTATGTTGTTTGCTTTATTATTGGGGATGGCGGTGTCGTTTTTATATCAAAGCGACAGCCCGTGCGCTAAAGGCATAGACTTTACTGGCACTACGGTTTTACGCGTAGGCATTGTTTTACTTGGCACCCGTATAGCACTGGGCGATTTGGTTACACTGGGCTGGCAAACAGCGCTAATGCTAGCTGGCGCTATATTCACCACCATTATTTTAGGGGTTGTACTTGCCCGGGCATTTGGGTTACAAAAACGCTTTGGCGCACTCACCGGTGGCTCAGTTGCTATTTGTGGTGCATCGGCAGCACTGGCTATTTCATCTATTATGCCAAACAGCGAGCATAAAGAGCGCGATACACTACTTACCGTAATTGGCGTAACGGCCATGTCGACCATTGCAATGATTTTATACCCTATTGTGGTTAACTACCTTGAATTTGATGCACATAACGCCGGGGTATTTTTAGGTGGCACCATACACGATGTAGCCCAAGTAGTAGGTGCGGGTTATTCGGTATCGCCCGAAACTGGCGATATAGCAACGCTTACCAAACTAGTACGCGTGGCTATGCTATTGCCTGTAGTACTTATTATGATGGTGGTTATTAATCGCTCAAATAAAGGTAACCATGGCGAGCTGCCAAAAGTACCGGGGTTTTTAATTGGCTTTGTAATTTTAATGATTATAAACAGCACCTTTAACCTACCCGCTATTGTGCTTGAAACCACAAATGAGCTTTCTCGGTTCTTTTTAATTGCCGCTATAGCCGCCATTGGTATGAAAACAAATCTAGGCAAACTCACCGAGGTGGGCTTAAAACCAATAATTATGATTGTTGCTGAAACCATTTGGATAGCACTGTTAATACTTGGCTTTGTATTGTGTAGCTAAGTTGAGTAGCTAAGCATTAAACCTTGAGCGTATTGAGTGGATTGCCTACAATAGCGCATCACTTTTTAATAAAGATTAAAACCATGACCGATTCAACAAAACCAGCATTACCTGATCAGCTTTCGATTAACCCACGTAGCAAGCATTACGTAGAAGAAGTGTTTGAACACGAAATTGGCGTAAGCTTAAATGGCAAAGAACGCTTTGACGTAGAAGAGTACTGCATTAGCGAAGGTTGGATTAAAATTGCCGCGCCTAAAGCGCTAGACCGCCGCGGCCAACCTTTACTTATGAAAGTAAAAGGCACGGTAGACGTATTTTATAAGTAAGGTTTAGCCTACTTAAATAAGCGACTCTCTTGCGAGATGTCGCTTTTTTTATGCCTGTAAAAAAGCATTGAGCTTTTTTCATGTTAAAGGTGACGAAGTTTCATTATGAATCTAAAAAAATTATGGTTGAATAGCGCCATATTGTTTAGTTGTATAGAAATCCTTTATGAATAAAGTAACTATTTTAGATGGCGGCATGGGACGCGAGCTTAAACGCATTGGCGCACCATTTACCCAGCCACTGTGGAGTGCATAAGCCCTAATAGAAGCCCCACATTTTGTAACGCAGGCTCACCAAGGTTTTATTAATGCAGGCGCTGAAATAATTACCGTTAATAATTATGCCTGTGTGCCCTTTCATTTAGGTGAAGCGCTATACCAAGCTCAAGGCGCAGCCCTTGCGCAGCAAGCAGCCGTTATTGCAAAAGACGTAGCTCAAAGCGCTAAACAAAATGTATTAGTAGCAGGCTCATTACCACCCGCCTTTGGCTCTTACCGCCCAGAGCTATTTGAGAGCGAACGCGCTTTTACTATTTTAGATACGCTATACAAGGCGCAAGACGAGCACGTAGATGCATGGATTGGCGAAACCATATCGAGTATTGAAGAAGCGCACGTTATGGCAAACGTACTTAAAGGATCAAACAAGCCATGTTATTACGCATTTACCTTAAATGATGTGGTAAGCGAGCAAGCGACACTTCGCTCTGGTGAGCTGGTAAGTGACGCAGTAGCGGCTTTGCTTGAACAAAATGTTACTGGTATTTTCTTTAACTGCTCAATACCTGAGGTTATAGAGCAAGCCTTTAGCGATACCAACGCTGTATTAGCTAAACAAAATAAAAGCGTTGTTTTAGGCGCGTTTGCTAATGGCTTTACACCTATCGCAAGCGATTACAAAGCCAACGAAGGCTCGCAGGCGTATCGTGATATTTCACCTGCAGAATACCTAGATTTTGCAAAAACGTGGTACAGCCAAGGCGCAAGCATTATTGGCGGCTGCTGTGGCATAGGCCCTGAGTTTATTGAAGTATTAGTAAACTGGAAACAGGAACTTGAAAGCGCTTAAGCTTTTAGTGCTTTTATAAATATTAGGGCTTATTTGCTGTTACCCAATCAAGCCCTTGTATTGCTGTAGTAGGAAATGCCGTTGCATGGCTCGCCCCTTCAACAACAACGCTTTTTAATTCAATATTTTCACTGCTAAGTGCATTAATTTTTTGCGTTAATTGCTTTGCCCCTGCCACCATATTTTGCCCTTCACCAAAGCTTGGGGTTTCCTTTGCCCCTACCGATATATAAACCTTTGTAGGCACTTTAGGCTTATGTGCTTGTAGCGCTAAAATCGCATTGTTATTAAACCAAACTGATGGGCTGCCAATTATATAATTGTTAAATAAATCGGGCATCGTAAATAAAATAGTCACGCCAAATAAACCGCCTAAAGAATTACCTATATAAGTTTTTTGAGTGCTACTTGCTCGGTAGTTACTTTGTATAAACGGCAATACCGTATTTTTTAAAAACAGCGCGTGGTTTTGCGCGTTACCGGTTTGTTTTTTCCAGCTTTTAGCCTTGTTTGGGGTGTAGTCTCTAATTCGACTATTAGACCCTCTAGAGCCTTTTTCGTAGCTAATGGCCACTATAATAGCCTGTTGCATTTTTCCGGTATTCATAGGAAACCGTGTAGCACCTGCCACAATAGGGAACGTATACGGTGCATCGGTTAAATAAATAACTGGATATATTTTTTCAGGGTGCTTTTTATATGACTTAGGGAGCTGAATAAAAACAGGATATACCCGATTGGTCATAGGCTCATTGAGTTCAATAACACTACTTCTAGGGATTTGGTACGGAGTATTTGCGCTTAATTTAAAACACATAAAAGCGCAAAGTAACAGCAGGGATTTTAAAGCAGTATTCATTAGGGCGTGTTGATCCTTGATGGTTGAATTTGCAGCAGTATGTTTGGTTTTTAGGCAAGGCAGAGCCTATGAAGTGTGGTTACTCCCCATAAATAGGTGATAACGCAGCATAAATGCCAAACATGCGCTGCCCTTCGGGTTCTGCCTAGGGGCGATAAACTCTTTGTTGCCTACATGGATGTAGGTAAGGGGCGTGAGCAGGACGCGGAAGCTTTACTCGGTTTTTACTTAGCCCACTAGGTTGCAAACCTCGCGCCGCGATTTAATCGCCCCTAGATTGAACAAATTTCAATCCGCAAAGATCAGCACGCCCTAACCTAAGCCAAGCGTAATAAACCAATATTAGATGATTACTTTAACTCACTTTTAGCTTTAGGTTATTAAAAAATTTAAACACTAGGGGATTAATTTAAAGTGCTACACGTTAGTTGTTTGTAGCACTAACAACGCTAAGCTACCTGATCAGATTCAGTGCTTGAACACGGGCACTTTTCGTCATTATGTTTAAGGCATTGTTGGTAATTAAACCAATGAGCCGCAGCAATAAAAGCCGATCCAATTAAAGTAAACGCTTTTTCGGCAATCTCATGCCCTAGCAATACCGCACATATCATAAAGGCTAACCCAATAACGCCGCAGGCCATGTAACGCTTACGCTTATGCTTTTTACAGCCTAGGCTCAATGCTAATAAACTGGTGGGTAATACCGCTGCAAGAATCCATAAATGAAATTGTTCACTATCTATTTGCAGTACAGCAAAGCTTGGCAATAACGCTAAAATAACCGGGGTTGCAAAACAATGTACGGTGCACATTAACGATAATCCAATCGCCATACGATCCATAACACTTTGACTCGACTTCATTATTTCCTCTACTAAATTAGTGCCTCTACTCAAAAGCGTTACTTTTAAAGAGACATTTTAGTAACAACAGTTAATTACTATTGATACATTATAACATTTCTCGCATAATTGATATAATATAACATCTAACAAGGTAGTCAAATGAAACGTAGATCACAATTAGCTGTGCTCATAGCAGCTTTATTACCTGCAAGTGTGCTTGCATCCACAATAGAGGGCGTTGTTTTAAACAACAAAGGTAAAGTAGTTACCAATGCAACAGTAGAAGTTGAAGGTTCAGACCTTAAAGTCACCACCGATGAAAACGGTAAATTTGTAATAACCGAGCTAAACAATGGCTTAAAAGAGCTTCATGTTGTGGCGCCAGGTTATGCCCACCTTCATCGCGATATAACAATAACAAACGATGAAAACCTGTCGGTTACGTTTAATTTAAAGCGCTCGCCTATTGAAGTTATTGATATTGAAGCGACCCCTATTCATATGTCGGCAATGGAATCTGCCTCACCTGTTAGTGTTTTATCTGGCGAACAACTAAGGCGACAACAAGCTGCAACACTTGGCGACAGCCTTGAAAAACTTCCAGGCGTTAATACTAACTTTCACGGGAAGGTAGCCAGTACACCAATTATTCGTGGTTTAAGTGGCCCGCGTGTACTTATTACTCAAAATGGCCTTGATGTAAGTGATGTGTCGCGCGTTGGCCCCGATCACTCTGTTGCATCAGAAGCGTCTACCGCACAACAAATTGAAGTATTGCGCGGCCCTGCAACACTGTTTTATGGCAGTGGCGCCATTGGTGGCGTAGTAAATGTGGTAGATAACCGCGTACCAACCGACAGCACAACACGCGGCGAGTGGAACCTAGAACATGACTCTGCTGATAACCAAAAAGTGGCCTCGTTTAATGCCACCACAGGCACAGACTCGGTAGCTTTTTACGCCGACGCGTTTTGGCGTGAGGCCGACGACTACGAGGTGCCTGTAGCTGCCGATATAGATAGCGATGATGAAGAGCATCGCGGCGATTACACTGTTGAAAACAGTAATGAAGAGTCTGACGGTTTTACTGTTGGCGCTAGCTATTTAATGGATAACGGATTTATTGGCTTAGCAGTAGAGCAATTTAATCGTCAATACGGTATTCCTGGTCATACGCACGGTGATGAAGAGGAAGAACACAGCGACGAAGAAGAAAGCGTATTTGCTGATTTAGAACAAACTAAGGTGCAATTATTAGGTGAGTACAACCTAGATAATAAATGGCTAAACAAAGTAAACCTTCGCGTTGGCCACACCGACTACGAACACGCTGAAATTGAAGGTGGCGCTGTAGGCACCACATTTAAAAACGAAACAAACGAATTACGCATAGACCTACTACATAACCAATTTAGCGAGTGGAATGGCGGCATTAGCTTTCATTACAAACAAAGCGATGTTGAAGCACAAGGTGAAGAGGCCTTTACGCCTCCATCAGAAACCGAAAGCTTTGCTGTAGCGCTAATGGAAGAAAGGCACTTTGGTGATTTTTTAGTGCAAGTAGGTGGGCGTATTGAGCGTGTAACCATTGAAGCAGGCGACGTGTTACTGCCAAATATTGACGCTCATGCACACGATGAGGCGCAAGAAGCCGACGAGCATGATCACGACCACGAAGAAAACGCAGAAACCACTCGTGTATTTGACGTAGAGCATGAATTTACGCCAATCAGTTTATCTGCAGGCGTAGTGTGGGATTTTACACCTAACTATAATTTAGGACTTTCTGTATCGCGCTCTGAACGTGCGCCTTCTGCTTCTGAATTGTTATCGTTTGGGCCACACATTGGTACTGGTACCTACGAAGTAGGCGCACTATTTGATTTAGATGAAGACGGCCATTTAGGTTTATCTAGTCAAACAATTGACCTAGAAACAGCCAATAATATCGATTTAACCCTGCGTAAAACCCAAGGTGATGTTGGCTTTATTTTAAATGCCTTTTACAACCAAGTAGATAATTACTATTACCAAATAGACACCGGTTTATTCGCCGAAAGTGGCCACGACCATGGCGATGAAGAAGAAGGGGCTGACGAACACGACCATTCATCAGAACTGCCGGTTTATTTATTTAAAACAGACGACGTAATTTTACACGGGTTTGAAGCGCAAATTGCGTGGCAATTAACCGATGAATTTAAAGTAGATTTATTCTCAGATTACGTTCGTGCAAGCCTAAAAGACGGCGGCGATTTACCCCGTACTCCACCGCTTCGTTTTGGTAGCGAGTTAAGCTATCAAACAGATAAACTCAGTGCACATATTCACGTTACTCGCTATCAAAAGCAAGACCGCACAGCCCCACAAGAAACAGCAACTGACGGCTACACATTGGTTGATGCAAGCATCTCTTACGACCTTTCAGTATTAAACCAAGATATGTCTGTGTACCTGCGAGGCACCAACTTAACAGATACAGAAGCACGCGTGCACAGCTCGTTTGTAAAAGATATAGCACCACGTCCAGGACGTAGCTTTGCGCTAGGCATTCACGGTTATTTTTAAGCATTAAAAATTATAATTAAAGGAAATAAACATGAAAAAACTATACAAATTAAAGCTTATTGCTCTGGCTATTAGCACTACATTTATTACAGCCTGTGGCGATGCCCAGACCAATATTGTAGAAAAAGACCCTATTGTTGTAGAAGACGAGCACGATCATGACGATGATGATCACGACCATGATGATGGCTACACAATTGATTCATTGGGCAGATTAGCTGTGCTTGCAGGCGATAGCAACGAAGCCAGCTTTTATGACCTAGATGACAACGCTTTACTTGAAACATTTACCCTGACGAATGATTCAAACACGCTATCGTCATCACCTGATTTTCGTTATGCCGTTATTGCAAGCCGCGCACAAGATTACTTAGGCTTTATTGATGGTGGTTTATGGCGTGAAGACCATGGCGAGCATTTACACGACTACGAGCAAAGCCCAGCGGCTAGCAGTTATGAGCTAACAAGTGGCAGCCGCCCTACTCACCTTGTAAAACATGACGGCCAATTAGCTGTTTTTTATGATGGTGATGCAGAATCAGGCACGGTTGCCTCTGTTGAAGTATTAACAGATAACGACATAACCAGCGCAACAGCAACGCTACCGGGTATTAGTTACGAGATTAATATGCACGGCGTAGCAGAGCCACGCGGTGAGCATTTATTATCAACACTTCGCCGTGATGATAGCGAAAGCACATCGGTTGCTAAAGTACTGCCAGACCAAGTAGGTGTTTATCATTTTCATGATGGTGAATACGAGCTTGAACAAACCTTAGACCTTACGTGCCCTGATTTACACGGTGCTGCACAAAACCACGACTACGTGGCATTTGGTTGTAGCGATGGTGTGTTATTAGCCCACCAGCACGATGATGAATACGAAGCTGAAAAAATAGCGAACATTGCAGCCGTTGGCGATTTACGCATTGGTAGTATTTATGGCCACGAAGATAGCAAGACCTTTATTGGCGTAGCATCTGGCCATGGTGGCGGCGAAGCCGTAATTGTAACTATTAACCCAGCAACAGCACAAATGGAAGAACTAGAATGGCAACTAGCCGATGGCGCAAGTGCTGTGTCGTACTCTTTTTCTGCCCATGGCGAGCACTTTTTAATATTAGACAGCTTAGGCTTTTTAAATGTATTTAGTGCACACGACCATGATGGCGAAATGCATTGGGAGCTTGAAGGCCAAGTTGATATTACCGAGCAAGATGTATCAACCATGCCAGAGGGCATGAGCTTTAGCATGACAGTGGCGCAAAATGGTCAGTTTGCTTATGTAGCCGACCCTATTGCTCAGCAGGTTGTGCAAGTACACCTTGAAGACTTAGAAATTGAAAGTGAGGTTGAGCTTACTTTTGCTCCTAGTGCAATTACTTGGCTTGGTATTGCGCAAGAGGAAGAAGACGACGATCACGACCACTAATTTCACTCTTTAAAAAGAGTGCTCCCTTGAAGGTTGGCGTTTTAATGCCAACCTTTTTTTATTCACATTTTGTAACAGACCTTTTATCGCAAGTGCATCGCTATTTATAACCTTATTGTTATGATGTAACAGCTATTAATATAGGATGTAATCCCATGAAAAAATTAACAACATTGGCGCTTGCCTTGGCTGCGGTTATTGCACCGAGCGTATCGGCCTATGAAACTAAAGACACTCGCTTACTACGCTTTCCTGATATTCATAACCAAAACGTGACCTTTGTTTACAGCGGCGATATTTATATTGCTAATACACAAACCGGCGAAAGCAAACGTTTAACCGACCACATTGGTTTTGAAACATTTCCTAAATTTTCTCCTGATGGTAAGCGCATTGCGTTTTCGGCTGAGTATAACGGCAGCCGCCAAGTTTATGTAATTAACAGCGATGGCTCAGGCCTTAAGCAGCTTACATACTACAACGATGTTGGCCCAATGCCGCCGCGTGGTGGCTTTGATTACCGCGTTTTAGATTGGACCGCCGATGGTAAAAATGTGGTGTTTAGAGCAAACCGCACACCATGGGGCAAACGTATGGGTCGCCCATATATGGTCCCTGCAGACGGTGGCCTTGAGCAGCCTTTAGCCATTCCAGAAACTGGCGGCGGTATGCTCTCACCTGATGGTAGCAAGTATGTTTATACGCCCATTGACCGTGAGTTTCGTACCTGGAAACGCACCCGTGGCGGCCGTGCCCAAGACGTATGGATTTACGATTTAGAAAATAACACTTCAGAGCAACTTACCACTAACCGTGCAACCGACCAGCAACCTACCTGGGTTGGCGACAATATTTATTTTGTATCTGACCGTGATTACACACTAAACCTTTACCAATACCGCAAAGGCAGTGAGCCTAAAAAGCTCACCAACTTTAAAGACTTTGACGTACTTTGGCCCTCAGCAGGCCCTAATGCGGTTGTGTATGAAAACGGCGGTTACTTATATCGCTTTGACGCAAAAACACAAAAAAGCACTAAGCTGAGCATTAACATTGCCGGTGTGCGCCAATACGCTATGCCGTACAGCAAAAATGTAAGCGACTTTATTGATTCTATGTCGATTTCTCACGATGGCAAACGTGCTGTATTTACAGCCCGTGGCGAGCTATTTAGTGTACCTGTTAAACAAGGCCCTACGCGTAACTTATCGTACACAGATAAGAGCCGTGAAATAGACGCAAGTTGGTCGCCAAATGGGCGTTACATTGCTTACATGAGCGATGAAAGCGGCGAGTACGAAATTTACTTAAAAGATCGCAGTAAAAATAATGCCATTAAACAACTCACTAGTAATGGCACTATTTGGCGCTTTACGCCTATTTGGTCACCCGATAGCACTAAGCTGTTGTTTGCAGATAAAAACCACACACTGTGGTGGTTAGATGCAAAATCGGGCAAGCAACACAAAATTGATACCGGCATTTACGACGAAGACGGCATTACTCAGTATACGTGGTCGCCTAACAGCCAAGACATTGTGTATGTTAAAAATAACGAAAACCGTTATGCCTCACTGTGGCACTACAACCTTAAAAAAGAAAAGGTAACGCGCCTAACAGACGAAATGAGTAACGAGCAAAACCCAACCTTTTCGCCAGATGGCCAATACCTTTACTTTAGCTCTGAGCGCGACTTTAACCTTGCGTTTAGCAGCTACGAGTTTGACTACATGTTTAACCGCGCCACCCGTATTTATGCGGCTGCAGTAAACGACAGTGTTAAACCGCTTATTGCCTTACAAAGTGATGAAACCACGATTGTAAAAGACGATGACGACGAAAAAGAAGACGACAAAAAAGTTAAAAACGCACTGCAAAGCAGCGACTTTATGCAACGTGTTACCGCGCTTAATGCTCCTGCTGGCGATTACCGTGGCTTAACCGCAGTAAAAGACGGCGTACTAACACTTGCCAATGGCGGATTACAACTTATAGGCACCGAGCACGATAGCGAGCTAGAAACCGTGGCTAAAGGCGTTAGCCATTACACTATATCGAGCAACAGCGAGCATCTGCTTGTACATACAAGCGGCGGTTACAGCTTAATTGAGCCTAAACCAAAGCAAGACCTAGACGCCAACAAGCTCGATTTAAGCAAAATGACGCTTAAAATTAACCCGCAAGCTGAGTGGCAACAAATGTACGTAGAAGGCTGGCGCACATTGCGTGACTGGTTCTACGACGAAAACCATCACGGCCAAGATTGGGATGCTATTTTAGCTAAATACCAACCTATGGCTGATGCTATTAGCCACCGTAGCGACCTTGATTACGTACTTAGCGAAATTGCTGGCGAAATTAACTCCGGCCATATTTACGTGCAATCGGGTGATATGCCAAAAGCAGAACGTAAAAACCACGGTTTATTAGGCGCTAAGCTTGCAAGCGATCCATCGGGTTACGTAAAAATAGAGCAAATTTTCAAAGGTGAAAACTGGCATGACGATTTCCGCTCACCGCTGGGGACTACTGGTGTAAAAGCACATAACGGCGATTATATTATTGCGGTAAATGGCCGCTCGGTTAAAGACGTTGCTAACTTTTACGAACTCCTTGAAAACACCCAAGGCGAGCAAGTAGAGCTAGTGCTAAACAGCAAACCTCGTAGCAAAGGTGCGTGGCAAGTAACAGTAAAACCGGTAGCCAGTGAGCAAGGTCTACGTTATTTAGATTGGGTTAACTCGCGTGCAGCCTACGTTAATAAGCTATCAAATGGACGTATTGGCTACGTACACCTGCCAAATACAGCGTATGAAGGTAACCGCGCCATGTTTAAAAATTACATGCCGCAAACCACCAAAGACGCCATGATTATTGATGACCGTTACAATGGCGGTGGCTATATTCCTGAGCACATGATCACCTGGCTTGCACGTAAACCACTTAACTATTGGAAACGCCGAGGCACTGAGCCGACTAAAACTCCACAGTTTGCGCACGACGGTCCTAAAGCAATGCTAATAAACGGCTATTCAAGCTCAGGCGGTGATGCAATTCCTTACTACTTCCGCCAAGCGGGTTTAGGTAAGCTAATTGGTACGCGTACTTGGGGTGGCTTAATTGGTATTTCTGGCAACCCTGCTCTTGTAGATGGCGGGCAAGTAATTGCTGCTACATTCCGTATTTTAGATACCCAAGGTAACTGGATTATAGAAAACGAAGGCGTTGCTCCTGATATTAAAGTGGTTGACCGCCCAGAGCTTATTTATAAAGGCCAAGATCCATCAATAGAACGTGCTGTACAAGAGTTATTAAAGGAGCTTAAAGAAAACCCTAAGCAACCCTTAATGGTGCCACCAGCTCCGTCTAAGTTTTAATTTGCTGTATAGCTAAACAATCTAATACCAATAAAAAACCCTGCATAATTTGCAGGGTTTTTATTAATTCGAGTTTAATAACTTATATGTATTAAGGCTTATCTTTTTCTCCAACCACTCCATACATCATCTATATCGTCGGCTTTATTTTTTTTCTTTTTCTTGCCTGTGCCGGCGGGCTTTGCCATTGGCTTGTCGTTTTTAAGTGCTTGTGCTGCATCAAGATTTGCTTGGTTTACCGCAAAACCGGTTACTTCTTCACGCTCTAAACGCAGTTTGTTTTTCTTTTCGATTATTTTAAAGTGATGAAAGTCTTCGTAATCAATTAACGATAACGCTAGGCCAACTTCACCGGCACGGCCGCTTCGGCCAATACGGTGCATATAATCAGCGGGGCTGCGCGGTAAGTTAAAGTTAATAACAACAGGCAGTTTGGCAATATCTAAACCACGGGCTGCTATATCGGTGGCAATAAGTACTTCTATTTCACCGGCTTTAAACTTTTCAATTACGCGAGTACGCTCACTTTGGCCTTTGTCACCATGAAATACCTGTGCGTTAATACCACGCTTTTCAAGCTTAGCTGCTAAGTGCTCACAGTCTTTTTTAGCGTTTACAAAAATAAGTGCTTGGCGCCATTTATGCGCTTTAATTAAATGCGCTAAAACCGTGGTTTTTTCGCCTTTATTAACTGTAAATACGCGCTGTACTAAGGTGCTTTCGTCTTTGCTTTGAACTTGTATTTCAACAGGGTTGGTTAACAGCTCTTGCGTTAATTGTGTTACTTGCTCTGGGAAGGTCGCTGAAAACAACATGGTTTGTTTTTTAGCAGGCATAAGCGCTAATAACTCAGCAAGCTCTTCGGTAAAGCCAAGGCTTAACATGCGGTCGGCTTCATCAAGCACTAAGGTCGTTACTTTATCGAGCTTAATAGCATTGCTTGAGATTAAATCGAGCAAACGCCCTGGCGTTGCAACAATAATATCGGCACCACCGCGCAGTGCCTGCATTTGTGTATTAACCGACACACCACCAAATACCGCCACCGCTTTAATTGCGCCATTAAAGTTAGCAGAATACGATTTAACGCTATCGGCCACCTGCGTAGCAAGCTCGCGCGTAGGTACCAAAATAAGCCCAGTGACAAAGTTACCTTTGCTCGCTGTTTTTTTAGCGCCTTGCTCTAAAAATAACTTTTGTAGCATAGGTAAAGCAAACGTTGCTGTTTTACCTGAGCCAGTATTTGCCCCCGCAATTAAATCGCTACCAGCAAGTACACTTGGAATCGCCTTAGCTTGAATTGGCGTAGGTTGGCTATATTCCAAATCGGTTAAACGAGCTTGTAGCTCTGGAATAAGGCCAAGATCGTTAAAGGTACTAGGGCTTGTTGCTGAGGTCATAAAATTGTGGGCTTATTGCTAAAAAAGTAGCCTGTAATTTTAGCGTATTTAGCGCTTATTAAGTAGAGGTTAGTGATTTTAATGTGGTTTAAGTAATGGCTGCGAGCGTCGAGCTACAAGCTTCGAGGAATTTTGACTGTCACCGTGAGCACTCCAAACTTAAAGAGGCTTTCATAAAAAGCCAACAACTAAGTTAGCAATATTATTAGTTCTTGCTAAGTTCTGCTTGTAACCTAGCTTTTGTTTCTCTTAAATAATTTATATAAGGATATGAGTCATTTGTAATGGCTAAAGCAGACTCCATCTGTTCAAGCGCTTGACGAGTATCGCCTTGCATTTCATAGCCATAAGATAAGGCTGAAAGCGCATCGACTGATTTTGGGTGGTTTTTTATATTGTACTTAAACACTTCAATAGCACGGGTAAATTGCTTGCTGCCCGTTAAATTATAACCGAGTGATCTAACAGCGCGATCCGGTGGCGCAATCTGCTCCCCCCATTGCTGAGATAACTTTTGATAATAAGCATCAATAGAGGTTACATCGTCAGTTAAATCACTTATGGGCATTTGTTTAGGCAAAAATAAGTTGTGATAGGCATTAAATGAACCAGCAACCGAAGTCAGGTTATGCGAGACACTATCAAACGTATCACTAAAGAAGCGTAGACTTGGCAAGCTATTAGATTGCAAAGCTTGCTGAAGTTCATTGTATCGCTCACGCATTATGCCTGCTTCTTCGCCTATATTAATGTAAACATAGTTATTTAGGTCTTTTGATTTATTGATAAACGCCTTAGTTGCTTTTACCGGTGCGCCATAGTTCCACCAAACCGCAGGGCTGTAAGCAATGTGTGCTTGGAAAAGATCTTGGTTAGCTTGCATTGTATAAAGTGCAAACACGCCTGCCGCAGAGGCCCCAGCAATTACATTAAAGTTGTGCGCACGATAACTTTTATTAATTAAGGGCATAAGTTCTTGCTCAATAAATACTAAAAACTTTGCTGCACCACCGCCTTCACCTACTGGGCCTTGTGGCTCTTTATTCACTGTAGGGTAAAAATCTCTGAGTCGATTAGTGTTTTCAATAGCGACAATAATTACCTCTGGCGCACGATTATCATTTTGCAGTCGATCCAGCACAGCACTTGTAAGCGGTATATTACCCGCGCCATCAAGACGATAAATGACCGGATAAACTTTGTTTGGATTAGCTTGATAACTCTTTGGAAGCTGGACTACAACTGTGCGCTCTTCGTTTAAAACAGCCGATTTAATAGAGTGCGTGAACTGAGAGTAATCTGCACTTTGCTGTTTAGTGCCAGATTGTGCAAAGGCATTTTGTGAACTAAAAGCAAAAAAGCTAACAAAACAAATAACGGCTAATAGACGCATTACTAATCCTTTATAAAATAGTGTGTTATTTAATCTAACAGGCTTTGAGGTACAAAAAAAGGCGCATTGAGCGCCTTTTTAGTTTTAACTGACCAACTATAACCTATTGATTTTACTCAACCGTAACCGATTTAGCTAAGTTACGTGGTTGGTCAACGTCGGTACCTTTAATTACCGCTACGTAGTACGACAGTAACTGTAATGGCAATGTGTAAACAATTGGCGCAATAATGTCGTCAGTGTGGTTTACGTTGATTACACGCATTGTGTCGTCTGACTCAAAGTGTGAATCTTTATCTGCGAATACATAAATAATGCCGCCACGTGCACGTACTTCTTCTACGTTTGATTTAAGCTTTTCTAATAGCTCATTGTTTGGTGCTACAACAATAATTGGCATGTCGGCATCAATAAGTGCAAGTGGCCCATGTTTTAGCTCGCCCGCTGCGTAGGCTTCTGCGTGAATGTACGAAATCTCTTTAAGTTTAAGCGCACCTTCCATTGCAATCGGGTATTGCGAGCCACGACCTAAAAATAGTGAGTGATGTTTGTCGGCAAACTCTTCTGCAAGGTCTGCAATGCCATCAGCGAGTAGCAATGTTTCTTCAAGCTTAGCAGGAAGTACTTTTATAGCATCTACAATAGCACTTTGATCAAGCTGTTTTTCTTGCGCTATAGACGCAGTAAGCATTAACAAACCAACTAACTGCGTAGTAAACGCTTTAGTAGAAGCTACACCAATTTCAGCACCGGCTTTGGTCATAAAGGCAAGGTCTGATTCGCGCACAAGTGATGAACCCGGTACGTTACAAATAGTCATTGAGGCCATGTAACCTTGCTCTTTAGCTAGGCGTAGCGCAGCTAGCGTATCGGCAGTTTCACCCGATTGAGAAATAGTAACAAGTAGGCTGTTTTCGTGTACATACGATTGGCGGTATCTAAACTCAGAGGCAATCTCAACATTACAGCTAACGCCAGCAAATTGCTCAAGCCAGTAACGTGCAACCATACCTGAATGGTATGACGTACCACAGGCAATAATTTGTACGTGTTTTACATCTTTAAATATTTGCTGAGCGCTGTCGCCAAAGGCATCAATTGCTACACGGTCGTCGTTTAAACGTCCTTCAAGGGTATTGCGTACCGCAAGTGGTTGCTCGTAGATTTCTTTTAGCATGTAGTGGCGGTAATCGCCTTTGCCTGAAGCATCTTGCGTGATATTTGATTCAACAACTTCGCGTTCTACAACGTCGCCATTTTCATCAAAAATTTCAACAGTGTCGCGTGTAATACGGGCTACGTCGCCTTCTTCTAAGAAGATAAAGCTACGAGTAACTGGTAATAGTGCTAGTTGATCAGAGGCAATAAAGTTCTCGCCAAGGCCTAAACCTATAACAAGTGGGCTACCTGAACGCGCTACAATGATTTCGTTGTCGTTTGCTTTATCAAATACAACGGTACCAAACGCACCTTCAAATTGTTTAACCGCTGCTTGAACAGAAGCAAGTAATGTAGTGTGTTGCTTACGAAGTTTATGAATTAAGTGCACCATAACTTCGGTGTCGGTTTCAGATAAGAACTCGTAGCCTTCTTCTTTAAGTGATGCGCGTAGGCTTGCGTGGTTTTCAATAATACCGTTATGCACAAGTGCTAGCTGGTTGTTTGATACATGCGGATGAGCGTTTTCTTCAGTAACGCTACCGTGTGTTGCCCAGCGTGTATGTGCAATACCTGTATGACCGCTAACGCCTGCTTTTTCTAGTGCGGCTTCTACGTTCACTACTTTACCTACTGCTTTTACAGTATTTAGCGTAGAGCCTTCTAAAAGTGCTACACCGGCAGAGTCGTAGCCACGGTATTCAAGACGTTTAAGGCCTTCAACTAAAATTTTGTTTACTGGACGTTCTGCAACCGCCCCAACTATTCCACACATAGTGTCTCCATTAATTTTTTAATTCTAGTAACTCGCTTTGTAGTTACTATTCAATAATCTCTGCACAAATTAGTTTTACACCACACGCCTCAATCGCTTTGCGTTTATCATCTGCTAAGCCAGTATCGGTTATTAATGTGGTTACTATTTTCCACGGTAATTCTAAATTTGGTATTTTTCGGCCAATCTTATCTGATTCAACCATTACTATTACTTCACGGGCGGCCTTTGCCATAACTTGGCTTAAGCCGACTAACTCATTAAAGGTAGTAGTGCCGCGTTTTACATCTATGCCGTCTGCACCAATAAATAGCTGATCAAAATCATAAGAGCATAATACGTTTTCGGCAACTTGCCCCTGAAACGACTCAGAATGCGGATCCCAAGTACCGCCAGTCATTAAAAGTGTTGGCTCGTTTTCAAGTGATAGTAAACGGCTCGCCACTTTAATCGCGTTGGTCATTACAACTAACCCGCGTTTATTTGCAAGCTCTGGGATCATAGCGGCCGTAGTACGCCCGCTATCAATAATAATACGGTTATGATCTTTTATAAGTGCAGCAGCAGCCTTTGCTATTGCTACTTTGCGCTTAGAGTCTATTTCGTCGGTAACGATTTCTTTTGGCAGTGCGATAGCACCGCCGTAACGGCGCAGTAATAAGCCACTTTTTTCAAGCGCGGTTAAATCTTTACGAATGGTTACTTCAGATGTTTGAAACTGCTCCGCAAGCTTTTCAACAGCCACTTCACCTAGCTCATTTACCTGAGTAAGTATTAAATGACGGCGTTGCTGTGTGTTTCGTTTAGTCATAAAGCTCGCAGATTAAGTTTCGTTTCGAAAGATGTGCAATTCTAAACGAAACAAGTTAAATGGCAAGTGAACGAGCAAAAATAAAGCAGCTTTCAACGAGTAATAATAGAGGTAAAATAGTCACAGCATCCCTTAACTAAACAAAGAAACTTTAATGCAGCCATTTAATAGCTTAAACAAAGAGCTTTTAGCCCTACGTAAACAAACAGGCGAAATATGCCGACTCTTCAATAAAAGCCCGAGTAAAGGTAATTTAAAACGCATTAAAGAGCTATTCGCTCAATGCGGTGAAGGCGTAATTATAGAATCAGGTTTTCATTGCGATTATGGTAATCAAATAGCTATTGGTGATCGTAGCTTCATAAACATTAACTGTACGGTATTAGATGCCCCAATTAGTGAAGGAGCTATCAGCATTGGTGATGACTGCTTAATTGGCCCTAATGTTCAGCTATTGACTGTATCCCATGCTGTTAACCCTACACAGCGACTGAATAAAGAAAACTTTGCTGCTCCTATTACAATAGGCAACAACGTATGGATTGGCGCAGGTGCAATTATTTTAGCGGGCGTATGCATTGGGGATAACAGTATTATTGGTGCGGGATCTGTAGTTACTAAAAGTGTAGAGGCGGATACTGTTGTTGCTGGTAATCCAGCTCGTGAGATAAGAACACTATAATTATAATCGATGTTTTTTAGCGTCGGGAGTCGCTACGCTCGCCCGACCTACATTCTAGAAGTAGATGAGTGTGCATTAATTGCCCGCATTTTACTTTTCTACGGACGTAAAAAAGCCCGACTCTTTCGAGTCGGGCTTTCTTGTATTTGAAGCCTGGAAATGTCGTAGTGCCCACAGCGGTAGAGAGTCACATAGCAAATGCGACATTATCATTGCGTCGGGAGTCGCTACGCTCGCCCGACCTACATGATAGGTTTAAAAGTGAGTATTAATTGCTCAATGGGCCTGGTTATTTACTAAACTCCAGACAGCAAAAAACCCGTTACATTGCTGTAACGGGTTTCTCTTATTTGAAGCCTGGCAATGTCCTACTTTCACATAGCAAATGCTACACTATCATCGGCGCTGTTTCGTTTCACTACTGAGTTCGG
>NZ_JALNTH010000023.1:0-122520 GCF_023161935.1 Pseudoalteromonas sp. 2CM28B
TGATGTATAGCGATTTGATTTTTTCATAGTTCCAGTTTCTCAAGTTATTGAGTCTCTGGCAAACACGGGGCGATTCAACTCGCCCACCACGCTGTATCACGACTATGCAATCAGCCCTACCCTGTTTCATTGGCAAACGCAAAACAGCGCCCGCCCAGAACACGGCCGCGGCCTAAGTTATATTCAGCACCAACAAACTGGCAAAACCATCCTGTTATTTGTGCGCGAACAAGGCAAAGACGAAAACGGCCGAACCATGGGGTTTGTAAACTATGGCGAGGTTAAATACCAAAGCCACAATGGCAGCCAGCCGATGAATATAATGTGGGAGTTAACCAACCCCATGCCAAGTGAAATGTGGCATGAGGCTGGGAAATTAGCGGTTGGGTGATAGATTTAATGGACTAATAGAATCATTATTTGGTGATTAAAATTTACCTAATTTGCACATGACTGATAATGTTTGAAGTCAAGATTTACCTTTTAATTACCCTTAATTGATAAAATTACACATCAACTGATGTCCTTTCATTATATGCTGATGCGTATATCACTCAAATCAAACTTGTTGATCAAACTCTCTATCTCTATTGGGTTCGTGGTAGAAGCTCTATATTCAGCATCTTCTAGATAAGAGTTATTTAAAAGGATACTTATATATTTGGATAAATTCACTAAATTTTCATCTTTTTCCAAGAGTAAAAAATCAAAGTTAACATCTTTTAATTTTTTAAAAATTGCTGATAGTATCATTGAAATAGAAACTTGAAATTTCTTGCCCCTCTCAGAAACGCCATAAACTTCTCTTGAGAATGGATATTCGGTTATTTTAGTTAATTTGGTAATAAACTCATTAAATTCTAATAGGCTTGACTTAGATATCTCATAAGATTCATTGGATTTATCCTCCGATTTTATCTTCATATAAGTTTCAGCAAACTGTGGTGATTTACTAACCTTTTGAGTTTTACCTTGGTCGTTTATAAATTCTTGGTTTATGCCAAACTCAATAATACTCAGAATTACAAAAATATTTTCCTGTATGGCTTTTTTCTGAAAGCGATCTTTTGATATCGCATAAGCTTTTGCTAATGGTGACTTAAGATCTTTCACAAGTTTAGAGCAAAATAAATTTACTAAATCGTTAGTTTTAGAATCATAAACTGCATGCCTAATTTCCTGAGGAGTTAATGGCTTTGTTCCCTTGTTATAGCGACTAAAAATTTCAAGCTCAAACTCTTTTCCTGGAAAATCACGAAATGTAATACAGGTTATACCTTTACTCATTAATGAGGTTTTGTGATCCATATCTAGATCGCTAAATGACTTATCCATGAAGTCAGGTAATAATTTCAACCCTTTAAGTGAGTACATATTATTTATATACCGATAAAATGCTCTTAATCTATGTTGACCATCAACAACATTTAAAACTTGCACTCCGCGGTACTTTTGAGTTGCTAAAAATATAGGAGGAATAGGTATTTCCAGTAAAGCAGATTCTATTAAAGAGCTTTCATCAGCAATTGAAGATCTATATTCGCGTTGATAATCCGGATCAATAACTATCGCATCATTAAACTCAAGAATATTCTCAGATGTTAATTCACCTTCAATTTCTTGTAGCTTGAATCCCAACTTAATTCTTTGTGTTACTGTTTGCCATGTTAGAGTTTCATCTTTCCTATTAATATTGAAATTACCAGCCATTACTCTTCCTCCCTTAGAAAGTCATCAATATCTTGTTGTAATAAAATATCCTTAGAAACAGAGGATAATTCAGGGTATATATGAGAAAAGCTTATACCCATAGAAAAAAGAGAAGAAAGAATTTCTTTAGTCGCGTCCCCGGGGATTAATATTTTTCTTAATATACTTTCATCTGCTGTTATATCTAAAGGTTCATCGTCATCTTGAAAAAGAACAAAAAGCCCCTTTTGAGCATTTATCCTCGAATTTATTTTTCGCCCTTGTACAGCTATGGGACCATCGTACCCTTCTGCACTAACACTATCTGAACCAGACACATTCACGACAGTAGATTGCTCCATATTTTTTTTATTTAATTCTGTTGGGTTTAAAAAGTAAACAACTGCATCTTTATCAGTATCTGTTTGAAATGCTTTTTCAACCGCAAACAAAAGTGATGTTATATGTGAAATCGTAAAATCCATTAGTTTTGTTGGAAGCCCATAATGTTGAGCGTACAACATCCATTCCACATCATTTTTAATATCCCAGGGCGCATCCATATATTGATAGGAATTTATTTTAAATTGCGTAAGAAAATTTCTAATTGCTCGCTTGGGGAATTTACGAGTTTTAGTCTCATTATCTTTTCTCAGGGCGCTAGGAAGAAGAGGATAATCCCCTGACTGGCCTCTTGACAGGCAGAAATCCTTAGGTAATTCTTCTACAAAAGAAGTGTATTCACTCAGTTTACTAATTTCCATCAATTATCAATCCTAACTTTCTATATTTTTAGTAAAAAATTATTTAGCATATTGCCTCAGATGCTTGCTAAACCTGTGTGGTCATATGTTCTTCTTTCAATTATTGCTTAGACTTCTTTAAATTTCTAAACACTAATTTGAGAAGTGGTTATTATCTTTGTAATTAAATTTTTAGCATCAATCATATAAGTATTAGTCAGGTTGTATCAGTGATACTTTCGCCTCAAGTAAAAGCTGTTACCTAATATATTTTCTTTTGATTAACACCCATAATCACTTATTTGAATATCATAAAAGGTAAATCCTATCTTTTATCGCTAGCAAACTTCGAACTTAGAGCAACTTAAAGCACGAGATAAAATCCCGCCACACTCATAAACACCAATCTACCAACACACTCCAACTCCCCGTGATCACACCCGAAAGGTATAAATTGATGAGTAATCACTTGCATGGATGCAAGTAAAGCCGTGACTTCGCCATGGACGGCGAATACACGGCGTTTACGTTCACATCAATTTGTAGCTTGAGGACATAGTGTGATCCTCGGGTGCGCCGTGGGATTCCAAAGGGCGGTCGGCGGCAGCCGCCCTTTGGTTGCCATCGCCAACGCGATAAAACCTCGAATAGAGGTTATTAAATCCCTAAACTCTCACGTAAAACCTATTCAAAAAGCGGTGCTTTTCGCGCCAGCAAGCTCTGCGCCTATAAGTAATAGCGCGATATAAAATCGCGACTACAAAACCACTTGTTTAAACCGTGCGAACGTTCGCATGCTTTCATCAGCAATCATTACTTCGTAATCGGGGTTTTGAGCGATTAGCTCATATTGCCCGTTTGGTAATTTATTTACTTTGCGCAGTAAATACTGTCCATCTCCGCTTATATCATCTCGCTCTATCGCGACTATTTGGCCGCGAAGTGATCCGGCTCTATCGGAAGTTATAAGCTCAAGTAACAATAAGTCGCCATCAAGTATTGGGTGTTTACCGCCGTTCATAGAGTTACCCGATGCGCGTGCTAAAAAATGTATTTGCGGGTCGAGCTTGCCCGCGCCAAATGGCGCGTCCATTAATTCCATATCGCTTTCATCCCCAGTTTTAAAATGCCCACAGGCAATTTTAATATTGGGAAAGTACGGCAGTTTTAATGCGCTATTTTGCTCGTTTGCTGTATCGGCAAGATCTTTGAACGCTAATTGAGTTACATTGTCAGCTTTTTGCTCTGTATTTTGTTTCGTAGTTGGCGTTTTTACTTTTAGGCGCTGGTTGTATTTGGCTAAGGTGTACTCAACCAGTTCTAACACGGCGCTGTTTAGTAATTCGCGTTTTTCTGCGGGTACGTCAAACGTGGCTTTTACGGTGTTGTTTTGTAAGGTAAACCATTGTGTGCCGTCTTTATTTTTATTGGTATAGGCTTTAATTGGATTTTTACACCAGTAGCTTTGCCATGTTTGGGAATCTGCAGCTGCTTGCTGTTCTTTAATAGGTAAATCATGTTGCTTTAAATTTGGATGGCGCGCTAAAACCTTTGCGCTCATGGCTGCAAGTTCTGCAACTGTTGGGGGGTTAGCAAAACCGTTTAAAGCGACATACGCCTCAAGCAAAATAGCTTTGAAGCATTTGTTCATACTGGTTGTTTGTATGCCTTTGTATAAAAAGTCGTAAAACGGTGCTAATTGCTTGGCACTTTGTTGTGCTTCATCATCAATATTTTGTGTTTTAGCAATTAGCTCAAACCAGCTTGTGTAATTAGTGTTTACTTTTTTTATATCGCCATAGTGGTAGTAAAACTCACTTAACGTGGGTAAGTGCCCAAGTTGCTCAGCCAGCTGCGTTATATCTTCTAACGCCGTAGTACGCTGTATTTTGGCTAGCTGCTGCCAAAAATCGGTAACTTTTAAATCAATATTTATAAAGCAGCCATCTGCAAGGTTGGGCTTTTTAAGCTTTTTAACTACACCACTTGGCGTGGTTTCATGTAGTAGTGCATAGGGTTTATTTAAAAAGCTGTGGTGGTTACCAATAAAATCGAGCACCACTAAATGTGTTTTACCTTCGAGGGTGCGTAAACCACGGCCTAATTGCTGTAAAAATAGTATTTTAGAGTCGCTTGGGCGCAGCATTAATATGGTATCAATACTTGGTAAATCAGTGCCTTCGTTAAATAGGTCAACAGTAAATAATACTTCAACTTGGCGCTGTTCTAATTGTTTAAGCGCCTCATTGCGGCGTACTTTTGATTGGCTATGCACTGATAGCGCTTTTACACCCGCTTTATTAAATGCAGCTGCCATATAATCAGCATGTTTGGTAGATATGCAAAAGCCTAATGTGCGCTGCTGCTTGTATTGCTGCCACTGTAAAAGTGCGTGGTCTGCTCGTTTTTGGGTCGCAAATTTGTTTTCTAGTGCTGTTGGGTCAAATCGACCATTACGCCACGGAATAGCTTGATAGTTTACGTTTTCATCCCAAATCCCGTAGTAATGAAATGGCACTAACGTTTTTTGATCTATCCCCTGTGTTAAATTTCGTTCAAACACTAAATTGTTGTCGCATAGCCCTAAAATATCAGCTTGGTCGGTACGTTCTGGTGTAGCTGTTAAACCAAGTAAAAACTGGGGTTCAAAGTAGTTTAAAAGCTGACGATATACACGCGCACTTGCATGGTGAAATTCGTCAACAATAATGTAATCAAACGCTGTTGGCGCAAATTGTTTTAAGTGATTACTACGACCAATGGTTTGAATAGAGGCAAATAAACACTCAGCGTTTTTGTCTCGCTGTTTACCATTATAAAACCCAGTTGATAAAGTAAGTAATTCAGAAAATGTACGCTGTGCTTGCAAAAGTATTTCTTCTCGATGTGCTACAAATAAAACACGATTAGCTTTGAATTGTTTTACATCAAATGCACTTAACCATGTTTTACCCATGCCTGTTGCCAATACCACTAAGCCACGTTTGAAACCCTCAGTACGGGTTTGTGCTAGGGCATTTAGCGCTTCAACTTGAGCTGGCCTTGGTGTTTTAGCTTCATTTTTTTCAATAACTTGCTCAGCTGTATCGGTATGGTTTACCGCTACAAACTGCTGTACTTTACGCCTAGCAATGTAGCTATTAATCCACTCATGGCTTAAATGAGTAACAAATTTGTGATTAAAAATATTTTCAAAAGCTGTGCGTATACTTAAAAACTGCTTCGCTGCTTGGCTTGTTTTTGGCTGTGTATAATCATGTCTAAAATTCCACTCGTGCCCTTTGGTCAATGCGCTGGCACTAATATTACTCGAGCCAATAAAGGCGCAGCCACCAGTAATCTCGTTTTGGTCGTTTGTTTTAACAAAAATATACGACTTCATATGAAAACTTTGATTACTGTGCGTTTGATAAATACGCACATCGGCGCCCCGATCTACTAATGCCATGAGTTCTCTCAATGCATTAGGATGAGTAATATCGAGGTAGTCTGAGGTAAGTAGCTTAAGCGTTGCGCCGCTTTGTAACGCTTCGCTTAGTGGGTCGAACAAGAGTGCTAAGCCACTTGGCTGAATAAATGAAACTGTAATTTCAATCTCAGTCGCGTTGTTTATGGCATGCACAAGATTAGGTAATAACGGGTCATTATCACCCGTAATAAGTTGTTGGTTATTATTTTGCAGGTGTTGATGTTCGCTAAAACTATTCACTTATAATTTCGCTTTGCTATGCGTTATCAATGCATTTAGCCACACTTCGCTTTCACGCCCTGGGCGCTGATCAACACTTTGCCAGTGCTTAATTATGCTTAATTGCGTGTGTTGATTTAATAAATTACTTAATAACTGCTCGGTTAAATCGGTGAACTCACGGCCATTATGTACACGCTCTTGCGTGCCATATTTAAACGATACATATAAAACGCCATTGGGTTTAAGCGCATTTTGTAGGTTTAAAAATACTTGAGGAAGCTCGGCCTTTGGCACATGTAACAAACTAGCGCAGCACCAAATGCCGTCGTATTTATTAACACACTCAAGCTCTTGAAAGGTTTTAACCTCTACTGGTTGTTGTAAGTAATTACTGGCTAACTTTGCAAGCGCTGGGCTTGCATCAAAAGCCGACACACTAAACCCTTGGCTTTTAAAATAGGCAGCATCGCGAGCTGAGCCACAACCTGCATCTAGCACATGGCCATTTTGGACAACATAAGGTAAAAACTCACGGTAAAGCGCCGACATATCAACATTAAGTGTTGAGTCGCTAAAGGTTTGTGCATGTTGGTTATAATAATTTAGTGTGGTATTGGGCACTGCTTATACCGCTCCTTGGCTTTTGCGAGTTTGCAACGTTAATGCTGCATTTATGTTTGTTTAATCTACAGGAACAAGCCGATAAATTAAAGAACTTATAAGTAGGTTTTTTTAGCTTAATACGCTGTTTGTATTGAATTTAGCAATAATTATCTCCTTAAAGCCTTAACCCTCTCCTTTTTAGATACATTTTTTTACAACTTTAATGATTCCTTCACCATTATATTATTTTGCTAGGTTATACTGTTTTAATAACGTACAAAAAAAGCTTACCTCAGAGTCTTAATGAATAAATTAATAACCTTATTATTGTGTGTGTTGTTTAGTACCTCTTGGGGTGTGTTTGCCTGCGATAGAACGCTTAGCGTTGCCTCGCATGATGCTTTTTGGCCGCCGTATGTAATGGGCATTAGCGGCCAGTTACAGGGTAAAGAGGTAGATGCATTAAATATAATTTTTAAAGACTCGCCTTTTTGTTTTGAAGTAAAAATGCTGCCTAATTCTAAACGGGCTTTTACCGAGCTGCGCCATGGCCGAATAGATATAGGCTGGGCGGCAAGTTACACCAATGAGCGGGCTAAATACGTTCACTATACAAAGGCCTACCGCACTGAGGTAATGCGTTTATACGAAAACAAAAACAATCAACACAAGGTTAAAGACTTAGCTGATATTTTTAACCAAGGTTTAACCATAGGCGCTAACTTTGGTAGTTATTATGGCGAAGAGTTTGAGCAGTATAAAAAAAGCCATAAAAAACAAATAGAATACACCAGCGCAACCAGTAAGCGCTTTGAATTACTTAATAAGCAGCGTATAGATTACGCAATAGAAGACGAGCTAGTAGGCAATTACTTTAGTAAGCGTGGTAAAAATTTAATGGAGGCGCCTACCATACCCGCTATTAATAAAGACCAAATACACCTAATGCTAAGCAAAAGAACAGTTACGCCTGATGAGGTTAAAATTATTAACGCGCATATAACTAAAAATAAAGCGGCCCTTAAGGCGCTGTTTGAATGAATGTTTTGAGCTGTACACGTGTATTTTTATTGGTGTGGGTAACGTGTTTGGGGTTATTTAGCGTTAAAGCCCAAGCATGCGATAAAACAATTAATGTAAGCACCAACGAGCGCTACTGGCCGCCGTATGTGGTACTAAAAAACAATACGTTAACGGGTGTTGAAATAGATATAATTAAAACCATTTTTAAAGACTCCCCTTTTTGTGTAAATTTTACGTTATTACCTAACTCCTTACGCGCCTTAGAAGAGCTAAAACACGGCCGTGTAGATTTAATGTTTGCAGCAAGTAAAACCCGCGAGCGCCAAGCTTATGCCCATTTTAGTTTGCCTTATCGCGAAGAAGTAATGTTGTTGTATAAACATGCAGGCTCGGCAAATATTAGTTCGTTAGAGCAGTTATTTAAAAAGGGCTTAACAGCCGGCGTTAATCGCGGCAGCTTTTTAGGGCACACGTTTAAAGCGTTAAGCGATAAATATAGCAAGCAAATAGTACTTACCAGCGATGCCGATAAACGCTTTGCTTTATTAAATAAAAAGCGGGTAGATTTTGTAGTAGACGATTCGTTAGTGGCGCACCATTTTGCTAAAAAATACACGGCTATTTTACCCGTTGAGCAAGTAGCGCCTATTAACGTAAATAATGTGCATTTTATGATGAGCAAAAAAACGATTACTTTAGAAGAAGTTAACACTATTAATGCGCATATTGTAAAAAATAAAGCGGCGCTTAAGGCGTTATTTAAGTAATAATACCAACCCACATTAATACCTAATCATTTTCAGGGGCTAAATGTGTCGCTATCTGCGTTAAAAAATTCTCATTTAGAATAACTAAATAGCGAATTTTTTGCCTTGCTATCAACACGTTTATCCATCCTCAAAATAGATCACTTAATTATGCGGATTGGTATAAAAGGACGTTTTATGAAGATGTTTCTGTTAGCGCTTATATTTTTAGTTGCGCAATTTAATGTGCTGGCATGCACTAAAACGTTAAAAATGGGCACCAACGAAACCAACTGGGTGCCCTATTTAATTAAACAAGGTAATGCCTTTGTAGGCGCAGAGGTAGATACGGTTAACGCTGTTTTTAAAAATTCGCCTTTTTGTATTGAGTGGGTTTATTTTCCGAGCTTATTGCGGGTTCAGCAAGAGCTAAAAACAGGCCATATTGATATTACCTTTGCGGCAAGTTATACAAAAGAACGCGCCGAGTACTCTTATTTTACTGATGTTTATCGCGATGAAGTTATGCTGCTTTATAAGCATAAAAACGCCAAAGATGTAATTAATTTGACGGCGCTTTTTGAACGTGGCTTTATTGTTGGCGTTAACAGAGGCAGCTTTTTTGGCGCTGAGTTTGAAAAAATAAGAAAACACTACCCCAACCAAATAGTACTTACCGCAGATGCAAATACGCGCTTTGGTATGCTTAACAAAAAACGAGTTGATTACGTGATTGACGACTCTGTTGTCGCAAAATATTTTGCTAAGCGATACAGCACCATTTTGCCGGTAAAAACGGCGCCAGCTATTAATGTTAATGGCGTACATTTTATGATGAGTAAACAGTCGGTCACGCTTGACGAAGTAGCTGTAATTAATCGCCTTATTAAAAATAATAAAGCGGCCATAGAGCGTATTTACAAACCCTATTAACCCGCGGCTTTACACTTATATAGATTCATAGCCCAACGTGCTGCCAGTTTAGGTATGTATCTTTTACCTTTCATTACCATGGGGGGATCTGTATAATTCGCCAGCTAATTTACCCTATTGCTTGGTCTTGTTTGTGGCGTTTTGCTGCAGTTGGCCCCTGTCAGTACTCATTCTAGGACTAACTTTTTGATCTCCACCGCAAATATTACGATGCAGTTTGGCGCAGAGCCGTTGTTTGAAAACATTTCAGCTAAATTTGGTAACGGTAACCGTTACGGTTTAATTGGCGCTAACGGCTGTGGTAAGTCGACCTTCATGAAAATTTTAAGCGGTGCGCTTGTGCCAAGTGCGGGTAATGTGTCGATTACGCCAGGGCTTAAAGTAGGTAACCTAAGCCAAGACCAGTTTGCGTTTGAACAATACAGCGTTGTAGATGCCGTAATTATGGGCGACGTAGAGCTTTGGAAAGTAAAGCAAGAGCGCGACCGTATTTACTCATTACCCGAAATGAGCGAAGAAGACGGCATGAAAGTAGCCGACCTTGAAAGCGTTTTTGCCGAAATGGATGGTTACACAGCCGAAAGCCGCGCTGAAGAAATACTATTAGAAGCGGGTATAGATAAAGAGTTTCATTATGGGTTAATGGCAAACGTTGCCCCAGGTTGGAAATTACGTGTGCTTTTAGCGCAGGCGCTGTTTGCAAACCCAGACATACTGCTACTTGATGAGCCTACCAATAACTTGGATATTCATACCATTACGTGGTTAGCTAATGAGCTTAATAAACGTAAATGCACCATGATTATTATTTCGCATGACCGCCACTTTTTAAATTCGGTATGTACTCACATGGCCGACATTGATTACGGTGAGCTGCGTATTTACCCAGGTAACTACGAAAAGTTTTTAGAAGCCGCAGGCTTACAGCGCGAGCAATTATTAGCCGAAAATGCTAAAAAGAGCGCCGAGATTGACGAGCTTCAAGACTTTGTTAACCGTTTTGGTGCTAACGCCTCTAAAGCTAAACAAGCCAGTTCGCGTGCTAAAAAAATGGATAAAATTAAGCTTGATGAAGTTAAAGCGTCAAGCCGTATGAGCCCATCGTTAAGTTTTGACGAAGGCAAAAAAATGTACCGCCAAGCGCTTGAAGTTAATAAACTTGGCCACGGTTTTGATGGTGAAACATTATTTAGCGGCGGCGACTTTTTACTAGAAGCGGGCGCAAAGCTTGCGGTTATTGGCGAAAACGGTGTGGGTAAAACCACCTTTTTACGCTGTTTAGTAAACGAGCTTAAAAGTAATGAAGGCGAAATTAAGTGGTCTGAAAATGCGACCTTTGGCTACTGCCCGCAAGACAGCACAAAAGATTTTGATAACGATTTAACGTTATTTGATTGGATGTCGCAATGGCGTACAGCCAAGCATAACGATTTAATGGTTCGCGGCATGTTAGGGCGTTTGTTGTTTACCGCCGACGATTCAAACAAAAAAGCGCGTAACTGTTCTGGTGGTGAAAAAAACCGTTTGTTGTTTGGTAAGCTAATGATGCAAGACGTAAACGTACTTGTAATGGACGAGCCAACCAACCACATGGATATGGAAGCCATTGAAGCGCTAAACAATGCACTTAAAGACTTTGCGGGTACGCTTATTTTTGTAAGCCACGACCGCGAGTTTGTATCGTCTTTAGCAACACGTATTATTGATATTAAAGACAAGCAGGTCATTGATTTTCAGGGTACGTTTGACGAATACCTAGCAAGCATAGAAGAGAAAAAGATCGCTTAAGTTGTAGCTGCGATTTTATATCGCGTTTGTTTTAGGTTTAAGTTATTAGGTTTAAGTTTTTAGGTTTCAAAAACTAAAAATAGAGCCTAAATCATTTTAAAAAGGTGCTGTTTAGCGCTTTTTTTTGTGGGTGTTTAAATAGGTGGGTGCGCATTGTTTTAGCCATAATAAGCTAAACCCTGCTCTGTAGACGCACAGCTTGCTGGCGTTTTAAAAGCAACGCTTTTACCTAAGTGTAACCACCTTTTCCAAAGCCATGAGAAGCTACGTTTCTAACGTGAGCAAGCTCAACGTCTACAAGTCAAACTAACGCCGGAGCTAACCTCTACCTTGTAGACGCACAGCTTGCTGGCGTTTAAAAGCAACGCTTTTACCTAAGTGTTACCACCTTTGCTAAGGCCATGAGAAGCTGCGCTTCTAACGTGAGCAAGCTCAACGTCTACAAGTCAAATTAACGCCAGAGCTAAGCCCAATCCTGTAGACGCGCAGCTTGTTGGCGTTTAAAAGCAGCGCTTTTACATAAGTGTAACCACCTTTGCTAAGGCCATGAGAAGCTACGTTTCTAACGTGAGCAAGCTCAACGTCTACAAGTCAAACTAACGCCGGAGCTAACCTCTACCTTGTAGACGCACAGCTTGCTGGCGTTTAAAAGCAACGCTTTTACCTAAGTGTTACCACCTTTGCTAAGGCCATGAGAAGCTGCGCTTCTAACGTGAGCAGGCTCAACGTCTAAAAGTTAAACTAATAACGCCGGAGCTAAACCTTGCTCTGTAGACGCGCAGCTTGCTGGCGTCTTAAAAGCAACGCTTTTACCTAAGTGTAACAACCTTTGCTAAAGCCATGAGAAGCTGCGCTTCTAACGTGAGCAAGCTCAACGTCTACAAGTCAAATTAACGCCAGAGCTAAGCCCAATCCTGTAGACGCGCAGCTTGTTGGCGTTTAAAAGCAGCGCTTTTACATAAGTGTAACCACCTTTGCTAAGGCCATGAGAAGCTACGTTTCTAACGTGAGCAAGCTCAACGTCTACAAGTCAAACTAACGCCGGAGCTAACCTCTACCTTGTAGACGCACAGCTTGCTGGCGTTTAAAAGCAACGCTTTACCCTGATGTTAAACCCCTTCGCTAAAGCCATGAGAAGCTACGCTTCTAACGTGAGCAAGCTCAACGTCTACAAGTCAGATTAACTACTGTTTTAAAAACTTGCCTTGTGTAATAAACAGGTTTTCCTATATTTATTAAAATATATTAAGAAATGGCTCTCATGGTTTCTTCAACAAAACTATTAAAAGGTCGCTGCTCGTCTGCAAATAAATATTATTCAGTCACCATATGCTGCGTGCAAAGAGCCGATTTATTTGAAAACTTTGAGAATGCCTGTATAGCCGCTCGCGCGATCTTTTATATGCAAAAAAATGTTAATACTATTTGCTATACCGTAATGCCAGATCACCTTCATTGGCTTTTTCAGGTTAAGGCGCTCTCACTATCTGAGGTAGTTAGGCAGTTTAAAAGCTTAACAACCGTGAAGATTAATGCGCTTAGTGGTGATAAAGGTCCAATTTGGCAACAAAATTATTTTGATCATCAAATCCGCAATGAAAGAGATTTAATAATTCAGGCTCGTTATATTGTTGCAAACCCATTAAGAGCTGGGATTGTGCAAAAGATTGAACAATACCCTTTTTGGGATTGTATATATTTGAACGGCGGCGGTTGAGGGTATTATTTTTCGTGAACAAGCAACGCATACCAACGCTGGAGCTTAGCCCTACTCTGTAAACGCGCAGCTTGCTGGCGTTTAAAAGCAAGGCATTTACCTAAGTGTAAACCCCTTTGCTAAAGCCATGAGAAGCTGCGCTTCTAACGTGAGCAAGCTCAACGTCTACAAGTCAAATTAACCCCGGAGCTAAGCCCTGTTCTGTAAACGCGCAGCTTGCTGGCGTTTAAAAGCAGCGCTTTTACCTAAGTGTAAGCCCCTTTGCTAAAACCATGAGAAGCTACGCTTCTAACGTGAGCAAGCTCTACGTCTACAAGACAAACTAACGCCGAAGCTAAGCTCTGTGCCTACAGGCCACGAACTAAAATTTAGACAATAAAAAAGGGAGCTATGTTGCTCCCCTTTGTGCCTATAATTTTGATTTATTTAAGGTCAAATCTGTCGGCGTTCATTACTTTTACCCATGCATTTACGAAATCATTTACAAAACGTTCGTTGTTGTCGTCTTGTGCGTAAAATTCGCTTAGTGCACGTAATATAGAGTTTGAACCAAACACTAAATCTATACGTGTTGCGGTCCATTTTATGGTGCCTGTTTTACGTTCAACAATGTTGTAAACACCTGGCTCAGACGGTTTCCAGTTATTGGCCATGTCGGTTAAGTTTACAAAAAAGTCGGTAGAAAGCGCACCTACGTTGTCGGTAAATACGCCGTGTTTGCTGCCTGCGTAGTTTGTGCCTAAAACACGCATTCCGCCAAACAGTACGGTCATTTCTGGTGCTGTTAGGCCCATTAACTGGCTACGCTCTAAAAGTAGCTCTTCTGGCGATACGCTAAAATCGCCTTTAAGGTAGTTTCTAAAGCCGTCGTGTACTGGCTCTAACGGTTCGAACGACTCGGCATCGGTCATTTCGTCGGTTGCATCGCCGCGCCCTGGCGCAAACGGTACTGTTACATCAACACCAGCTTGTTTTGCAGCTTGCTCTACAGCTGCTGTGCCACCTAATACGATTAAATCTGCAATACTGATAGGCTTAGCTAAACCTGCTTTAAATTTTTCAAGGGCGCTAAGTACGCTTGCTAAGCGCTCTGGCTCATTGCCTTGCCAATCTTTTTGCGGAGCTAAGCGAATACGCGCGCCATTTGCACCACCACGGCGGTCTGAGCCACGGTACGTACGTGCGCTATCCCACGCTGTAGTAATTAAATCAGTTGCGCTTACGCCACAATCAAGAATTTGTGCTTTTAGCTCGCTAATTTCATCATCAGATAGGGTGTAGTCAACCGCTGGAATTGGGTCTTGCCAAATTAGGTCTTCGCTTGGTACATCTTTACCTAAGTAACACGCTTTAGGGCCTAAGTCGCGGTGCGTAAGTTTAAACCACGCGCGGGCAAACACATCAGAAAAATACTCAAAGTCGTTGTTAAAACGTTCAATAATTTTACGGTAGATTGGGTCTACCTTCATGGCCATATCGGCGTCGGTCATCATTGGGTTTAAACGAATTGATGGGTCTTCTACATCTACCGGCTTGTCTTCTTCTTTAATGTTTACAGGCTCCCATTGGTGCGCGCCTGCTGGGCTTTTAGTTAGTTCCCACTCGTAGTTTAATAGTAAGTGGCAGTAGCCGTTATCCCATTTTGTTGGATGGGTAGTCCACGCGCCTTCTAGCCCCGACGTTACGGTATTGCGACCAAAGCCGCCTTCTTTAGTGCTGTTCCAGCCTAGGCCTTGCTCGTGTACGTCGGCCGCTTCTGGCTCTGGGCCTAAGTGCTCAGCTTTACCGTTACCGTGGGTTTTACCTACCGTGTGACCGCCTACAGTAAGCGCTGCGGTTTCTTCGTCGTTCATTGCCATGCGAGCAAATGTTTCACGTACGTGCTGCGCGGTTTTTTGCGGATCGGGTATCCCATTAACGCCTTCTGGGTTTACGTAAATTAAGCCCATTTGTACCGCAGCTAATGGGTTTTCCATGGTGTCGGGTTTTTCTACGTTGTCGTAACGCTCATCACTCGGTGCTAGCCATTCTTTTTCTGCGCCCCAGTAAATGTCTTTTTCTGGATGCCAAATGTCTTCACGGCCACCGGCAAAGCCATAAATTTTTAAGCCCATTGATTCGTATGCCATGTTACCGGCTAAAATAAATAGGTCGGCCCACGATAGTTTGTTACCGTATTTTTTCTTGATTGGCCACAATAGGCGGCGCGCTTTATCTAGGCTTGCGTTGTCTGGCCACGAATTTAGCGGCGAAAAACGCTGGTTACCGGTACTTGCGCCACCACGACCGTCTGATAATCGGTACGTACCCGCAGAGTGCCATGCCATGCGGATCATTAAGCCGCCGTAATGGCCCCAATCGGCAGGCCACCAATCTTGGCTATCGGTCATAAAGGCTTTTAGGTCTGCTTTTACTGCGTCTAAATCGAGAGATTTGAATGCTTCGGCGTAGTCAAAGTCTGTGCCGTAGGGGTTTGATTTTGTGTCGTGCTGATGAAGAATGTCTAAATTTAGAGTATTTGGCCACCAATCTGTGTTTACTTTAGAAATAACTGAGTTACTACCGTGCATTACGGGACATTGACCCGATTTAGTGCTGCTCATTTTCAGCTCCTTACTTTAAATGAAGAGTTTAACTATTTTACTCAAGCCCCAGCGCTTACATTTAAAGTAACACGCTAAGGTTTATTAATTTTGTGCATAATTTTTATTTACTGCTCAAACAATATAGACCCCTAATATTACATTCGCCAGCGTATTAACTTGAATTAAATCGATTGAAACCATTGGTTTAATGAATACAGTTTAAACTCCACAATTAGTGTGATCGGATTAAATAAATAACGCGTAATGGTATGTGAAGGGTTTGAAAGTGGCTTTTAATTGACCGCACATTGGAATACCCCCCTTCACCATGAAATTAAAGTTGTTTATAAAGGTGCATTACTAAGCCCAATGCACCTTTACTTTATAACTTATTGAAATCTATTTTGAATAATTAAGTAAATGTTCAGATTAACTTGATTATTATGACCACTCACTCCTGTTATTTCCCTGCGACAATTTATTGTTGTTTTAAGCAGTTTTGCCAGCCCACATTGGGCTGGCTTTTTTTTGCCTAAAATTTAGAATCCTTTAAGGCTGTGTGAACAGTTGTATGATTTTGTTAACTTGTTTAATGTTCAAAGCCAACACGCCCTAGTGCCAATAAGCCTTGCATGTTAAAGTGCGATTAGTCACTAATAATTAACTAGGCGTACCCATGCGTTTTTATATAACTATTTTATTTGTTTGTTTTGTTTCGCTTTTAAATACTGTTAATGCCCAAGAATCTGCTGCACCAACAGAAGAGCAACAGCAACAAGCGTTAGCGCAATTAAATGAGCCCATGTATAAACCGCTTTTAGAACGCTATATTCTTGATGAGTTAAAAGCCGTTCGCCAAGACCAACAACAATTACGCGAAGATGTAACAAAACAAGTTACACACGCCCAGTTAGATACCGCAGACAGAGCGCTTATTTACACCACCGACACTATTAATAACGTGTTTTTTATTATTACTGCTACGGCCTCTATTTTGGTTTTAGTAGGCTGGAACTCGCTGCGCGATGTTAAAAATAAAGTAGAAGACATTGTAAATACGCGTGTCAGTGTGATCACTGACGAGTACGAAGATCGCTTAAAAATTCTTGAAGAAAAACTGCGTGTACGCTCAGAAGAAATACTCAGTAACCAAGAGCGTATATCGGTCACTAACGAGGTGCACTCGTTATGGATGCGCGCAAACCTAGAAAGCGACTTTGCAAACAAAATAGAAATATTTGACGAAATTTTAAAACGTAAGCCAGAGGATGTAGAGGCCATTGCCTATAAAGCCGATGCATTATTAGAGCTAAACGAAACCGCCAAAGCCATTGAGTTATGTAACCAAGCCATTGATATAGATAGCGACTACGGCTATGCCTACTGGCAGCGTGCGTGTGCGTATGCACTTACACACAAACATGCCGATGCATTAGCCGATATAAAAATGGCCCTTGAATACTCGCCAAACTTACGTAATGAGCTACTACACGAAAGTGCATTTGCTAGCCTACACGACAACGACAGCTTTAATACCATAGTAGCGGGTAGCTAGAGTTTTGTGGGCGCGTTATTGGCGTAAAGTGCGAAGCCCACAATAGAAGTAGCAGCGGCTTTATGCCGCGAAAAAATTCAATATAAAACGCGAGGTAAACTCGCTGCTACGTAGTTAGCTCATGCTTTCGTTTAAAAGTGATTATGGCACCACCGAGAAGTGAAGGAGGAGAGCAGGAGAAAAACTGAAGAAATAAATCACCAATACCTGTGTTTTCTCTGTGTAGCGCGAAGCGCCTCTGTGCCCTCTGTGGTGCAATTAATGAGTAGCAGCGGCTTTATGCCGCGAAAAAAATTCAATATAAAACGCGAGGTAAACTCGCTGCTACACGATAAACCCTATTCTGTAGACACGTCTTAAAAGTGATTATGTCTCCACAGAGAAGAGAAGCAGGAGAACAGAAGAAATTACTCACCAACCCCCATTGTTTCCTCTGTATCTCTGTGCCCTCTGTGGTGAAATTAATGAGTAGCAGCGGCTTTATGCCGCGAAAAAATTCAATATAAAACGCGAGGTAAACTCGCTGCTACGTAGTTAGCTCATGCTTTCGTTTAAAAGTGATTATGTCTCCACCGAGAAGTGAAGGAGGAGAGCAGGAGAAAAACTGAAGAAATAAATCACCAATACCTGTGCTTTCTCTGTGTAGCGCGAAGCGCCTCTGTGCCCTCTGTGGTGCAATTAATGAGTAGCAGCGGCTTTATGCCGCGAAAAAGTTTAATATAAAACGCGAGGTAAACTCACTGCTACGTGGTTAGCTCATGCTTTCGTTTGAAAGTGATTATGTCACCACCGAAAAATGAAGGAGGAGAGCAGGAGAAATTACTCACCAACCCCAATTGTTTCCTCTGTGTCTCTGTTTCCTCTGTGGTGAAATTAATGAGTAGCAGCGGCTTTATGCCGCGAAAAAGTTTAATATAAAACGCGAGGTAAACTCGCTGCTACGTAGTTAGCTCATGCTTTCGTTTAAAAGTGATTATGTCACCACCGAGAAGTGAAGGAGGAGAGTAGGAGAAAAACTGGAGAAATAAATCACCAATACCTGTGTTTTCTCTGTGTAGCGCGAAGCGCCTCTGTGGTGCAATTAATGAGTAGCAGCGGCTTTATGCCGCGAAAAAGTTTAAAATAAAACGCGAGGTAAACTCGCTGCTACACGATAAACCCTATTCTGTAGACACGTCTTAAAAGTGATTATCTCACCACAAAGAAGTAACTCACCAATGCCTATTTTCTCTGTGTAGCGCAAAATGCCCTCTGTGGGGCAATTAATGAGAAAATACGCATCTCCCTGAGCAAACTAGGCGTCTACAGGCAAAATTAGCTACAGGGTAAAACTTGTATTCAGGCGTTTATAATTATCGTTTAAAGTATAAATCGATGGCTTTGGTGAGGAGTTCGTCGAGTTGCTCTTCGAAGGTATCTATATCAATTTCAAAATGGTTTAAATAGGCTTTGGCTTGCACTCGCGATAGGTTGCGGTTTTTTACGCTGTATTGACGCTCATCTTTTTGTTTGTCAAAACGTGGTAAAAACAAAAATTGCCCGTAATAAGGTGATTTAATATGCTTATTAGCATAACGACAAAAGTCTTCTATGTGATCTGCGCCCTGCGGCCCTAAACACCCTGGCTCAACGCGATACATTAAGCGAATTTTTTTGTCGTCTGCTAACTGCATAGTGTGCCTTTTATAATTATCTAAAAAATAATACGCGGATTATTTTTCCGTCTTTTATTTGGTAGCTCGATACTAACTCAGAGCGTTTATCTACCACGTTTTCGTCTGTTGAACAGGTTTCTGATAGCTCATGGTCTATTACTATGTCGCCGTGCACGATACGCTTTATTGGCGAGCTATTAATGCACTTTAATTTTTTAAACATTAAGCCATAACGGGCTATTAGTTTTTCTTTTCCTTTAAATAATAGCTCATTAGGAAAAATATAAAACTCTACACCTTCATCGTACATACGAATAAATTGTTCAATATTACGTGCGTTATAGGCTTCTACTAGTTGCTCTACAACAGCAAGCGACTCGCGAGATTGTTTAGCTTTAGCTTGCTGCTTAGCGGTTAATGCCTCTTTGGCTTGCGTTACCGCTTTTTCTGCCTCGGCCACAGCTGCTGCTTTTTCTACTTTGTTTTTTGGTTTTTCTACCGGTTTGGGGGTTTCGCTACCCAGTACTTTTGAGTCGTCAGGTTTAGTAGTATCTACTGTTGGCGTTTTAAGCTCTGGGGCTTGGTACTCAAGCGTGTTTAACTTTTCATCTTTTGCTTTTGTTGGTGAATTGCTGGCTTGAGTAGAGCTTGACGCTTGCTCGGTACTTTTTTGCTCTTCTTGAGTCTCTTCGGTTTGCTCTGCTGCATAACTGATCAGGGCAACAGTGGCAATAAGCGAGGCAAAAATAATAGATAACGATTTCATAACTTTCCTAATATGAACATATAACGCTGTTAATGCTGCAACATAACAAATTTGAGCGTTTTCGGGTAGCAATTAAATGATTGTTATACACTTTACCAATACTGCTCAACCGTTATGTGCCCTGGGTCTCTGCGACGATTTCGTTTAAAGTTTTTGTCTAAAAGTAACTGTGTGGTGTCTTTTACCATTTGTGGGTTACCGCAAATCATAAATTGCGAATTACTCGGGCTTGGGGTTTTAGAGGCTTTGCTAAATAGCTCGCCGTTTTGAATTACTGTAGTTATACGCCCTTTTAGGCCTTGTTGTGGCTCCTCACGGCTTACAACCGGAATGTAGTTAAGTTGTGTAGGGTGTGCGTTTATTAGGGCGTGTATTAGATTTTGATAGCTTAAATCGGCATTAAAACGTACGCCGTGCACTAAATTAATCTGTGTGTATTTTTGCCATACCTCTTGTTGCTGCAAAATAGATAAAAACGGCCCTATTGCAGTGCCTGTACTTAGCATCCATAACTGCTCGCTTGGCGGTATTTCGTCTAAGGTAAAAAAGCCCGTGGCACGTTGCTCTATTAATACAGTGTCGCCTGGTTTTAATTGCGCCAACCTAGGCGATAATAAGCCGTCCTCTACATTGATAAGGTAAAATTCTAAATCGGGGTTATTAGGCGCGTTTACATAAGAGTATGCCCGAGCAATACGTTTATCGCCCTCCATAATCGAGAGCTTAGTAAACTGCCCTGCTTTAAATGGCTCTACGCTTGCGTTTACTACCAGGCTGAAAAGTGTATCGCTCCACCATGTTACTTTTTTTACGGTTGCATCTACCCAGTTAGACATAGTCAACTCCATAGCTTAACGGTTAAACAACAAAAACAATAAATGGTTGTAATTTATACACTAGCATTAACTTAATAAGAGTGACACTGGGTGTAGTGACTTTTTAAACGTAGTGCTTTTACTTTGGGTAACATTGGTTTGATTAAAAAGATGAGTAGCAGCGGCTTTATGCCACGATGAAATTAATACCCCACGCGAGGTGAACTCCAGCTACGTGGTTAGCTCGTGCTGTACAGACGCGCGTTGTTTTCGTTCATGAGTGATTTTTTCACCACAGAGGAGTGAAGGAGAAGAGCAGGAGAAATGACTTACCAACCCCCATTGTTTCCTTTGTGTCTCTGTGCCCTCTGCGGTGCAATTAATGAGTAGCAGCGGCTTTATGCCGCGAAAAAATTAATACCAAACGCGAGGTGAACTCCAGCTACGCGGTTAGCTCGTGCTTTGTAGACGCGCGTTGTTTTCGTTCATGAGTGATTTTGTTACCACAGAGAAGTGAAGGAGAAGAGCAGGAGAAATGTTACCACCCCCCATTGTTTCTTCTGTGTAGCGCTAAGCGCCTCTGTGTCCTCTGTGGTGAAAAACAAGTTAAGCCAATTATTCACAAAGAGGTTAAGACACGCTGCGCTTTTAGAGGTAGAGAATAAGTGATTTAAAAAGTGATGAGCCAATCCCCGTGCTCTCTGTGTAACGCTAAGCGCCTCTGTGTACTTTGTAGTGGAATTCATGAGTAGCAGCGGCTTTATGCCGCGAAAAAAATTAATACCAAACGCGAGGTGAACTCCAGCTACGCGGTTAACTCATGCTTTGAATGCGCGCATTGCTTTTGTTTAAAAGTGATTATGTCACCACCGAGGAGTGAAGGAAAAGAACAGGAAAAATGCCCCCCATTGTTTCCTCTGTGTCCTCTGTGGTGTAATCAATGAGTAGCAGCGGCTTTATGCCGCGAAAAAATTTAATACCATACGCGAGGTAAACTCGCTGCTACACGATAAACCCTATTCTCTAAACACGTCTTAAAAGTGGTTATGTCACCACCGAGAAACCATAAGAAGTAATATAACCAGCCCCCATGTTTCTCTGCGTAGCGCAGAATGCTTTCTGTGGTTAAATTAATGAGAAAATACGCATCAACCCTCAGCAACCTAGGCATCTGCAATGTTTACATTAATCTTAGAGCTAACCCAACTCTATACAGCTTGCTGGCATTTTAAAAGCAACGCTTTTACCTAGGGGTTACATAATTCTTATTAAACTTTAATTAAACGAAGTAAATTTCTGTAAACTTATTTAGCTTTAACTATAAACAATAGATTAGGATTAATATTTCTCAAATGCATTAAACATTAGGTGAATATAAAATTTAAACGCTTAAAGACTTAAAATATTTGGTTCTGTTCGTAATACGATTTTGGAGAAGACAATAAGAATGGAGTTATTATAGAATGAGAGGGGCCATACGCTGTTAAATTATAACTCTAACTCCTGAAAAGTGTAAAACTTAAATAATCACTACAAGCACTATATAAACTAAATAAACATTATATAAATTAATTTATACTCACTTAAACAATAAAATTAAAATTACTTTTATTAATATAAAAAGCAAAAAAAGAAGTGATAAATAGAGTTTATAAAGACTATTTTGTAGACAACTCAACTTCTACGTTTATATGCTCGCCTAGGCTAGAAAGATCTTTACTTACTAAATATTTAACTAATAGAAGAGTATTTTTGAAGTCTATCTCACGAAATTTTAGCATATGTTTTACCATTAATTTAAAATAAACATAGCAATGAGAGTTGAAAGTTTTCTTTAAAATTTTTCTTTGCTCTGAATCTAATGGAATATTCTCTAAAATCATCGCTGTTGCCAGAGCTTTACTTCCCATAATGTTACATGAACCTACAAGGTCCCAGCTTATGTTCGAAAAAAACATATTTACACCCTTGCCGCATTTTGTGATGTCACAAGGGTAGTACGCAACTTTATCAGCATTAGAACACAACAATAGCCACATTAGTTCATCTTCACCTGCAAACCTTAGTTGGTCGCAAAATAATACCTCAGGAAATTTACTCAGCCTGTACATAACTGTCGATGTTTGCGATAAATATTTATTGTACATTGACTGGATAATAACAGGTGAATCTATTAAAAATTTAGACTCGCCTACTAAAAAGTGGCTTAAATCGCGCTCCATTTCAGGAATATCAGTATTCCAATTAGAATCATAGAAGCCATCTCGATCTGTATTGCCAAAATAAAAGCTAGCACCTAAGTCGAAGGCCTCTAATGCTAAAGTGCTATGGCTTACACCCCATTGATCATCCGAGTCTAAAAATGCAACATAATCAACTATATTGCAAAGCTTAGTTTGAATATATTTTAATGCTGTATTTCTAGCTATAGCTGGTCCAGAATTAGTTTTGTGGTAAAGGCTAATTAAATGTATATTTTTTGGTAAAGTAGGCAGGAGTGCCAATTCTTCAGAAAGTGAAAGAGGAGAACAATCATCAACAATAACAACATAGTAAGTTATTTTACTTAAGCTTTCTTGCTCAATTATAGACTTGAGAGATTTTAACAATATTCCTTTATCTCGTTGATAAAATGGTATTACGACCCCTATACTATGCATAATAATTCCTATAAATCATCCATGTATTTAATCAATTCACTTAATTATTTGCACAAAGCCAAATTAATTATTTTTGTATGAACTAATTAATATTTTTATATTAAGTTTGTTATTTAAACCTTTAACGATTAAAAATAATACTAATTTTTAACCGTTGAAGCAATAAAACATTGCTAAAATAGCGATAGTTTTTAATTTATTGCTAGCAATCAGTAAAAAATGATTAGCTTAATAAGAATAAAAATTATTTTATATTTATTCTTATTAACTTTAATTTCGGTACAGCCACCCAATAAAGTAAGCAACTAAACTGAAAACTTACGAATAAAAGCTATTGTTCCCTATACTAACTACTAGCTAATTTATCCATTGCAGTTAACGGCATAATAGTAAAACCGTGGGGACTAAATACCTATAAATTATTTTCCCATTCTTACAAAGGGACACCATCATGAGCTTAGTGGTTATTTGGGGTATAATTTTAACCCACAGCCCCCTGCTGCTTGTAAATTTATAAAGATTATTAATAATACCTAGAATCAAATGGTCTATCAAAGAACTTCTTGGATAATTTTTTATAGGTTGCTCAAATTCCTTACTGTCAATAAGTATCTATTAGCTTAGTTGCTTGTATCCCCTCTTCTTTCCTCCTACAAACGTATATTAGAAGCTGCAAAGTTTTATTGTTACGCTTCAGCGAGTGTTAGGCATGACTGTGACAGACCTGAAGCGATACTTTTTACTATTAGTGGGCTTATACGATATAAATTTGTTGTGATGCTTACAATGCAATCATTGAAAAAGTGAAGATGCTCAGACAAATGGTAGTAGTGCAAATCAACTCTGAGCAAGCTCTACGTTTACAATATCAACATTAACACCTAAGCTGAGCCTTCCCCAATATCCGCAAAGCTTGCTGGCGTTTTAAAAGCAACGCTTTTACCCTAGTGTAAGCCCCTTTGCTAAAGCCATGAGGGACTACCCTTCTAGCGTGAGCAAGCTCAACGACTTGTATCTCTCATTGATAAATGATTAGCTATCATTTATCACATCGAGTTCAGTGAGCTTGCCTCGACGTCTACAAGTCAAGTTAACGTCGAAGCTACCCCCTGTAGACGTGCATTGCTTTTGTTTAAAAGTGATTATGTCACCACTGAGAACACCGAGAAGATAATGAGAAGTGATGAACCAAACCCCGAATTTTCTAATATGTAGCGCAAATCGCCTCTGTGTACTTTATGGTGGAGTTAATGAGTAGCAGCCGGCTCTATGCCGCGAAAAAAAAAATTAATACCAAACGCGAGGTGAACTCGCTGCTAAGCGGTTAGCTCGTGCTGTGCAGACGCGCAGCTTGCTGGCGCTTTAAAAGTAGCGCTTTTATAGGCATAAAAAAAGCCGCATAAAATGCGGCTTTGGGGGTTTAGTCTCACTTCACTTTGGGCGTGTCTCCAAAACTTAGTGAATACGTTACCAAGGAACTGTTTGCAAATTTAATAAAATTTCGTTTATTAAATAGACTCTAAAGCGATTTTAACCATTTCGTTAAATGTGCTTTGGCGCTCATCTGCAGGTGTTGCTTCACCGGTGATCACGTGGTCACTTACGGTAAATAGTGCCATTGCGTTAGCACCATACTCTGCAGCTACACCGTATAAACCTGCTGTTTCCATATCTACAGCTAGTACACCTAGTTTATCTAGGTCTTTGTAGAATGTGTCGTCAGCTTGGTAGAAGGTATCGGTAGTAAATACGTTACCTACTTTTGCTTTAATGCCTAGGTCTTTAGCGGCGTTAACACCGTTTAAAAGTAGGTCAAAGTTAGCAATTGCTGAAAAATCGTAACCACGAACGCGTGCACGGTTTACGTTTGAGTCGGTGCTTGCGCCTTGTGCAAAAATTACGTCGCGAATTTTAATATCTGTACCAATACCACCACAGGTACCAATGCGAATAATATTTTTAACGCCAAAGCTTACAATTAACTCACGCGCATAAATAGACATAGATGGTATGCCCATGCCCGAACCCATAATACTGACAGGTTTACCTTTATATGTGCCTGTAAAGCCGTACATGTTACGTACGCCTGTTACTTGTACTGCATCATCTAAAAAGTTTTCAGCAATGTATTGTGCACGAAGCGGATCGCCCGGCATTAATACTGTTTCAGCGAAGTCACCAACGTTTGCACTAATATGCGGAGTACTCATTAATTGTTTTCCTTTTTATTTAGGCGCGTTTAGCTTATTTAAAAAGCCGTCACCGTATTCAAGTGCAGGTAAGTTAAACCACTGTGCAAGGGTTTGGCCTATATCTGCAAAGCTATTGCGCTCGCCAAGCGGGGTATTTTGCATGCCCGGTTGATAAGCTATAACTGGTACATATTCGCGGGTGTGCTCTGAACCTGGAAAGGTTGGGTCACAGCCGTGATCTGCAGTGATCATTAACACGTCATCTGCATTTAATTGGTTTAGTATAGTTGGTAAGTAATCGTCAAATTCTTTTAACGCTTTTGCATAACCAACTGGGTTGCGACGGTGGCCAAACTTTTCGTCAAAATCTACTAAATTAGTAAAAATTAAGCTGTTATCTGGCGCACTTGCTAATACTTCGCTGCTTTTTTCAAGCAAATTCATCAGCCCTGGGGCTTTGTGCTTTTGGGTAATGCCTTGGTGTGCATATATATCTGCAATTTTACCAATGCTTATTACTTCACCGCCGTGTTTAGATAGCACATCTAATAGGGTCGGTGCTGGCGGCAATACTGAATAATCGCGACGATTACCAGTACGGGCGAAATCTGCGTTGCTTGTGCCTAAAAATGGCCTAGCAATAACACGGCCTATATTTAGTTTATCAAGTAATTCGCGGGCAATTTCGCACACTTCGTAAAGGCGCTCGAGGCCAAAAGACTCTTCGTGTGCGGCAATTTGAAACACGCTATCTGCTGAGGTGTAACAAATTGGTTTGCCTGATTTTACATGCTCTTCGCCTAGCTGCTCTAATATGGTGGTGCCTGATGCATGGCAGTTGCCTAAAATGCCAGGTATACCGGTAGCGGCTATAAATTCGTCTACAAATTCTTGTGGAAAACTCGGCTGTGTTTTAGGGAAGTAGCCCCAATCAAATAACACAGGTACGCCGGCCATTTCCCAGTGCCCTGATGGCGTATCTTTACCGCTTGAAAGCTCTTTTGCATAACCCCATGCACCTTGTGATGCTTGACGCTCAGAAACTAAACACGTTTCACCGCCCGCGGCTTCACAGGCATCGATTAAACCTAATTTAGATAAATTAGGTAACGATAACGCTTTACCCGTTTCGTCGTGGTATGCTTTTAATAAGTGGGCGAGTGTATTTGCTCCAACATCACCAAATTTGTCTGCATCGGGTGCTGCGCCTATACCTAGGCTGTCTGCCATTAAGATGATTGCTCTTGCCATGTTGACCTCACTTTGCTTCTAGATGGTTACTTTATCCGCTGATCGAATTTTCCGTACAGGACATAAGTCCTGTTTCATAAAAGCTAAACATTATAAATTTGCGTTCTTAAGCAAAGCAAAAGAGATTATTCGTGTCTTTTTTGCTATTGTGATCAACCAAACAACTTTTCCTTTCTGTGTGGGTGAGAACTTTAGTGACACGAACTATTATAGCTATTGCTGGCGCATCAGCGTCGGGCAAATCTCTTTTTAGCCAAACTATTTACAATGAGTTGGTTAATGAGCTTGAACCAGGCGCTATCGCCATTATTGAAGAAGATGCTTATTACAAGGATCAGTCGCATTTGCCTATGGAACACCGTACGCAAACTAACTACGACCATCCTGATGCATTTGAACATGAGTTAATGCTTGAACATTTAACTCAACTTCGTAGTGGTAACTCTGTCGAAGTACCTACTTATGATTATGCACAACACACACGAAGCGATGAAACTCGTCGCGTTGCTGCAGCTAAAATTTTAATAGTAGAAGGTATTTTATTATTAAGTGATAAAGCACTTAATAAAGAATTTGATATTAAGGTATTTATAGATACACCCCTTGATATTTGCTTAATGCGTCGTATGCAACGAGACATGGAAAAAAGAGGCAGAACATTACAATCTGTTGTTGAGCAATATCAAGCAACTGTTAGACCGATGTTTTATCAATTTATTGAGCCTTCAAAGCATAACGCTGATTTGGTTGTGACTCGAGGCGGAATGAACCGCGTTGCGATTGATATTATTAAAAGTAAAATTAAGTATTTACTACAAGAATAATAACGGGAAACATCTGTATGACAACATTTATGAGCTTAGTAGGCATGTTTGTACTACTAAGTATTGCTTTTGCGGCTTCGACTAATCGTAAAGCAATAAACTTACGCACCGTAGCGATAGCCTTTGCTATGCAAGTAGTTATTGGTGGGTTTGTACTGTTTTTTGAAGCAGGTAAAAATGTGTTAGCAAGTATGTCTAGTGCCGTCTCTTCGGTAATTAGCTTTGCAAACGACGGGATTGGGTTTTTATTTGGCCCACTTGCTTCGCAAGATACACTCGGTTTTATTTTTGCTATTCAAGTTTTACCGGTCATTGTGTTTTTCTCAGCACTTGTTGCTGTGCTTTACCACATTGGCATTATGGATTGGATAATTAAAATTCTGGGCGGCGGTTTACAAAAACTATTGAAAACCTCTCGCACAGAGTCGCTCTCAGCAACGGCTAATATATTTGTAGGCCAAACTGAAGCACCCTTAATTGTTAAGCCGTTTATAGCAACCATGACTAAGTCTGAGTTGTTTGCAGTAATGGTAGGTGGCTTAGCCACGGTAGCAGGCTCTGTAATGGCAGGTTACGTAATTATTGGTGTAGAGCTTAAGTATTTAATTGCCGCTAGCTTTATGGCTGCACCAGGTGGGTTTTTAATGGCCAAAATGATTGTGCCAGAGACCGAAACACCTAAAGATACGCTTGCTGATTTAGACACCGATGAAGACAAGCCAGTTAATGTTATTGATGCAGCAGCATCAGGCGCAGCTAACGGCATGCATTTAGCGCTAAATGTAGGCGCAATGCTATTAGCTTTCGTAGCATTAATAGCGTTATTAAACGGTTTACTAGGCGGTATTGGTGGGTGGTTTGATTACCCTACTTTAACGCTACAAGAAATTTTAGGTTATGTATTTGCTCCTGTTGCATGGTTACTTGGCGTACCGTGGGATGAGGCAATCATAGCAGGTAGTTTTATTGGTCAAAAGTTAGTAGTAAATGAATTTGTTGCTTACTTAGACTTTATAAATTATCGCGATACGTTAAGTGCGCACACTCAAGCAATTGTAACATTTGCGTTATGTGGGTTTGCTAATCTATCGTCGATAGCTATTTTACTAGGTGGATTAGGCGGTATGGCGCCTAGTCGGCGAAAGGATATCGCACGCTTAGGGCTCAGAGCAGTGTTAGCAGGATCTATGGCTAACCTTATGAGCGCAGCAATTGCTGGGTTTTTCCTCTCGCTAGCTTAGAAACTTAATGAGATGAACACCGGTGTTGCAAAACAAGAAGATAGTACTTTAAGGGGTTAAAGCACTATCTGACTTGAACGATACTTCACCAAGGGCCGCAAGGCCCTTTTATCGTTTTAGGGCCCTTATAAATATATTCTTCCTGTTAAAAACAACTTTCTCTTTCTTACCTTTAAGTACATATACGCACATGGTTTTTTATATTTTTGCGATAAATTTGCATTATTGAAAAGTGGTAAATTATAAATTTTAGGCCACACTTAAGTTTATCCTAATGTAACCTACTGTTTTATTGATGCTCTACCTTTAAGCACACTCATAAAATAGCCGCTGTTGATAAGTCGATTTATATAAATGCGTAAACTTTTATTAGTATTGTTGTTTGTTTTTTTTAATAGCTACGCAAGCTCAGACCCTCTTTTAGTTGTCACGGAACTCTCGCCGCCCGATCAAATACTCGTTGATGGAAAAGTGACAGGCAAAGGCACTGAGTTTATAAGGGCTATTTTTGCAAAGGCGAACCTAACGCCCGATATACAAATGTACCCATGGGCGCGAGCATTTAGACTTGCCAGTACTATTCAAAACACCTTTATTTACACCATAGCGCGCACCAAAGGGCGAGAAAACAACTTTCATTGGATAGGCCCAGTTTCGCATTTTGAGCTTGCTTTTGTTGCGCTTAAAGAGCGTGACGACATAATTATTAACAATACTGAGGAAGCAAAAAAATACAAAATAGCGATGCAACGTAACGACTTTTCTACTGATATATTAACCAACTTGGGGTTTGAAGTTGTGCTAACCACCGATATACAAAAATCGTATGCGTTATTGGTTGCCAAAAAAGTAGACTTAATTGTTGATGACCCCGAACTAATACATCAAATAAGTCAGTATTTGCCCACCCCTGACGCTGAATTTAAAGCCATATATAATGTAGAAGAACTCAAGGTAGATGCCTATTTGGCAGCAAATAAAAACACCGATATGCGCTATATAAACGCGCTACAAAAAGCCTTTTACACACTTAAAAATACCCAAGGGCTACCCTAGCACCTAAGCTAAACCTTGCTTATTTAAGCGCAATTTTAACGCTTAGTTACGTTAATTAGTGCCTAAGTAATAAAGTCTAAAATAGGGGCTTAGTGATTAATTATTGCTATATGGCGCTATGAACGAATCGAGACTGCGCTCTTGTTTTAGCGCTTTAAAGGCACGTTGAAAGCGATCTACTATGTGCTGCGGCACCGCTTTATTAAACGCTAAATAATTATCTTTAAGGTCGTTACTTACAGGTAGCTCAGTAAGTTGCTCTACATCAAGTAAGCTCACGTTATAAGGCTTTAATTGGTTATAAATAACGTGTTCGGAGCCTAAAATAAGATCTATTTTATTGTTTATAAAAAGCTGAATATATTGTTGCTCTTCACCAAACGTCATTAAGTTTTGCCCATTTACAAACCCTATTTTTTTGACCAATGATTGATATATATCTCCCCTTACCATGCCTAACGAATAAAGAGTGGTGTCGTTAAGGGTATTTACAGTGACATCAGGACGGCTTTTTAACTTATAAAAATAAGTTCGTGCAGTAGTTAACGGACCAAGCCAATTAAATAAAGGAATTCGGTTAGTATGTTGCGCCATTGAAAAAATGGCTGAATAAGGCTTTTTATGCACAAGCATTGCGGCACGCTTCCAAGGCATGACTTTAAAGTCGCACTCTACTTCTGCTTTAATACACAGTGCGTTGACTATATCGTAGTTAGCGCCAACAAGTTGACCGTGCTCGTTTATAAAATTATAAGGTGCAAACTGATCTGTATAAATAACTAACTTAAAATGGTTTGCATAAGTAAACGTGCTAAAGAAGAAACAAGCAATAAAAGGAAAGAGTTTTAGAATAACCGCACCACTACATTAATTTATATTATTAAATGATAGATGGCGCTATTTTACAGTCAAATTTTAGACACAAAAAAAGCGCCTTAAGCGCTTTTTTTTATTTTTACTTTAAAAGTAAAAATTATAACGGAGTGATGTTATCCGCTTGAGGACCTTTTTGACCTTGTGAAAGAGTGAACTCTACACGTTGGCCTTCAGCTAAAGTTTTGAAACCTTCGCTTTTGATTGCTGAGAAATGTGCGAAAACGTCTGGGCCGTTTTCTTGCTCGATGAAACCAAAACCTTTAGACTCGTTGAACCACTTAACTGTACCTGATACGATGTTAGACATTGTAATATCCTGATATAAAAATAAAAAATATGCTCATAAGAGCGGGTGTAGCAAAAAATGAGATGGTACTTAAAAACTTCAGGACGGTACTACAAGTATTACTTATACAACAACGAAATAAAGATTTATAAATTACATGCTTTCTTTCTAGCTGCGGCCTACTATATAGAGTTAACTATTTATGTCAAGCCTTTATAGTAATGCAGGCAATAAATAGTGTTTGTGCTTAGCCTTTAATAACTCCCGTGGCTAGCCTATAGCTTAACCCCTGCGCGGCTTTAATAGTTAACTGGCCAATTAAAACAATGAACTATTTAATCTTTAGTTTTTAAAACGGCGGCAATGAGTACAGCTAATTTAACACCTACTCACCATTTAGATAAAACGTATTCAGCCATGATACACGCCTTACAATTTACCCTGTGTGTACAAACAGCTGCACTTTGCAGTTGTACACAAAAATAGATAAGCTACTGCCACTTATCTATTTAGCGTTGGAGTGTGTTTTGCTAAATAAATGCTTTATTTCGTCTGTTGTTTTTTTATCTGGGTGTTTAATGCCATTACAATCTTCCTTTGCTAAGCCTACACTGTCTCTTGAACAACAATTGGGGCAAAAACTAATACTCGATTTACGCTATTTTTGTCAGCAAGGGTCAAGCAAACAATGCAGAACACCGGTTACTACCCTACCTGATGAACTAGCAGCGGCCATTGCTAAGCATAATATTGGTGGTGTAATTTTATTTTCTGAAAACACCCAATCTATAGAGCAAACCATTACCCTTAATAGCCAATTACAAGCTGCGGCGAGTAAATCAAGCTCAAAGCTGCCGTTATTTATTTCGATAGACCAAGAAGGCGGCCGAGTAGCGCGTTTACCTCGCGATGTTGCCACTTCATTTACTGGTAATATGTCTATTGGTGCAACCTATAAAAAGTATGCCACTCAATACGCAACCCAAACTGCCACTGTTATAGCTAAAGAGCTAAATTCGTTAGGTATTAATGTTAACTATGCCCCTACGGTAGATGTAAACATGAACCCCGACAATCCAGTAATTAATGTGCGCTCGTTTGGTGAAAACCCAGCGCTTGTCAGTAAGCTAGGCGCAGCACAAGTGGCAGGATTTGAGAGCAACGGCGTTATTACATCGTTAAAGCATTTCCCAGGGCACGGCGATACCAACGTAGACAGCCACACAGGGTTACCACAAGTAAATCACTCCAAAGAAGACATATATCAACAAGATTTAGCTCCCTTTAAACACATAATTGCCACGCAAAACCCAGGCATGATTATGACGGCGCATATTCAATACCCACAACTCGATAATAGTACGTTTGTAAGTGTTGATGGCAAAAGCATGATAAAACCCGCCACTATGTCGCGTACTATAATTACTGACATTTTAAGAGGGGAGTTAAATTATCAAGGTGTGGTGGTAACCGACGCTTTAGATATGGCTGGCATTAGTCACTTTTTCACCCCAACCCAAGCGGTAATCAATACCTTTGCAGCAGGCGTTGACCTAGCGCTTATGCCAATAGAGATCAGAACACCGGCTGATTTAAACGCACTCGACAAACTTATGGATGAATTAGTCGCATCTGTTAATAATAAGCAGCTCAGTAAAGACGAAGTGGCTCAATCGGCTGCACGTATAACCGCTTTAAAAAATAAATTTAAATTAACCACACAGCTAGACCCATTAAGCACTTTGGCTAAAGCAAAAGATATTATTGGCTCTCAAGCACATCGCAAAATAGAAGCTGAGCTTGCCGTAAATGCTATTACTGAGGTTAAAAATAACAATAATGCATTGCCTCTTAATTTAAGAAAAGGGCAACACATCCATATTATTATGCCCGATACCCGAAAATGCATGGCCATGCAGCAAGCGCTTAGCGCTATAAGTACTGCGGCGCTTAAATATAGTTGCAGTAGTTTACAAGGGTTTGACCCTGTAAAGGCGCATAGCTTAATTAAAAATGCAGATGTTGTTATTGCAGGCAACGCTACGCCTAATCAAAGCGCTGTAGAGATTGGCGGAATGGATGATTTAAAAGACGACCCTCGCTTTGCACTCAATACCGCTGAGCAACCAAAAGCGCTGTCATCATTACTGGATATTGCTGCATCAGTGAATAAAAAAACAATATTTATAAGTTTACGTGCCCCCTACGACATAGCGCAGTTTGGCAGCAGAGCTAATGCAGTTCTTGCTTCTTATGCGTATAATATAGATACAGATAAAAACAATGCTGTTGCGGGGCCTGCATTTACAGCGCTTGCTAAGGTATTGTTAGGCAGTGCACACGCTCATGGCGTACTGCCGGTGACCATAAAATAATAATAACAAGGGATAAAAAATGAAACTTAATTGCGATTTAGGCGAAAGCTTTGGCGCATGGAAAATGGGATTAGATGATGAGGTAATGCCTCATATTGATATGGCAAATATTGCGTGTGGTTTTCATGGTGGAGACCCAGATGTAATAGCCGATACGTTGTATTTAGCAAAGCAGCACAATGTACAAATAGGTGCGCACCCAAGTTACCCCGACCAACAAGGTTTTGGCAGGCGCTCTATGGCCCTTAGCGCGCAAGAACTGACCAATTGCTTACATTACCAAATTGCTGCCCTTGATGGCATGGCTAAAGTACAAGGCTTAACACTTAGCTATGTTAAGCCACATGGTGCTTTATATAACGACATGATGAAAAACGATCATATTTTACAAACAGTTATTACTGCCATAGCGCACTACCCTGCACCATTAAAGCTTATGCTGTTAGCCACAAAAGACTCTGCAAAACACACCTTTGCCGCCAATAGTTTAGGTGTAGATCTTATTTTAGAAGCCTTTGCTGATAGGCAATATACAGACGAAGGGCATTTAGTATCTCGCCACCTTGATGGCAGCGTTCACGACAAGCCAGCGCTTTTAGCACAAGTAAAACAGCTATTAACCGACGGCTGTGTAACCACTCGCTCAGGAAACACCCTAAACTTAAATGCCAACAGTTTGTGCGTACATGGCGATAACGCAGCCGGTATTGCTCTTATTAAAGAAATTAAATCACTGTGTGCATCAGCAAGCTAACCTTGCTTTTAGCTCGTTATTAAGCCTCAAGCTACAAAACGCGTGTTTGTTTCACTTTAAAAAATTTTAGCTGTAAAGGGGCTTTACAGCTTTAACCTCCATTAAGTTCAATCACGTAAAACCTAATATCACTTTAAAAAAAGCGCAACAAAACAGCACAAGTCCCATTGCATAAGTAACACAGCGCTGAAATACATGGCGCTGCATATAAAAAATTTAACGCAGTAAGCCCGCTATTTATTACTCTAAAGTAACCATGTTTTACTTAAACAGGTATTAAATTATAGTTTCACCGCATCGCGCTTTTCATCCCTTCCCTACTGACATATAACTACATATACAAAAACCAAACAGGGAATACAAATGAAGACGCTTTTAGCACTTAGTTTAAGTAGCAGTTTATTACTTGGTAGTAGCCAATTAGCTTTTGCAAAGGACAACACATTACAGCTACAAGATGTGTTTAATCTTGAATACGCCAATCAAATTGATATAACAGACGATGGTAAAACGGTGTACTTTGTACGTAACCGTATGGATATAAAAACGGACCGTAAAGTCAGTAACATTTGGTCAGTTGATTATAAAACTAAACAACTGCAACCGCTTACCTCGGGCGTGCATATGGATCACTCCCCGGTACTATCGCCAGATGGGCAACGCCTTGCGTTTATATCTAACCGCGATGGCAGCAGCCAAATTTATATGAAGTGGCTTAAAACAGGTGCTGTAGCAAAAATTAGTAACCTAACCAGCAGCCCACGCGCAATTACCTGGCATCCCGACTCTAAGCAGCTTATTTTTAGTATGTTTGTACCAAGTAGCAGTGCACCACCTGTTAACTTACCTGGCAAGCCTAAAGGCGCTACATGGGCCGAACCTGCTAAATTTATAGACGATGTATACTACCGCGCCGACGGAGGCGGTTATAGCCAAAAAGGCTTTAGCCAATTATTTGCAATAGATGCAAATGGCGGCAATGCAAAGCAGCTCACACACGATGAGTTTAATAACGCCGGCGAAGTAAGCTTTAGTAAAAACGGCAATAGCCTTTATTTTTCGGCTAATCGGCATGAGCAAAATCAACTAAAGCCCACTAATAGTGAAATATACCAGCTTAATTTAAGCACCTTAAAAATTGCTGCCATTACCAATAGAAACGGCCCTGACCAACAACCCAAAGTATCTCCCGATGGGCGTTACCTAGCCTTTACAGGGTATGATGATAAACGCACCAATTACGAAAACACGCAGCTTTATATTCGTGATTTAAAAACGGGCGATACAAAAAGCCTAACCCCTAATTTTGATAGAAGTGTGGGGCAAATAAAATGGAGTGCTAATTCAAAAGGGGTTTACTTTAGCTACGCAGACGAAGGCCAAACCGCCCTTGCCTACCAACTACGCAGTGGTAAGCGTAAAGTGCTCACCGAGCAAATAGGTAGCGTTGCGTTTGGTCGTCCTTATTCGGGCGGCGATTTTGATGTAAGCGAAGATGGCGATATTGCTTTTACACTTGCCGATACTCAGCGCCCTGCAGATATAGCCACTATAAAACGAGGCAAAGCTCGTCGCCTCACTACACTCAATGCCGATGCGTTAGACGATAAAGAACTTGCCAACGTAGAAGAGATTTGGCTTAAATCGAGCCACGACCAGCTGCCAATTCAAGGTTGGATTGCATACCCTCCAGGGTTTGATAAATCAAAAAAATACCCACTTGTTTTAGAAATTCATGGCGGCCCTGTGGCCAATTATGGCCCTCACTTTAGTACCGAGGTGCAATTGTTTGCAGCCAAAGGGAACGTGGTTTTATACATGAACCCACGAGGCAGTGACTCATACGGTAAAACGTTTGCCCAAACAATTCATCATAATTATCCAAGTAACGATTTTGACGATTTAATAACCGGCGTTGATGCATTAATAGCGAAAGGCTTTATTGATGAGTCTAAACTATTTGTAACAGGTGGCTCGGGCGGTGGTGTATTAACCGCATGGATTATAGGGCACACCGACAGGTTTGCAGCAGCGGTGGTGGCTAAACCCGTTATTAATTGGATCAGCTTTGTACTAACTGCCGACTTTTATCCATTTTTTGCCGATTACTGGTTCCCAGGTAAACCTTGGGATCATATTGAGCACTATATGAAACGCTCACCTATTAGCTATGTTGGTAACGTAACAACGCCCACTATGCTTTTAACAGGGGAGGCAGATTACCGTACCCCTATTTCTGAAACCGAGCAGTTTTATCAAGCCCTTAAGCTGCAAGGTGTTGACACCGCCATGGTGCGTATTCCTAATGCTTCACACGGTATTACGGCGCGCCCTTCTAATTTAATGACCAAGGTGGCTTACATTCAATGGTGGTTTGATAAACACTCAAACAAAAAATAAGCTCCGTGCTTAGGTTTAAAAATAGCCACATCTAAGTGGCTTTTTTTGTAATTACCCACGCTTAGGTTAATTAATGCCAAACTGTAAACCCCCTTTACAGTTTTGTTCTTATCCATATCGGACTTAGGCGTTTTTCAGTTAGTAAAATTTCGGTTTATTGTAAATTTAATCGCTTGAGTTGGTAAAAAATCGGTTTGAGCCACTGTTTATAAGCACTCAGTTAGTAAAAAAATGTTTTATAAAGGCACCAGGTTAGTAAAATTTCGGTTTATTATTTTACTTATACTTAGTAAAACAGCTAAAAACAGCCTTTTAATAGGGGGATTTTGCACTTTAAAGCGGCTTTACAGTAAAAAAGCAGCCATATAGCTGTACTTAATATCTACCTAGTTAAATTGTGATCCAGACTAAATTTAGCCGAGTCCGATTTATATTAATACAATAAAAAAAGGGCCTTACGGCCCTTGAGTAACACTATCTAGAAAAGTTAAAACTGGTTCATGGTGTTATCTTCACCACCGGCTTTAAGTGCGTTTTCACCAGAGAAGTACTCTTTGTGGGTATCGCCAATATTAGACCCAGCTAAATCTTGGTGCTTAACTGAGGCTTGCTCGCGGCGAATTTCTTGACGTTGTACATCACGTACATAAGCAAGCATGCCCATATCACCAAAGTAACCTTCTGATAAAATATCGGTGCTTAGTGCAGCCGTATGGTATGTAGGCAGTGTAATTAAGTGATGGAAAATACCCGCTTCACGTGCACCATCGCGCTGGAAGTTTTGCACTAATACATCCGCTTCAGCAGCAAGCTCTGTATCGTCCATTTCTGGCGCCATTAGGCCTTTATTATCACCAAGGCTTGGGTAAGCGCTCAAATCGCGACCCGCTTCTTGCCACTCTTGGTACACTTGCTCGCGGAACTTAAGCGTCCAGTTGAATGACGGTGAATTGTTATAAACAAGTTTAGCATCAGGCACTTGCTCTTTAACGCGGTTAACTAGCTCTGCAATTTGCTTAACGTGTGGTTTTTCGGTTTCAATCCACAATAAATCAGCGCCCGATTGTAAGCTTGTTACACAATCTAGTACCACGCGGTCTTTTTCAGTGCCTTCGCGGAACTGGTATAATCCGTTTTCTAAACGCGTTGGCTTACATAATTGGCCATTAATTTTCATTGCCGTATCACCTTCGTTTAAATCATCTACACCGTTAATAGGTGTGGTTTCTAAAAACGCGTTGTACTGGCTAGCTAAGTCTCCTGGCGTTTGTGACACAGGTACTTTTTGCGTAAGGCTTGCACCTAATGAGTCGGTACGCGCAACAATAATACCGTTATCAATGCCGAGTTCTAAAAACGCGTAACGTACAGCGTTAATTTTTGCTAAAAAATCTTCGTGCGGTACAGTTACTTTACCTGCTTGGTGACCACATTGTTTAGCGTCAGACACTTGGTTTTCTATTTGAATGGCACACGCACCTGCTTCAATCATCTTTTTAGCAAGTAGGTAGGTTGCTTCTTCGTTACCAAAACCAGCATCAATATCGGCAATAATAGGCACTACATGTGTCTCAAAATTATCAATTTTATCAAGCACCGCTTGCACATCGCCGCCATTGGCTTTCGCTTCGTCTAGATCATTAAATAAGTGGTCTAGTTCACGGGCATCGGCTTGTTTTAAAAACGTATAAATCTCTTCAATAAGCGCAGGCACTGAGGTTTTTTCGTGCATGCTTTGATCCGGTAACGGGCCAAATGCAGAGCGAAGTGCAGCAACCATCCAACCACTTAAGTAAACATAACTGCGCTTAGTTGTTTTTTGATGACGCTTTATTGCCATCATCATTTGTTGCGCAGTAAAACCATGCCAACAACCTAAAGACTGTGTGTATTGGCTGGTGTCTTTATCGTAAGCGGCCATATCTTCACGCATTACATCTGCCGTGTATTGTGCAATTTCAATCCCCGTACGAAAACGGTTTTGTAAACGCATGCGGCTTGCATATTCAGGGTTAATGGCTTTCCATGCGCTACCTTGAGATTGGCAAAGTGTTGCTAGAGTATCGGTTTCACGTGTGTATGTTGTCATAATAAAATCCTTCGAACGGGTCTATAAATTATTTAAATTATTGTGAGAGTGGCTAGGAGTGTGTGCTCCGTATCGCTTAATTCAACATTAGGCTTATTTTTTAGATTTAGTAAATTTATAGTTGTTATTACCGCTATATTTTTTGTGAATGGCTAAAAAGCACGCACTGAGCCTTTTTTGCGTTATTGTTGCTTTAACGCACACAACAACACCGCGACCGTTTAAGGAAGGTAAACATGGCACACACTCTCACACACTCAGGGCTAAGCGTAGATACACAGCTGGCCAACTTTGTAAAAACACAGCTACTCCCAGGCACTCATTTATCTGAGCAGCAATTTTGGCAAAGCTTTGCAAACATAGTACAAACGCTTACCCCGAAAAATAACGCTCTTTTAGCTAAGCGCGAGCAGCTACAACAACAAATAGATGACTACCATAAAACAAATAAAACGTGGGATAGCGCGCAGTACCAAGCGTTTTTAACAGACATTGGCTACCTAGTACCAGAGCCTGCAGACTTTGCCATTGAAACGCAAAATGTAGAGCCCGAAATAGCACTCAGCGCAGGCCCTCAGCTTGTTGTGCCTGTTAGCAACGCACGTTTTGCGCTTAATGCGGCTAACGCGCGCTGGGGTTCGTTATACGATGCGCTGTACGGCACCGACGTATTAAGTGAAGACGACGGCGCTGAAAAAGGCACTACGTATAATCCAGTTCGTGGTTTTAAAGTAATGGCGTATGCGCGCCAGTTTTTAGATAAGGCCCTGCCCCTTAAAAATGGCTCACACATAGAAAGCACCAACTACTCAATTGTTGAAGGCGCCCTGTCTATCACCCTAAGAGACAGCTCGCATACTCAGTTAAAAAACCCTGAGCAACTTATTGGCTACCAAGGCGAAGCGCAAAACCCAAGTGCTATTTTATTAAAAAACAATGGCCTGCATGTCGAGCTGCAAATAGACCATCACCACCCTATTGGCCAAGCCGACAAAGCAGGATTAAAAGATGTTTTGCTTGAAGCTGCACTAACAACCATTATGGATTGCGAAGACTCTGTTGCCGCAGTAGATGCCGAGGATAAGGTACAAGTTTACAAAAACTGGCTGGGTTTAATGCAAGGTAACTTGGTTGAATCGTTTAAAAAAGGCGATAAAACCATAGAGCGTACTTTACAAAGCGATAGGCAATATACAGCCCTTGATGGCAGTAGCCTTACGCTTAAAGGCCGCAGCATGATGTTTGTCCGTAATGTAGGCCACTTAATGACAAACCCTGCTATTACCGACATTTACGGCCAACCCGTATTTGAAGGCATTATGGATGCGATGTTTAGCGCAACCGCAGCCCTGCACGATTTAAATAAAAAAACAGGCATTAAAAACACCAGTGCTCAAAGCATCAATATTGTAAAACCCAAAATGCATGGCCCTGAAGAAGTTGCTTTTACAAATACGCTTTTTAGCATGGTAGAAGAAGCACTTAGCTTGCCAAAAAACACCCTAAAAATGGGGATTATGGATGAAGAGCGTCGTACTTCAGTCAATTTAAAAGCCTGTATACACGCAGCCAAAACGCGCGCGGTGTTTATAAATACTGGCTTTTTAGACCGCACGGGCGATGAAATTCATACCTCTATGCACGCAGGGGTCGCTTTGCCAAAGGCCGCAATTAAAGCTCAGCCGTGGATCAAAGCATACGAAGACCGTAACGTTGATACAGGCCTTGCCTGCGGCCTTAGCGGTAAAGCACAAATAGGTAAAGGTATGTGGCCAATGCCAGATAAAATGGCACTTATGATGGAGCAAAAGCTTGCTCATGTGCAATCTGGCGCTAATACCGCGTGGGTGCCCTCGCCTACCGCAGCCACTTTGCACGCTATGCATTATCACGATGTAGATGTATTTACCGAGCAAAAAGAAATTGCCAAACGAGGCATGGCAAGCCTTACTGATTTACTTACACCGCCTTTAATGGCTCAGCCGCAAACGCTCAGTAAAGAAGATATTCAAAGTGAGCTTGAGAACAATGCACAAGGCATTTTAGGCTACGTAGTACGCTGGATAGACCAAGGTATTGGCTGCTCAAAAGTGCCTGATATTAACCACATAGGCTTAATGGAAGACAGAGCAACCTTGCGTATTTCAAGTCAACATATGGCAAATTGGCTACAGCATGGGGTGTGTACTCAACAACAAATAGAGTCGATCATGGCTAAAATGGCTAAAGTGGTTGATGGCCAAAATGAGCACGACAGCGCGTACAAGCCAATGGCACAAAGCGAAGAGTCACTAAAAAATAGTATTGCTTATCAAGCCGCTTTAGCACTTGTATTAGAAGGTGCTAAGCAGCCAAGTGGCTACACCGAGCCCCTATTACACAGTTACCGCTTAAAATATAAAGCAAAACACCATAACCTAGCTGAATAGTTAACATTAGTTTAACAGCAAAAAAGCGCGTTTTGCCTTCACAAAACGCGCTTTTTGTTTATTAGGGCGTGTTAATCTTTGCAGATTGAAATTTGTTCAACCTAGGCAGAAACCAAAAGGGCAGCGTATGTTTGGCATTTATACTACGTTATCGCCTATTTATGGGGAATAACCACACTTCATAGGCTCTGCCTTGCCTAAAAACCAAACATACTGCTGCAAATTCAAGCGCCAAAGGTCAACACGCCCTAGTACCGTTATTTATTTAGTGCTCACTGTACCTAGCGCTAAATTAATTTTTAATTATTGCATTGTGATACACGTTTTGAACGTCATCACAGTCTTCAAGCATATTGATGAACTTGTCAAAATTAGCAATAACTTCTTCATCTTCAATTTCTACATGCACTTGCGGAACAAACGTAATTTCATCAACTTCAAAGTTAATCCCTTCAAAGTTTTCCTCAAGCGCTGTTTTCGCTTTATAGTACTCAGTATGGGGTGCAAATACCGACACTTTACCATTTTCAACTTCAACGTCGGTTACATCAACGTCGGCCATCATTAGTGCTTCAAGGACCACTTCGTCATCGTCACCGGCAAAACCAAGTACGGCAAGGTGATCGAACATATGTGCAACACAGCCCGGTGTACCAATTTTTGAATCTGTTTTGGTAAACGGTAAACGTACATCTTTAATTGTACGGTTTGGGTTGTCGGTTAAGCAATCAACAATAACCATGCAGTTACCTGGGCCATAGCCTTCGTAACGTGCGGGAGAATAATCTTCCCCTGCCCCACCGGCTGCTTTTTCAATTGCTTTTTCTATTACGTGAGCAGGAACCTGGTCTTTTTTTGCTTTTTCTATTAGACGACGCAGTGATTGATTGACATCGGGGTCTGGTTCGCCATTTTTAGCGGCAACATAAATTTCTTTACCGTACTTTGAGTTAACTTTAGTTTTTGCGTTGGCTGTCTTAGCCATCGAGCTCTTACGGACTTCAAATGCTCTGCCCATCTTGTGCCTCTAATCAATACGTTAATTTTGCCATATTTTACCAATTCAAACCCTATTGGGCTAGGGTCTGTTGAACTTTACAAACTGAATTTAAAACAACCTATTTGCTAAATAAATAAGGCCGAGCCTATGCAAATAATACAGGAGTAATTACGCAACAATAAAAGTTATGCGCTATTTAACATAACTCCACTTTTTGTGAGTAACTTTCGACTAAAGTAACTAACTCTGTAAATTCACGTAAAACGTAATCAGCTTGGTCGGCATAAATAGGCACCGCGTTTGGCGCGTACAAACAAGCGCGCATATTTGCATTATGTGCTGCTTGAATGTCGTATAAAAAATCCCCTACGTATAACAAGTTGCTGGCGTTTATATTCCAAAGCGTGGCAATTGCATTTAAGGCACTGGGATCGGGTTTGGCTGGGGCATCGCTACGGGTTAATACCGTTTCGATAGGTAGCGGGTTATTTTGTAGCTTTATTGCTGCCGCTTTATCAAAATTGCGGGTAACAATAGCCATAGGAATATTTTTAACTTTAAGGGCGTTAACGGCTTCGGTTACGCCTGGCAATATAGTGGCAAACTGAGCGTCTTGCAGCTCGTGCTGATGCACTATATTCATCGCTTCTTCACGCATGTAGGGCGATGGAAGCTGGGCAATATAATCAAGTAGGTCTTGCTCGCATGGGCAACCTATTTGTGCTTTTATAAGAGAGAAATCTAACTCAGACGATACTAAAGTGCCATCTAAATCAAATATAACTCCTTGAATAGCCTCTACTTGAGCTTTCATATCATTCCTTGAATGGGGTAAAAATCAATACAACATGTGTACACATAATGACTCTACTTCATGAGAATAATTTAGCAAATGTTTATCAAACAAATTATTAGAAAAGTATTCACTTATCTATTACTTAGCCTTATAAACACCAATTAATTACTAAAATTCTACGAACAGCTAGTAATAACAGATCAAAAATGAACACAGCATAAACAAAAGGAGAATACGCGCACATAAACTGCAGTGCGCGTAGGTTGGGGAAGTACTTATTGCTCGAACTTAGCCTCGAGCCAGGTATCGTTTTGGGTAAAGTGAAGGGTTTTAATCTTGCCTTTACCTTCTACGTTTACCATATTTACTTGAGAAGGCCATAAGTCACGCAGTGCGCCGTTACTCATTTTTATGCCTTCAATCCCTTTTGGGATAGGAGCTTCTTGATACACCCAAAAAAACTTTCCATCAATTTGCGCACCGACTTGGCTAAGCGTTAATGGCTTACCCTTTAAGGTTTGCAGCGCAACATGCGACTCAACATACTCTACAAAACGTTGTTGGTCGGCCTTGTTGCTAATGATATCGGCTTTTCCGTTAAATAAATGCGCTACAGCATGCTCAGTATCATGTAAATAAAAGCGATGCATAAGCTCAATATTGTTAGTGCGTTTATTAAAAAGCACCGTAGTAACCGATGACTTTAGTTGATGCGCCATACTTGGCGCAGCAACTAAAAGGCAAACAATAATAAGCAAAAAGCGCATTATTGTTGCTCCTCACCATCTTTTTTCTCGTCTTTTTTAAGCTCAGTTTTAATGTCTTGCATAATATCTCGACTTACTTTCGCTTTACTCTTTTTCTTTTTATACACTTCAATACGTGAAGGAATAATACGACGAGGGTAGTTGTTGTTCTCAACATCTACATCAGCTGTTTCCCAGCGAGGGTCAACGCTCACCGATACCAATGGCTTATTTTTATCTGTAACAATAAGCTTTTGTACATTTTTGTGATTACGGCGCCAAATTTCAGCCGGAATGTAACGCTCTTCGGTTGTGCCATCTTCATAAGTTAGCTCTAATAAAATAGGCATTACCAAGCCACCTAGATTTGAAAACTCCATAACATAGTAGTTTTTATCTTCTTCAAGCGCGCGATCTAGCGTTTTACGCTCCCACGGCTCTAAGCCTTTTAAAAACTTGTTGTACGCGTTACGTTCTTTATTAGTAACAGTAAAGCGGTCGTTTTCATCGTAAAAGTCGGTAATATCTGGATTTTTTTCAACCCAAGTTTGCTTACCTTCTTCACGGTTGCGCTTAACAAATAGTGATGTTGGTTTGTCTGCTTCTATATCGCGTAAGCGTTTAAAGTCAATATCAGGGTTTTTAGTATCTAAACGTAATTGATACACTTTATCTAACGAGATATCTACATGGTCGGTGCTGTAAAACCAGCCGCGCCAAAACCAATCTAAATCAACACCCGAGGCTTCTTCCATGGTACGGAAAAAATCTGCTGGAGTAGGGCGCTTGTATTTCCAGCGCTGTGCGTACTCTTTAAACGCAAAATCGAATAAGTCACGGCCTAAAATAACTTCACGTAATATATTAAGTGCCGCAGCTGGTTTAGTATAAGCATTAGGGCCTAAACGAAGTACGCTGTCTGACTGCGTCATAATAGGTACTTGGTTTTGCGATTTCATGTAGCTTACAATATCGCGCGGCTCAACACCCCACGGTATAGTTGGGTCCCATTCACGCCCTGCAACGCCATCTAAAAAGCTATTTAAACCTTCATCCATCCAGGTCCATTGGCGCTCATCAGAGTTTACAATCATAGGGAAGTAAATATGGCCAACTTCATGAATAACCACACCAATTAAAAAGCGTTTTTCAGCTTGAGAATAAGTGCGTGAGCCATCATCTTGCAGCTCTGTACGTGGGCCATTAAAAGTGATCATTGGGTATTCCATACCACCTACAGGGCCATTTACCGATTGCGCTACAGGGTATGGGTAGTCAAATGAATAGCGAGAGTACACTTCCATCGTATGTACTACAGATTCAGTTGAATACTTTTTCCATAAATCGCCACCCTCTTTAGGGTAAAACGACATAGCCATCACTAAAGGTTGTTCATCGCCACCTTGCTGATAGCCCTTTGCATCCCACATAAATTTACGCGACGACGCCCACGCAAAGTCACGCACATTTTCTGCTTTAAAGTGCCATGTTTTTGTTTTATCGGTACCTTGTTTTTCGTTTTCTAACGCTTCTTCTTCAGTAACAATAAATACAGGGCGTTTTGCTGTTTCAGCTTTTTCTAAGCGGTTACGCTGCATGCGAGTAAGCACTTTGCTTGCGTTATCTAACTTACCTGTTGCCGATACAATATGATCAGCAGGTACAGTAATTTCTACATCGTAATCACCAAACTCAAGCGTAAACTCACCACGGCCTAAAAACGGCTTGTTTGTCCATGCTTCGTAATCGGTGTAAGCAGCTAAACGCGGAAACCACTGCGCAAGTAAAAATATATCGTTGCCATCTTCTTCAAAGTGCTCGTAACCAGAACGCGCACCTACGGCATCTTCTTCAACAATGTTAAAAGCAAAGTTCATACTAAACTCAGCTTCTTTGCCTGGTTTTAGCGGCTCGTTTAAATCTATACGCATTAGCGTATCAACAACAGTTACGCGCAGTTCATCGCCATTGTCATCTTTTACATTGCTAATTGTATAGCCTAACTCGTTGTCGCTCATAAATTGTTGACGACGTAGCTCACCTAAACTTAATTTAGCCGGCTTTTGCGCAGGTAAACTATTTAGCGTGCTTTTAAACGTTTTTGTGGTTTCGGCAATTGAGTCGCTTTTAAAAATATTTTGATCTAACTGTAACCACAAATATTTAAGTGTATGCGGCGAGTTATTTTTATACTCAATGCTTTGGCTTGCTGTTAAGCGGCGCTTTTTTTCATCAAGCTTTACATCTATGTCGTAATTAACACGTTGCTGCCAGTATTTTTCGCCAGGCTCACCGGCGGCACTACGATAAACATTTGGGGTAGGAAGCGCTTCGTCTAACTGGCGAAACTTATCAACGAATGAGCCTTTAGTTTGCTCAACGGATGACGCTAACACAGCGCTCGACATTGCCAAAGGCAACACAAACGCGCTTAGCGTAAGAACTGTTTTTTTCATTATGAGTCCTAGTGGAATTTTGTGAGCGTACTTTGACAAAGTTACTATTTTTGTTCAATTAATTAGCGACCAACCGCCCATTAAACACGGTAATATTCACGTTGTTTTAACATGGTTTTTGAATCAGTAAATTAAGCCACTTTTAAAACTGTAAAGGGGGTTTACACTTTACAGCTAGTTGATGTGTATTAATTAAGGTACAAACACAGTATTTATAAGGGTTCAGGCCTAATTCATGCCATTAGCTTAGGATTAAATTAAGGTGCAAAAATATGTTGTTCAAGTTGAGCTTAAATTTATAGCGTTAGCAGTGTTTACACGGTTTTAATGCGCTCAGGTTCAATACAAATTAAGCAGCATATTTAAACTAAAGGAGCCCGATATGAAATTTTACATTGTAAAAAAAGATCATCAGCTCGAAGCTATCCCTGCTGATAAAGACTTACTAGAGCGCTACGAATCAAACCAATATTCGTATGTTAATGTGGTGTCGGCATGCAATAAGCAAGATGCACTAAAACGCCTATCTACTGAACAAAAACACAGTAAAAAGTGGCTAATAATTGGCGCAAATATTGCCGTGATCTCACTAATATTAACTATTTATACGATAAATTAAAAATAGTGAAATTTTAGGTTGATATTTAGTGCATTTTATATTTAAAATCGCCCACTTTTTTTATTTGAGCATAATAAAATCGTTACAATTATTCTCAAATATGTACTTATTACCAGTAAGCAATGTGGTGGGTGTATGGATTTTTATATCCTAAAAAAACAACAAGAGCTAATAGCCATTCCAGCAAATCAGCAAAGTTGTAAGCAGTATCTAGACTCAGGTTATTTTTATATTGATAAAGTAGCCGCCTGTAACGAAACAAATGCCATAAAAGCATTGCAAGCAAAGCAAACTAAAAGTTTAAAAATGCCGCTAGGTATGGCTTTGTTAGCGCTTCCTGTCATTATTATTGCTATATATAGTTTTACCTAAACTAAAGCCCTCCCGAGGCTTGCATCTTTACTTGCCTTGGGTATATTGGCGCTCTTATGGTTTTTTAAGAGCGCGATATGAAAGTTCTCCACACCTCAGATTGGCACCTAGGCCAACAATTTTATGAACATGACCGCCGTGATGAGCACGCTGCATTTTTTACTTGGCTACTTAGCACCCTAGTAGAGCAACACATAGATTTACTTTTAGTTGCAGGCGACATTTATCATACAGCCACACCCAGTGCCAGCGCCGAAAACCAACTCTACCAATTTATAAAAGATGCTAAAAAGCGTTGCCCGCAATTGCATGTTGTTATTATTGCCGGCAACCACGACTCAGCAAATCGTATATTAGCGGCGCAGCCCTTACTTGCTCAGTTTGACACCCATGTAGTGGGGCGCTTTGAAGTAACCGACCCAGCCAATACCGTGATTGAAATAAATACGCAAAATAAACACGCTGTAATCGTCGCTATGCCTTTTTTACGTACCAGCGACATAAGCTCACTTAGTCATACTAAAAACGGCCCTAGTTACGCACAAGGCGTTGAAAAAGCCTATAAGCTTGCCCTTGATCACGCTTATAGCATTAACGGGCAAAACTCGCCGTTAATTGTAATGGGGCACTTACATGCCAAAGGCGGTGATATTTCAAGTGACTCAGAACGTAATTTAGTGATTGGTGGGGAGGAGTCTATTTCGGCCAATGTATTTGGTAACAAGGCAGACTACGTAGCACTGGGGCATTTACACAAAGCGCAGCAAGTCGCTAAAAAAGACGTTATTCGTTACAGCGGTACGCCTATTCCTATGTCGTTTTCAGAGCGTAATTACACGCACCAAGTTAATATAGTAGAATTTAAAAGTGATGAAAAACAAAGTATTAGCACATCTGTAAACCCCCTTTACATTCCTCGCTCTGCTGAAGTGATTATCTTACCAAAAGGGGAGTGTGTGCCATTAAGCGACTTATGCGAGCAAATTAAAGCGCTCGATACATCACAACATACTATTGCCCCTTATTTACGCGTAAAACTTAAATCAAGTGATACCGACACCACCTTTAGAGAACAAATAGAGCAAGCACTTGAGGGTAAACACGTAAAATTTTGCGGCATTGAGCGGGTACGAGAACAAACCACATCAAGCGATAACAGCGCCGTATTTGAAGATTTAAGCGAAATTGAAATGCTCAACCCATTAAACTTATTAGAACAAGCCTTTGCAAACGACAAAGATATGGCCGGCCAAGCTGTACCAGATGAGCTAAAAACACTGTTAAACGATGTAATAAGTGAGCTGACGGAGCAAGAGCAACTATGAAAATAACCGCAGTTCGTATTCATAATTTAGCCTCAATAGTCGATGCCGAAATCGACTTTACTCAAGCTCCACTAAAAGATGCGGGCTTGTTTGCTATAACCGGCGACACAGGCGCAGGTAAAAGCACCTTTTTAGATGCTATTTGTTTAGCGCTTTATACTAAAACAGCACGCTTAAAAGGCGATAAAGGCAACTTAATTGATTTTAACGGCGACAGCATAAAGCTAAACGATGCGCGTAACTTACTGCGCAGAGGCAAATGGGAAGGCTTTGCTGAAGTTGATTTTGTTGGCCAAGACAAACAATTATACCGCGCACGCTACGTTATTACCCGCACCCACAAAAAAGCAACAGGCAAGTTAAAAGTAGCTGAGCATACGTTACTAACCTTGCCCGATGAAACCCTAATAGCCGATAAAAGCCAAACCATAAAAGAAGTAGAAAACAAAATAGGGCTAAGCTTTGAGCAGTTTTCCCGTGCGGTATTATTAGCACAGCACGAGTTTGCAGCCTTTTTAAAAGCCACAGGCGATGAACGCGCACAACTTTTAGAGTGTTTAACCGGCACCGATAAATTTAGCTTAATAGGTAAACGTATTTTTGAGCGTAATAAAGCGCTAAAAGATCAATATGAATTACTTAATGCAAGCCTTGCAAGCTACACCTTGTTGAGCGATGACGAATTAAGTGCTAAAAAAACCCTGCGCGATGAGTTACTTAAAAAAATTGAGCAAACTAAAAAAACGCATGCAGCAACAGAGCAAGACTTAAATTGGTATAAACAAGCAGCTAGCTTATCGCAGACACTAGAACACGCAGTAGAGCAGCAACAACACGCGCAACAACAGCTTGATGCAATAGCAAAGCAAAGTGAGCAAGCTAAACAAGCACAAAGCGCCCTTGAAATAAAAGACAACCGCAAACGTCATGAGTACTTAACGGCGCAAAACAAAGCACTTAGTACGCAAATAAGCGATTTAAAAGCGATTGACCATGCTGCGCTTATAAAAGAGCAGGCCGCAACACTTACAACAAAGCAAAGCGAGTTAAAAACAGCGCAAGAGCAAAAGCAAACGGCAGAGCCAATTATTGCAAAAGCCCGCGAGCTCGACAGCCAACTTGCTATACACGCACAAACTATTACAAGCCTGACTCAGCAAAGCGAAAAAGAGCAGCAGCAACTTAGCGAATTACAAACGCAGTACACGCAAAGCCAACATGCACTTGATGAGGAAAACAAACTCAGCACTGGGCATCAAACGTGGCTAAACGAGCACTCGCAGCTTAAACCATTAGCTAATGATTGGAATTATTACCAACACAGCTTTAATACGTATTTAAGTGCCAATGAGCAAATAAAGGCAACCGCTTCGCAAAACCAACAGCTGTTAGAAGAGCAAACTAAACAAGCGGCACTGTTGGCTGAACAAACTAAAAAAGTAGAGTTGCAAGAGCAACAACTTGCGCATCAACAAAAAGATCTTAACCAGCTAAGTGAGCAACAACGCCAATTTAATATTGAACAATGCGATAGCAAACTTAAAAATATTGAATATTTAAAAGATCAGCGTTTGCGCTACCAGCAGTTTAATCAAGAAATAAAACACAGCACACAACAACAAACGGCGGTTGCGGCCAAGCTTGTACACAGTGAGCAAACGCAAACAGCATTGCAACAAAGCTTAGCCTCGTGCGAGCAAGCACTTAAACACAGTGAATACGCATTAAACCAAGCTCGCCTGCGTGCCAGCGAAAACGTAGAGCATTTACGCACGCAGCTTACCCCTAACGAGCCATGTGTAGTGTGCGGGGCAAAAGAGCACCCGTATGCAAGCAGCCAAAACCCGCAATTAAATAACCTAATAGCCGATTTTGAAACAAGTTATAACCAAGCTAAGCAGCAACACGATAGCGCCCAAGCTAAGCTGCACCAGCACCAAACTCAACATGCTGTACTTGTCACTGAGCACGCCCAATACAGCCAAGCCATACAAAACGCACAGGCAAAGCAGCTAGAAATTAAAACAACAATGCAAGGGGCACGTACAGAGCTTAACGACTTAACAGCACAGCAGCTTGATGAAACATACGCCCAGCTCAGCACTCAAAAGTCGCACTATTTTGAATCGCAAAAACAGCAAACAGCCCTGCAAGAAAAAGTAAATCAGCTAATAAATAACTTAAAAGCCGAGCAACATACACAGCAGCAATTGCATAATCAGCATGTTGAATTAACCAATAAGCTTGGCCAAATAAACACTAAACATGCAGAGTTAAATACGCAAGTTAACGAGCTTACCAGCACCCTTAATGCACAGTTTGAGCACAGTGACTTTTGGCAGCAATTGCAAAACAACACGCTTAATATGAGCGATTTAAGCCAGCAGGTTGAGCAATACCAGCAAACACAAGTTCAGCTTGAACAAAGTCAAAAACAAATAGACAGCGCTAATCAGCAATTACAGCAACTCACACCGTTAATAGCTAAAAGCGAGCAAGCGCTTAAAGTTTTAAACGACGATTTAGCCAAAGCGCAACAACTGCAAAACACCACGCGCACAGAGCGCCTTGCTTTATTTAACAACGAGCCACTAAGTGCTGATGATTACCAAGCAAAACTTAATACGCAGCTTGAGCAATGCCAAAAGGCATTACATACAAGCCAACAAGCCCACGACAGCGCAATTAAAAAACGCGATGAGCACGCTATAACACTCAAAAACATTGAGCAGCGCTTGGCAGAGCAAATTCAAGAGCAAAGTACACTTGAAGAGCGCTACAATGACTGGTTTAGCGACTTTAAAGCGCAATATAGCGAGGCAAATCACGAACAGATCGCTATTTTACTAACTCTGACTAGTGAGCAAATAAAAGAGCAATTAATGCAGTTTGAGCAGCGTTTAGCAGCACTTACAGACGCAAATGCAGCGCTTAAGCAACAGCAAAAGGCGCAAACAGATCACCAAAATACTAACAAGCCCGAAAAAAGCGAAAGCCAATTAGCAGAACAAGAAACGTCCTTAGCCAATAAACAAACTGAGCTACAAAATAGTTTGCTTGGCACTAATACCGCGCTTGAGCAACACAATCAAAACGCCAAAGCACTTAAAGGCAAACACGCTGAACTTGCTACCCTTAAAAAGCAGGTAGAGCAGTGGCACGTGCTTAATAAAGTATTAGGGGATGCAACCGGTAAAACCATGCGTAATTTAGCGCAAACACAAACCCTTAAAATATTGCTGCATTATGCTAATAGCCATTTAAAAACCCTCAATAAACGCTACGAGCTCACTGCCATTGCGCAATCGCTCGATATAGCCATTATTGACCGCGATATGGCCGACGAACAACGCTCGGTTAATACGCTCTCTGGTGGTGAATCATTTTTAGTATCACTAGCACTGGCATTAGGGCTTGCATCGCTTTCTTCAAACAAAGTGCAAATCAACTCTTTGTTTATTGACGAAGGGTTTGGTACGTTAGATAGCGAAACACTCAGCGTTGCTATGGACGCACTCGACTCATTACAAGCACAAGGCCGTAAAGTAGGGGTTATATCGCATGTGAGTGAAATGAGTGAACGCGTAGCCACGCAAGTACATGTAAGTAAAAAAAGTGGTGGATACTCCACTGTTGAAGTCTTATAAAGGAGTTAAAAAATGCCAACATTCACAGGCGAGCAAGCAACGCATTACAACGACCGCATTACCCGTTTAGTCCCTGGTTATGAGCTATTGCACCAACTTACTAATGCTCAACTTAAAGCAACCCTTAAAGATAACGCACATATTTTAGTCGTGGGCGCAGGCACAGGCAAAGAAATACTCGCCCTTGCCGCGCTTAACCCTACTTGGCAATTTACCGCACAAGATACCTCTAGTGATATGCTCGCAATTGCTAAACAAGCGTTTGAAGAGCACGGCATAGCAAAGCGCGTTAATGTTATTGAAGGCGAGCTTGATAAGCTATCTACTAAGGCCGATGCGGCGCTATGCCTACTCGTAATGCACTTTTTAAAAGACGACGGCAGCAAAAAGCAGCTATTAAAAAATATTAAAGCTAATTTAAATAAAGGCGCAAACTTATTTATTAGCGATTTAATGAAACCCGAAACCGACTTTGAGCGCGAAGCACAAATTACTGTGTGTGCCGATTTAGGCTTAAGTGATGCAGGGCAAGCCTACACAGCTCAAAACTTAGACAGTGAATTTTACCCACTTGATAGAATGCGCTTTAGCGAGTTACTTAATGAATGCAAATACGGTATTCCTAAGCTTTATTTTAAAGCGCTTGGTTTTAGCGGATACGTTGTTTAACTTATCTTGAAGGATGCGGCCTGCACCATTTAACCGTATGTTTATGGCGCGGTATGGTTTTACATTCTTTATTAGAATCGGCACCTGGCTCGCTAACATATTGCGAGCTTGGTGCTACACTGGCACAGCCTGCGGCCAATAATATCGCAAATACGGGTATTAATTTTTTCATTTCATCACCTATTAAAATCTGTATTTAAGCGCTTTGCAGTTACTGTTAATGCAGAGCGCTTATTTGTTTAATTTGCCACGTCACTCACCAATATGGCGGGTAGTTATGCATCTACAAAAATAACTTCGCCAGTAATAAAGCCATCAACCGAGCGCTCAAACGCTTTACCTACAAGCTTGCTTGGTACGGGTTGAAAACCTGGCATCATTTCGCCATATACGTCCCACGCTTCTTCAAGCACAGTAGGGTTAACCACATTAATACGCGTGCCACGTGGCATTTCCAGTGATACGCATTTTGCAAATGTATCAATTGCGCCGCTTGTTGTTGCATCGGCAATCGCAAAAGGAATCGGTTTAACGTTTAAAATACCGCTAATGAGCGTAAATGAGCCCTCATCTGCAATGTACTTTTGACCAATACGTACAAGGTTAATTTGCCCCATCATTTTGCTCATAATGGTTGTCATCCACTGCTCTTCACTCATATCAGCAAAGGTTTCGTATTCGCATAAACCCACTGTATTTACTAGGGCATCAAAGTGGCCTACTTTTTCGTACAAAGCAGTAATTGACGCTTCACTCGTAATATCAACAATATGATCTACATCGCCCGAGCGACCCGCTGTAATTACTTTATGCTTAGATAAACCGGTCAATGCCGCTTGACCCATTTTGCCCAGTGCACCGATTAAAATTACTGTTTTCATTGTTTGCTCCAATTATCCAATTTAGTGTGTAGGGGCATAGTAAGGGGGTAGCTCGACAATTAGAAACAACCACTTCATGTAAGTGATACAAAAATAAATGGTAATGTGATACGTTAATAATGCTAAAACAACAAAGGCATTGGCATGAGTAAGTTAGACAGGCTAGATATAAAGCAGCTGCGTATTTTCCAGGCGCTCATTCGCGAAAAAAACGCATCAAAAGCGGCGAGTAAATTAGGCTTAACCCAACAAGCTGTGAGTGAGCAACTCAAAAAGCTGCGTGATGTATTTAACGACCAGCTGTTTTTAAGAAAAACCACCGGCTTTGTGCCAACGCCTTATGCAGAAGAGTTATCGGTAGATATAGACAAGCTGCTAAACGATTTTCAGGCATTATTAGCGCCTAAAATATTTGACCCAAAAACAGTTGATGGTGCGTTTGTAATAGCCGCTACCGACTACGCACAGCAAGTTGTTTTGCCAGCGCTTGTAAAAGAGTTAAGAGAGCAAGCACCTAATTTAAAATTAATAATAAGAGACTTTGAACTCGACAGCCTGCACGATTTAATGGAAAACGGTAAAGTTGATTTAGCCATTGCCTTCCCTGACTACATCCCAAGTACTTACCCCATTATTAAGTTATTTGAAGAGCAACATATTTGCGTTACTTCAGCTAACTCATCAATAGCAGGCACAAAACCAACCCTTGCACAAATAGCCAGTTACCCAAGTATTATAGCCTCGCCTTCGCGCCCAAATTTTAAAGGCTCTATTGACGATTGGTTTAAAAGCTTTGATTTAACGCGCAATGTTGTTGTATCGGCACCGTGTTTTTCAATTGTGCCTATGTACCTAGAAACCACCGACTCCATCGCGTTTTTACCCTCACGCGCGATAAGCTCCGAACTGGTAAAAATAGAGCTACAGCAGCTGCCAGCTCCGTTTGATGTAATAGCGGCGTGGCATCCACGCTACAATAAAAACCCACTGCATAAATGGGTGGTATCAAAGTTAGTGGTTGAGTAATTTGGATATATTAATTCTGATCAAACGCTTAAGACAAGCTCATTCTAAAACGTAGGTCGGTTAAGCGAAGCGCCACCCGATGCGCTAATATCCACATCACCTAACATGTTGCTGTGCCCGCAAACTCAAGAAATCTCACCAAGTGCTTTCATCGCGGCCTGCGCTTTATCGGTTTGTACAAAAATATGGTCGTGATAAAACGCAGCTACTACGTTAGCGCTTATATTATGCTCGGTTAATTTGGCCGATACCGCAGCGGTTAACCCAACAGCCTCAAGGCTTGAATGCACATTAAGGGTAATTAAATTATATTTAGCTTCATAAGTAATACCGGCTTTATTGGCGGTATCTGCATTTAAAATAAGGGTTAGGCCTTCTTCTTCAACGTAACTGGCAAGCGGGTTTAAATGAACGTAGTCAGCAAGGTTGCCTGCTAAACAACAAAATATATATTCACCTTGTTTAAGCTCGGGGTTCATTGATTTTAATAACGTATTTAGCTCTAAAATTCCCGCCATGTTGAGTCCTTACATTTTTAATTAGATGTTTTAAGCTTGGCAACTAGCTCGCTTAATCGGGCTATTTTAATATTACTTAACTGCCGGTAATCAAAGTACGGGCACACAATAATGTTATTCGTTGTATCAATTGCAAACTCATCGTCTAACCAATTAAATTGCGCATTAAGCTTACCTTGCTGTAATAAGTTTTTAGCATGGGTTCGCCCAGCAATAATATGCAGTTGGTTTTTATTTGTGCCGTTAATGATGGGCGCACTAAATAACAGCGCTGTTTTACTGTTTTTTTGCAGTAAAAGTGTATCGCGATACGCTTGCCAGCTAGCGGCTTGTTTAGCAAAGCTGTAATGCTCACTCGGTAGCGCAAACAACACTTTAGCGTATACGTTAAACACTTTACGCCAGCCATTACCACAGTGCTGGTTTATGGTATTTATTTGCTCGTTTATTACAGGCTCAACACTTTGTAGGGTTTCAAAGTAGGGCATAGGCGGCGCTTTTGCCACATAAACGGCTACGCTAAAGGCTTGCTCACCTAAGCCAATTAGTTGCTCACTCACACTAGCTCGCCTTTTTTTGCGCTAAAATACGGTCGAGGTTATTGGCAAAATTTTGGCGGTCGGTTTGGCTAAGCGGTGGTGGCCCGCCACTCATTTCTACGCCGCTTGAGCGCATGGTATCCATAAAGTCGCGCACGTTTAATAACGAGCGAATATTCTCTGGCGTGTAAAGCTCACCACGCGGGTTAAGTGCTTGGCCACCGTTATCTATAACTTCACTGGCAAGGGGTATGTCGCCAGTAATAACTAAATCGCCTTTTTCTACGCGTTTTACTATTTCGTCATCGGCCACATCAAACCCGCTCGAAACCTGTACGCGGCTTATAAATTTTGAAGGCGGAATGCGCATTGCATGGTTAGCTACTAAAATGGTTGGTGTTTGCGTGCGCTCAGCGGCTCTAAAAAGTATTTCTTTTATTACCACAGGGCATGCGTCGGCATCTACCCATATTTTCATGCTTAAATCTTTTAATTGCTCTAGTATTTAGCTGATCCTATAGCAATTTATTTTAATCGGCTAGCAAACTTTATTGGCTTAGAGCCGTACAAACAACATCACTTTTAAAAAGGAGCTTTCATGAAGGCCATTACGACTATTTTACTCATTACAGGGTTATTTTTACTCACCGCCTGTACAAGCGCACCAGAGGGCATTACTCCGGTTAAAAACTTTGACTTAGAGCAATACAAAGGTAAGTGGTACGAAATTGCCCGCCTTGATCACTCATTCGAAGAGGGTATGGAGCAAGTAACCGCGACTTACACCGTAAATGACGATGGCACAGTAAAAGTGCTCAACAAAGGTTTTATAACTAAAGAGCAAAAGTGGGATGAAGCACAGGGCTTAGCTAAATTTGTAGAAGGGACTGACACAGGCCATTTTAAAGTCTCGTTTTTTGGCCCATTTTATGGTGCTTACGTTATTTTTGAATTAGACCAAGACGACTACCAATATGCGTTTATTACAAGTTATAACCGCGACTTTTTATGGTTTTTATCGCGTACACCTACCGTTAGTGACGAGCTTAAACAACATTTTATAGCTAAAGCAAACAAACTAGGCTTTGCTACAGAGCAAGTTATTTGGGTTAAACAGTAGGTTATTTAGCTATGTAAAGGGGCTTTACAGTTGTTGAGCAAATGATTGTTACAGCTGTAATAAAACGATCATCTCACTGTAAGGTAAGTTAAATATGTTAGGGCTATATTAGCTGCACTTGCAACGAGACATGCAAGTGTTGGACATACTGAATATCCCCCTATTGTTGGCAAGCTTTATAGCTTGCCATTTTTTTGTCTAAAATTAATGGCTTTCTTTGGATCAGGTTTTTACTAACTAAAGTGAATTTACTGCCAGTAATAGCCCTGATAAGCCAATCAGTAACATATTTAAAAAGCTAAATGGCTTAATCAACTTTTCTATAAAATTATAAAAAATCGTTATAATTAATACACTTAGACCCATAAAGCCACAAAACAGTAAAGCACCGTATCCCTGCTGCGTAACCACGCAGAACAATAAACTTAGTAAAATACTGATCCAGGCAACTATTAGTAGCAAATTACTTTGCAGCTTAGAGGGACGCGTTGTAAACACCGTTTTAAAATGCGCTGGTTTTGCCAAAGCGAAACCATTAAAAGCAAACAAACAGAGGCTAAAGCTAAGTAAATCAATCATGCTTTTTGCCCCTTTTTATTATCGGCTAGGTTATTAGCTGCTTTTTTAGATGCACTAGAAGCAGTACGTAATTTTTCGGTTTGTACTAAAAACAGTATGCTAAACAGTAAAAATACCGCATCGAAAATAAACAAGGCCCATTGTTTATTAAGTAAGTAGCTCACTATATTACCCTGTGTGGTAAGCGCATTTATTGCCGGTACACTCAAACACGCGAGGGCATTTATGGCAGCCATTACACGCCATTGCAGCCTATCGCGTTTTAAAAGTGCCATAACGGCAACCACTAACCATGCTAAAAAGAACGCTGTAACTTCTTTTTCACCACGCCCTGCTACGGTTGGACTAAGTAATCTATTGGCAATAAAAAAGGCGCAAGTAGCCAGTGGTAAACCCATAATGGTGGCAAGGTTTAAACCTTCGACTAACTGTAAGCCAAATGAGGCTTTTCCCTTATTACGCTCGCGTATGCGTTTAGCCCACATTATGCAGCCAGAGCCAATCATTACGCAGCCTGCAATTCCGCCAAGTACGTATAACCAGCGCAGTAAAGGCGTAGCAAAGCGCCCTGTATGCATAGAGTTAAGTGATTCATAAAGTGCTTTACTACTGCTAAGTTCGTCATCAGTTTGTGCTACTAACTCGCCCGTAGCACCACTAAACAAAAGCCGTGGAGATTGATCGCGAAGCGCCTTTGCAGGGCTTACCAATACCGTTACTGTTGAAGCGGCCATATTCGGTTTACTAACCTGAACACGCGTAATATCTGCACTAGGCCACTTGGTATAAACTTGATCCAAAATAGTTTTTATAGGGAGCAATTCTGCACTGCCTTGGGCGTTATTAGTCACGTTATTGCTAGGTGTTACATCGTTAAAAAAGCCACGCATACCCTTGTCGTAAGTCGTTAACGCAGGGTAGGGGAACAACATAAATATAAGCGTAATGATGCCTGTGTAGGTAATCATTAAATGAAACGGTAGGGCAAGTACCGAGCTTAAATTATGTGCATCTAACCAGCTACGAGTCCCTTTATTGCGCCTAAAAGTAAACATATCTTTAAATATGCGCTTATGAATAACCACGCCGGAAATTATTGCCAGCAGCATAAAAAAGCTGGCAAAACACACTACCCAGCGCCCTGTTATGGCATCTAAATAATAAAGCTGATAATGCAACCGGTAAAAAAAGTTACCACCTTTACTTTCAACAAAAGGAGGCAGCGCTTGCATGGTGTTTGGGTTTAATTGGGTATTTACAAACTGGCTGCGGCGCTGCCCCGGCTCTTTAGGTTTTGCATAGCCATATACCAAATACGGTATTCGCTCTTCGGGCAAGGTAATACGCCAACTAGGGGAATTTGCAGCGTGCTGATTCAAATAATCAAAGCCCTTTATAATTTGCTGCCTTTGCGCGGCCACTCTGTCGGTTTGGGCTTGCACATTGTGTATAGCCGGCTGATTCCACAGATTTATTTCGTCTCTAAAAAAGCTCGCTGTGCCTGCAAAAAATATTACGTAAATAATCCAACAGGTAAGTAAGCCCACCCAGGTATGTAGCCAGGTCATCGACCTAAAAAAACTGTCTTTCATAGCCAACCCTTCAGTAATGCCAATACAGCAACAAAAATACTTGTACTTAGTAAAATACTGATCCAAACAGTTTTTAACGACTTAACCGAAAACGCATAAATAAACACCGCGGCGTAAATTAAAATACTGATAGACACACACAGTAATACGGCATCTTGCTTAGGAATGGGCAGCAGCACACTTAATAATGAAATACACGCTGAGGTAAATGCATAGCCGCCCACTATGGCAATAATAAAACGCAAAAATACTAACACTCTATAGCTTTGGGCCACCTTTAGAAGCGCAGCTAGGTTAGTTTTGGTAAAAGGTGCTATGTGCAGAGGTGCCTGCATAATTAACAAATCCCTTATTCAAATACGAGGATAAAAATAAGGCGTTATTATAAAGCTTACAAATACAAAAGATAGCGATTCTCATTTGTATATTCTAGTTAATTTAACATTCGTGCCTAGCATGTTAGTAAAATACTGATCTCTGCCGTTTTAGGGTTATTGCTTAGCTAATAACGAAGGTTTACAGTGGTCAATACTGGCAAGCCAATGAGTAAATTTAAAATGAGCAACCACGAAAAACTAAATTATGTAGAATTTCCCGCGTGCGATTTAACAGCTACAAAAAGCTTTTTTACTAACGTGTTTAACTGGCAATTTACCGACTATGGCCCAGAGTATACGGCATTTAGCGGCCAAGGGCTTGATGGTGGCTTTTTTAAAGCACCGCTTAAATCGCTTACTCAACATGGGGCCGCACTGCTGGTGTTTTACAGTAACGACATTCACGCAACCTTTAAAAAAGTAGCGCAATATGGCGGCAAAATAGTAAAACCTATTTTTGAGTTCCCCGGTGGCTGCCGCTTTCATTTTACCGAGCCCAGTGGTAACGAATTTGCCGTATGGTCAGAAAAACAATAAATATATCAAATAATTAGTTATTATTTTCAAGTGAGATCACGATTTTACCAACTAATAACTAATTTGAGTAAAATAAACCGATTTTTTACCAACTCATTAGGTCTAAATGGCCATTTAGAACAAAATTTAAGCATTTAAGGCCAGATTTATATGGATCCAATCAATTTAATTGAGCAAGTTAGTAAATGCGTGATCTGTGAACCTCATTTACCGTTAGGTGCTCGCCCCGTTATACAATTTAATGCCAATGCGCGTATTTTAATTGCCGGCCAAGCACCGGGCATAAAAGTACACGAAACTGGCAAGCCCTTTAACGACGCCAGCGGAAACCGCCTACGCGAATGGCTTGGGCTAAGTGTTGATGAGTTTTATGATCCGCAAAAAATAGCTATTTTACCTATGGGCTTTTGTTACCCTGGTAAAGGTAAGTCGGGCGACTTACCCCCGCGTAAAGAATGTGCACCTGCTTGGAGAGCGCAATTACTGGCCGCTCTGCCAAATTTAGAGCTTACAATCGTGCTCGGTAAATACGCGCAGGCTTATCATTTACCGCATACTAAAAACAGGCCCTTAACCGAGTTAGTAAAATCGTGGCGTGAGTATTGGCCGGAGCATTTGGTGCTACCACACCCAAGTCCACGCAATAATATTTGGCTTAAAAAAAATCCATGGTTTGCACAAGATGTACTGCCAGAACTTGCTGAGCGCGTTGCTGCAATATTAAATAAAGAACCACAATGAACAACTATAAATCAAACGGTTATATGCTTGTAAAGGGGCTTTACAGCACCGAAGAGCTAAATAAAATTAAGCCAGCAATTAATGCATTTCATACAAAGTGGAAGGCTAATAACCATGAGTTTTATCAATCCCGTGCAATTAATAGCTCGGGCATAACAAATAGTGAGTATTTAACGGCGCAGCAAAACGAAGCCTTATTTAGTTTAATAGCTGATAACAAATTAATTAAGCGTGTAAAACAGGCGATTAGTGAGCCACTGTTTTTAAATACTCAGTTATTTTTTAATCCCGTTAATGTTACACAAAAAAATTATTGGCATCGCGATATGCAATACCATTTAAATGTGCAAGAGCAACAAGCTGCGTTAAACGGGCCCGACGTAGTGCACTGCCGGTTAGCCCTTGAAGACGAACCAGGTATAGAGCTTGTGCCCCACTCGCATAAAAATTGGGATACACCAGAGGAGCTAAATGTACGTTTTGCAAAAAATAATAAGCTGCCAAGCGATAACTTAACTACAGGCAAAGTTATTAAACTTAATGCGGGTGACTTACTGTTGTTTTCAGCCAATATGATTCACCGAGGCTTATACGGCAAAAACCGTTTAGCACTGGATATTATTTTTTGCGAAAATGCACCACAGCTTACTGCCTTTATCAATGCAGCAAACACCCCAAGCTCGGCAGTAGCAAATAAAACCGCTAATCCACAAGTATTTTTTAATCTACTTTAAACCCGCTATAACCCCATTTAAAACAACACTTTTTCGCTTAACTATAAATATTACTAATAGTGTTGAATAAATAAACATCACTGTTATTTATTTTAAGACTCGTCAGTATGAAATAGACGCAAAATTATCCAATAAAAATAACCTCTATAATGGAGTTGCAGCTATGACAACTGAACACACACAATCACACACACGTTTAAAACCTGCTTTTTTAAAACAAAAAACACTGACTTTATTTACGCTCAGCGCATTAAGCGTGGGTATGGCACAAGCTGGCGAGCAAAAAATAAATAAAAGTGAGCTTGAAACCATTACCGTCACCTCGCAAAAGCGGGTGCAATCGCTACAAGATATTCCTACCTCTATTCAAGCGCTTTCTGGCGACTACCTCGAGCAAAACAGTGTTGATGATTTACTCGCCCTAAGCGAAAACCTACCTAACGTGCATATAACCGAAACCTCAAGCAGCAAACGTATTTTTGTACGCGGCATTGGCTCGGGTACTAACTCAGGCTTTGAGCAATCGGTTGCTATGTATAAAGATGGCGTGTATTTAGGACGCGGGCATCAGGCTAAATTTCCATTTTTAGATATGCAGCGCCTTGAACTTATAAAAGGTCCGCAGTCGGTTATGTTTGGTAAAAACGCCACAGCAGGTGCCTTTAGTATGGTTTCAAATTCGCCAACCGATGTACTTGAAGGTAACGTATCGGCAGAGTTTGGCTCTGATAACGAAAAGCGTTTTACCGGCGTTATAAATATTCCTATTAGCGATGATTTAGCCATTCGTATTGCCGCATTTGACCATTCTGTTGATGGCTTTTTATATAACCAAGCGCGCCAAAGTGATGAGCAATCTAACGACTCATCAGGTGCACGTTTATCAATAGATTGGCAAATAAACGATGATATAAACGCATTGTTTAAGTGGGAACACGGTGAGTTTGAATCGCATGGCTCGCGCTACCAATACATTATTGATACTCCCAACCGAGATTTACAAATAGCAAATGACCCTACTAACCCAGGCAATGTAGGGTATCGTTCACTTTTATTAAGCGACAACTCGGGTCTTGATTACACAAGTTCGGTATCGGGCGATGATCACCCAGGTGGGCTTAATGAGCAAAGTAAAACCACGCTTGATAACGCATCACTTAAATTAACCTATAACCATGGCGAATACGAATTTACCTCTGTAACCACGTATAGCGAGTACGATTGGGACTCAACATTTGACGCGGACTTTTCAGAAATCCCGCTTATAAAACAAGACTACTTAGAAACCTATAACCAGTTTACGCAAGAGTTTAGAGTAAGCTCGCCAACAGGGCGCACGCTTGAATACGTAGCGGGCATTTTTTACATGAGCAGTGAGCTTGAGCACCCAAACGATATATTATTTGGCGCATCGTTACTTATTCCTGATTTAGTGGGTACATCATTGGGCGTAAATGCGCTGTTTGATCAAGACCAACAAAGCTACTCCGCATTTACCGCCCTTACTTGGAATGTAAACGCGCAATGGCGCGCTAATTTTGGCCTGCGTTATCAAAAAGAAGAAAAAGAAGTAAGCAGCGTACAAAGTGTGTATAGCGTATTTGAGCCAAACACACCGCAAGCCGTACAACAATTTGCTAATGCCGCTGCGCCCACTATTGCAGGGCAGCTTTCGGGCGCGGGGGTACATAACCTTAACGCTAAGCGTGATGAATCGCACTTATCACCCAATATTAGTGTGCAATATTTAGGGTTTAACAACACCATGTTATTTGCAAGCGCTGGCATAGGCTACAAAGCCGGTGGTTTTGATGGCTCTGGCTTAAATGGCTCACAAGGTAACACGGTTGATGAAAACTCAGGCTTTGAGTTTGACGACGAAAAAGCCACAAACTTTGAATTTGGCATAAAAGCCGAGCCAATTAAAAATACTCTACAAGTAAATGCTACACTGTTTTACACCCTGTACGATGACCTACAAGTATCTGAATTTAATGGTAATGCATTTGTAGTTAAAAATGCCGCCGAAACCAAAGTAAAAGGGATTGAGCTCGATTCGCGCTGGGCAATAAATCAAAGTTGGCAGCTATCGGCAAACCTTGCGGTGCTTGATTTTGAATACGAACAATACGCCAGTGCATCGCCAACGGTTATGCAAAGCGAGCTACTTGGCCAAGCGTTTCAAGATTTAACCGGGCAAACTGGCGCGTTTGCTCCCGATTACTCAGGCAATATAGCGATTGATTACAATACCGAGGTGTTTTCAAACCTTACCTTAAGTAGCAATTTAGCGCTTAACTTTAGTGACGATTACTTTTTAGAGCAAGATCTTGACCCAATAGCCAAGCAAAGCGCTTTTGAAAAGCTAAATTTACGCATAGAGCTAGGTAGCAGTGAAGGAGATTGGTCGGTGGCGTTATTAGCTAAAAACCTAACCGATAAACAAACTTTTTCGCAGGCCAACGATGTGCCAGTTATTAGCTACGCACACCGTTTTTTATCAGAGCGTGGGCGCAGTTATCACGCACAATTTAATTACCGCTTTTAAGTTTGTCAGCAGGGATGAGTTGCTGGGCTAAACCTAGCAGCTTTTCTCGCATCCAACTATTTACTAAATCGTCATCAGCTTGTTCGTGCCAATACATGTGCACGGGCATTAACGGCACATCAAACGGCAAGCTAGTTACATGCACAGGCATTTGCTCTTTTAATACCTGCGCGTACGCGTTTGGCATTGTCATTATCATGTCGCTTTGGCTAATCACTTTAGTCGCCGCAAAATAATGTTCACATTTAAGCACTACATTACGGGCAAGTGCATGCTTTGCCAACGCCATATCAATAATATCTACCTGCGCACCTTTTAACGACACCAACGCGTGCGATGCCTTTGCGTAATTTTGTACGGTTAAGTCATTTAATATTGGGTGATCGTGCCTACAAATTAGCGAAAAATGCTCATTACAAATAAAGGTGTTTTTTATGTGGTTACTGGTAGGGGTAAGTACATCAATGACTATATCGAGCTCTTGGTTTTCGAGTGATTTTTCCATATCAACATGCGACACCTGACGGCTGTTAATCGTGATATTGGGGGTGTTTGTGAGTAGGTCGCTCATTAGCGGCGGAAAAAATATCGATTCTAAAATATCTCTAAAGCCAAATTTAATTTCGCGCTTAAAGGCGGCTATATCAAAAAGCCGTTCGTTATTTAAGGTTGACTCTAATACCTGCACCGACTCAATAACTTGCGCTATTATTTTTTGGCAAAAAGGTGAGGGCACCATACGCCGACCGTGGCGAATAAATAATGGGTCGTCAAACTTTTCTCTAAGGCGAGAAAGCGCATGGCTAACAGCAGGTTGCGTTAAATGCAGTTTATCCGCTGCAGTGGTAATACTGCCCTCTTGATATACCGTTTTAAGTATTACAAACAGGTTTAAATCTATCTTTCCATGCATAGTATTTATGTTTAACCATTAATTAACATCACTTCTATTTATCTTAAGCGAGACTAAACTAAAGTCAACAGAGTTTAATTTAGGATTATTATGAGCAATACACTAAAGCAGCAAGCCGCAAAAATGACCATAGGCAGCGACAAATTTAAACTTATTATGCCGCCTAAATTTAGCACCCTAAACGAGCAACGCAGCTACGAAAAACAACGCCTAGCCGCTGGGTTTCGAGTATTTGCCATGTACGGTTTTGATGAAGGACTTGCTGGGCACATAACACTTCGCGACTGCATTGAGCCCGATACATTTTGGGTAAACCCTGTGGGTATGCATTTTTCGCATATTAAAGCGTCAGATCTCATTCGGGTTGATCATAAAGGTAATATTATTGAAGGCAGCACACCGATTAATAATGCCGCGTTTGCTATTCATTCACGCATACATATGGCGCGACCCGACGTAAACGCAGTAGCCCATGCCCATACACGTTATGGCCGTGCGTTTTCGGCATTAGGTGAGCTACTTAAACCTATTTCGCAAGATGCCTGCGTATTTTACGAAAACCATAGCGTATTTGATGTATTTAGCGGCGTAGTAGCCGACAGCGAAGAGGGCGACATGATAGCTAAATCACTGGCTGATCACTGCGCTGTTATTTTGCAAAACCATGGTTTACTTACCGTTGGTTCGTCGGTTGATGCCGCAGTTGCCAATTTTGTATTGCTAGATAGCTGCTGCCAAAGCCAATTATTAGCGCAAGCCGCAGGCGAGCCCAAGCTTATTTCTCACGATGTTGCGCTACACACTAAACAAGCCAATGGCTCAGAGCTAGTTACATGGGGGAACTTTCAGCCCATGTATCAGGTTGTTGCCGCAAAAGATAACAGCTTTTTAGATTAAAACACTGGCAATAGCTTAATTTTGATAGACTAAAATTTGCGCGGTAATGGCCCACACACCCAAAGCCGCGTTTAAATACTATGCACTCACACGCAAACACACACATTATAAAGATACGTTGAGGGTTTTATGAATATAACAACAATTAAAAACCACGCCGATGTTGGCAATTTAAACCTTGCGGAAATATCACCAGAGCAACTTCCTCGCTCTACTTATCATGCCATTTTACAATCGGCAAAAAACTTTGGTGATGCAACCGCTATTGAATACATTTTAGATGGCGACTGCATTAGCGAAGCGCAAATTCCGTTTGCAAAAAAGCTTATTCACCGCATTTTAATGACCTTTAAAGGTAAAAGCTTTGCTAATCCGCACCGTAAAATGAGCTACAAAGCGCTTGCCAATAACGTAACAGGGCTTGGCAATGCATTGCACTCATTAGGTATAACAAAAACCGATGTAACCTCGCTGGTATTACCTAACTTCCCTGAAACCTATGTATCGCTTTGGGCAGCAGAGGCCGCTGGCATTGCAAACCCTATAAACCCCTTGCTTGATGAGTCCATAATGAAAGAAATTATGATCTCAGCCAATACCAAAGTAATCATTGCCCTAGGCCCTGTCCCTGGTAGCGATATTTGGCAAAAAGTAATGGCAATTAAAGAGCATATACCCGGCCTAAAAGCGGTCATTAGCTTATTTGGTGACGACATAGCGTGCTCGCAAAATAATAAAGTACCCGTGTATGGGTTTAAAAAATTACTCGCGGCGCAAAGTACGCAAGCAGCTAATTTTACTTTGCCTGAGCAAAGCGATGTGTGCGCGTATTTTCATACGGGTGGTACCACCGGCCTACCAAAACTTGCCAAGCACTTACACTTAAACCAGCTCACCAATGCAGGGCAGGTTAATTTGCTTTCGCCAGTAAACGCAGGCGATACCATGCTAGTAGGTTTGCCCATATTTCATGTAAATGCGGCGGTAGCCACAGGCATAGCCTCAGTTATGAAAGGCTGTAAAATTTTACTCGCAAGCCCTTCTGGCTTTAGAGGTAAAAACATCATTCCAAACTTACTCACCCTAATTAATAATTACGATGTAGCCGTTATGACCGCCGTACCTACGGTTTACGCTGCTATGGTTGAGCAAATTACCTCGCAAAAAATATCGGTGCCACCGCTTAAAATGAAGTTTGCCATTTGTGGGGCCGCGCCGCTTTCATCAGATTTACAAGCCCTGTTTACTAAACTCACAAACACCCCACTGGTAGAGGGTTATGGCTCAACTGAGGGCAGCTCAGTAAGTACGTTAATGCCTGTAAACCCAATTAATAAAGAGGCTTCTGTAGGGCTGCCAATACCTGGTATTACGCTTAAAATTGCCGATATAAACGAGCAAGGTACGCTTGTTAAAATTTGCGATACACTCGATGTTGGCGAAATAATAATAACCGGTAATAACGTATTTCCGGGTTATGTAGAAGATGCGCATAACCAAGGCGCATGGGTAGTTGATGAAAACGGCCAACAGTATTTTAGAACCGGCGATTTAGGAAAAATAGATGAGAGCGGGTATGTATCCTTATGTGGTAGGCAAAAAGAGCTAATAATACGAGGCGGACACAATATAGACCCCAAAATGATAGAAGATGCCGCAACCAGCCACCCCGAAGTAACACTTGCAGCCGCCGTGCCACGCCCCGACAGCTACGCAGGCGAAGTACCCGTACTTTACGTAACGCTAAGCCCAAATAGCACGCTTAAACTTGACGATCTCACCGCGTATGTTAGCGCCAACATACCTGAGCGGGCAGCAATACCAAAAGCTATTTATATAATTGATGAAATACCGCTTACTGCCGTAGGTAAAATTTATAAGCCCGAATTGGTTTGCCTAGAAATAAAACAAACCATTACAGAGGCTCTTAGCGAGCAATTAATCAACAAAACCGTGCAAATAAATGTGTTTGCTGATAAAAAGTTAGGCATAAAAGCCACAATTTTAGTTAATGAAGATGAGTTAAACGCGCTGCAACAACAGATAAAAACGCTGCTAACCCCGTACTCATTTAACTACGAAGTGCTGGCATTAAAAACAACAGAGGCCGCCTAATTTGAACGCATCATTTTTAACAGAAATCATACTCCCACTCGCTCTTGCCCTTATTATGTTTGGCATGGGGCTTGGGCTTACAGTTGGCGACTTTACGCGGCTTTTTAAAAAGCCCTTAGCAATTGCTATGGGCTTACTAGGCCAAATTATTGCCATGCCGCTACTGGCTTTAGGTTTGTGTTATTTACTTAATTTACCCACGCCTATAGCAATAGGGTTAATGATTTTAGCCGCGTGCCCAGGTGGTGCTATGTCAAACGTAGTGAGCCAGCTGGCAAAGGCTAATTTAGCGCTTTCGGTAAGCTTAACCGCTGCCTCAACCGCTATTAGCATTATTACCACCCCGTTTATTATTGGCTTTGCCATGCACCAATTTGCGCCGCAAGACGATGCTAACTTTTCTATATTAACTACATCGCTTGGGCTATTTGTAATCACCTTAGTGCCTGTAGCCATAGGCATAAGCCTGCGCCATTTTAAAAGCGAATTTGCGATTAAAAGCGAGCCGTTTTTTAGGCGTTTTTCGTTATTTTTTATGCTCGCCATGATAGCCGCGCTAGTAATAAAAGAACGCGCCTTACTGGCAAGCTCGTTTGATGCTGTATTTTGGGCCTGCCTTGCATTAAATATTGGCTCAATGGTCATTGGCTTGCTCATAGCTAAGCTTTCAAATCTTAACCTGACCGATTCGCTTACACTTGGGATTGAGGTGGGTATTCAAAACGCATCGTTGGCTATTTTAATTGCTATAAGCTTTTTAAATAAGCCCGAATACGCAGTAACGGGCGGTGTATATGGCCTTGCCATGTTTATTGGGCCGCTATTATTAATTGCTGGGCTTAAGTTTAAAAACAAACGCTTTGTAAACGCTTAAAAAAACAACGCGAAGCGTCAAATTTAGTTCACTAAGTTTGGCGCTTTTTTTATAGCTATTAACGTTTAAAAATAGGCTGTACTTGCCCGCGTAACCATATTAAAGCGTCGTCTTTATCTGTACTTTGATGCCAGTATAAATGCTGATAAATAGCAGGCATAGTAGTGGGCACGGGGCGTGCTATTAGCGTGTCGTCTAGCAATTGACTGGCAACCATTGAAGGTAAAGTAAGTAAAAATGGCGCGTCTTTTATTACCTCTTTCGCGGCAAAATAATTTTGACAACGTATAGCCACCTGCCTATTAAAACTCAATTGCAATAACGCAATATCTTCAATAACAGTGCCGGTTGCTCGATTAGATACCGCAACATGCTTAGCCGCTAAATAATTGTCTATATTGAGTTGGTTTTTAAGCGGGTGGTTTTTTTTCATGAGTACACAAAAGTGATCACTTGAGAGAACAGCGTGGCTAATGGGCGCTTTTATTGGCCGTGCTACATCAATTGCCATATCTATTTGATGATTAGCTAATTGCTTATGCATATCTTCACGGCTTAATTTTACGCTCGCTAAGCTTGAATTGGGAGCATGTTTTGCCAGTGCAAGTTGCAATTTAGGCAAAACAATAGGCTCTATTGCATCGTGCAGGGCTATTTTAAAGGTTTGTGCAGTGGTCGCTAAATTAAAGTCACCGCAGGCTTGTAGCACTTGGCGTAATTTTTCGAGTAAATCTATTAGCTCAGGTGCCATACGTTGGCACGCAGGGGTGGGGAGCATTAATTGCCCTTGGCGCTCAAATAACGGATCGTTTAATACACTGCGCAAACGTTTTATAGCATGGCTGACTGCTGAGGGCGTTATGTATAGCACCTTTGCGGTTTCGCTCATGTTTTTTTCACGGTATAGGCATTCAAATATTTTAAGTAAATTTAAATCCAACTGTTGAATATTTTTAGCTTCAATCATTATTACCCGCTCACACTATGAATGTAATTCACACTTAACTGGTAATATATTTCATTTAATTCATTGGGGCGAATGTTTTATGCTGGGTTAACTAAAAAATAAACAGGCAACCCTAATGAACTTTGAGCCAAGCCAAAAAAGCCAAGACTACCTAAAGCGTGTAACCGCCTTTATGGATGAACACGTATTGCCTATTGAGCAAGCAGTAGTTGCGCATAACCATGCTAAAAATAATTCAAACAATTGGACCACTTGGCAACTAAGTGAGCACATTGAGCCATTAAAAGCGAAAGCAAAAGCCGCTGGCCTGTGGAACTTATTTTTACCCGATGCAGAACTAGCACAAGGCTTAACCTGCTTAGAGTACGCCCCTATTGCAGAGCAAATGGGTAAATGTTTATTTGCATCAGAAATATTTAATTGTAATGCCCCCGACACCGGCAATATGGAAGTGCTTTATCATTTTGCAAATGATGAGCAAAAACAGCAGTGGTTAACCCCATTATTAAATGGCGATATTCGCTCAGTATTTGCCATGACCGAGCCCGATGTCGCTTCATCAGATGCGACAAACATGCAAGCAACCATAGATGTTGATGGCGACGAGCTTATTTTAAATGGCAAAAAATGGTGGACCACCGGCCTCGGTCATCCTAATGCCCAGGTGGCTATTTTTATGGGGCTTTCTAACCCCGAAAACGATAAACACAGCCAGCATTCAATGGTACTTGTGCCGCTAAACACACCCGGTGTAAACATTAAGCGTATGCTAAGTGCCTGTGGCGATTTTGATGCCCCCTACGGCCACGGCGAAATGGAATTTAATAACGTACGCGTACCAAAACAAAATCTTATTTTAGGGTTAGGCAAAGGCTTTGCCATTGCACAAGGGCGCCTGGGGCCTGGGCGAATTCATCATTGTATGCGCGCAATTGGCGCAGCAGAGCGCTGTTTAGAGCTCATGATTAAACGCGGGCTGTCGCGCAGCGCTTTTGGTAAACCCTTACTTAAATTAGGCGGTAATTTAGAACGCGTAGCGCAAGCGCGTATGGCAATAGATCAAGCCCGTTTATTAACCCTGCACGCGGCATGGAAAATAGACACCAAAGGCGTTAAACACGCCATGACCGAAATATCGAGCATAAAAGTAGTAGTGCCTAATATGCTGCAAATGGTCTCAGATATGGCAATACAAGTGTTTGGTGGCGCTGGGGTGTCGAGCGACTTTCCTATTGCCTCGTTTCATGCAATGGGGCGTATTTTACGCCTTGCAGATGGCCCAGACGAAGTACATATGGGCATGGTTTCGCGCCTCGAACTTAACAAATACCGCTAAGGCAACACCATGAAAACACGACTAATAATAACAGGTGGAGCCACAGGGCTGGGTAAAGCATTAGCCCTGAGTTACGCAAGTAATTTGGGCGCCAATTTACAAATTTGTATTGCCGATATAAACGCCGAGCGTGCAGCTACAACCATTCGTGAGCTGCAAGCACTAAAAAGCGATGCTTTTTTTTACGCCTGCGATGTAACCAAGCAAGCAGATGTAAAGGGGCTTTACGATATTATCCAAACCAAGTGGCAGGGCGTAGATATTGTTATAAATAACGCAGGCGTTGCCACAGGCGGCTCGCTTGAGGGCGAATCGCTTGAGCAATGGCAGTGGATTATGGATATTAATTTGCTCTCTATGGTGCGGGTGTGCCAAACGTTTTACCCCGCCTTTGTGCAACAAGGCGGTGGCTACTTTATTAATATAGCCTCACAAGCAGGGCTTACCCCTATTCCGTTTATGAGCAGTTATAACGCTGTAAAAGCGGCGGTTATAGGCTTTAGCGAAACCCTAAAGCTCGAACTCGCCCACGATAATATAGATGTAAGTGTTGTGTGCCCGAGCTTTTTTAAAACCAATCTTGATGAATCCATGCGAACCAGCGAGCCGGCCATGAAAACCATGCTTAACCGTGCCTTTGAGCGCTCTCCCATAAACGCAGAGCAAGTTGCCGATATTATTTATCAGCAGTCGCTTAACCGCCCATTTTTAATTTTGACCCATAAATTAGGTAAACAGGCCTTTTTAATGAAAAAACTACTCCCCGTTGAGTGGTACATTAAAAACATGCTGAAAAAAACACGCTCTATGCAACGTTTAAAATCAAAATAATAAAGGCTAGCAATGAACACACAATTATTAGATCAAGCCAAAAACGTACGCCAAGGCGAAGAGCTCGACACACAAAAAGTAGATGCCTGGCTTAAACAGCACCTTACACAGCTAACTGGCGAGCCAAGTGTTACTCAATACGCAGGGGGGGCATCAAACTGGACCTACTGCCTAGAGTACCCAGAGCAATCGCTTATTTTACGCCGTGCGCCCAAAGGCACCAAAGCCAAAGGCGCACACGATATGGCCCGTGAATATAAGCTGCAGCAAGCGCTAAAACCAGTTTACAGCTATGTGCCAAATATGGAGGCGTTTTGCGACGATGAAAACATACTCGGCACCGACTTTTACGTTATGGAAAAGCTTACGGGGATAATTCCGCGTAAAAATTTACCACGCGGATTAACCCCCACGCCCGAGCGCACCAAAAAGCTGTGCGAAAACGTACTCGACTGCCTAGTAGAGTTACACAAAGTAGATTACAAACAGGCCAATTTAAGCCATGTAGGCAAAGGCGAAGGCTACACCCAGCGTCAAATTAGCGGCTGGAGCGAGCGCTTTACTAAAGCCAAAACCTGGAATGTACCCAGCGGTAAAAAAGTCATTAAGTGGCTTGAAAACAACATGCCAAGTAACGAGCGTATTTGCATAACACATAACGATTTTAGGTTTGATAACGTTGTGCTTGATGCAAACGACTACACCAACGTACTGGGTATTTTAGATTGGGAACTTGCCACCCTTGGCGACCCACTTATGGATTTGGGCAATACATTGGCTTACTGGGTAGAGCCAGGAGATGACTTTTTAGCCCAAGCCACGCGCCGCCAGCCCACTCACTTAGAGGGTATGCTAACGCGCAAAGAAGTAGTGGCCTACTACTGTAAAAAAATGAATATAACCGTAGATGACTTTACCTTTTACGAAGTGTACGGGCTATTTAGGCTTGCCGGCATTGTGCAGCAAATTTATTACCGCTATCACCATAGGCAAACTAAAAACCCCGCCTTTAAACACTTTTGGGTGTTTGTACATTACCTTTTATGGCGCTGTAAAAAAGCCATAAACAACCAAGGTAAAGTCTAATGTGCATTTTATATTTAGTACGCCATGGGCAGGCCAGCTTTTCGGCTGATAATTACGATACGCTCTCAACAAAAGGACAACAGCAAGCCACACTACTGGGTGAATATTTAGCACAAAAGCAGCTAACACCCGATGCTGTATTTGCAGGCAGTATGCTGCGCCATAATCAAACCGCAGAGCTGAGTTTAGCAAGTGCTAATAATGCGCCGGTATTAATAAACGATGCGCGATTAAACGAGTACGATCACGAACATATTTTAGCGGTTTATAACCCACAGCTTGCCACCCCAAGCCAAGTTCGCGCGGCACTTAGCAAGCAAGCCGAGCCTATGGAATACTTTAAAACGGTATTTATTAGCGCCATACAGCAATGGGTGCTCAATCCCGACAGCACTCAATATAACGAAAGCTTTAATGCATTTACTGCGCGTGTACTTGGCGCGCTTGAACAAATAGCCAATGAAAACCACGGTAAAAAGGTACTTATTTATACCTCTGGCGGGCCTATTAGCATTATAACCAGCCATTTAATGGGGCTAAAGCTCGAGCGCTTTATTGATATTAATTGGAGCTTAGTAAACGCAGGCGTAACCAAAGTAGTGGCGCGCGGCAAAGGAAAAAATCAAAAATTAACGATAAGTAGTTTAAACGAGCATCACTTTTTAGAGTGCCACCCACAACAAAAATTAATTACATACACCTAAGGATCTAATTATGCGCAAAAACATACTAATAACAGGTGCAAGTTCAGGCTTAGGCAAAGGCATGGCAAAAGAGTTTGCAAAACAAGGTTGTAATCTTGCTTTATGTGCTCGGCGCTTTGAGCTATTAGAGCAGCTAAAAAGTGAGCTTGAACAAATAAACCCAAATATAACCATTAGCATAAAAGTGCTTGATGTTAACGACCACGAGCAAGTATTTAGCGTATTTAACGCCTTTAAAGATGAGCTTAACGGCCTTGATAGAGTGATTATAAATGCTGGTATGGGCAAAGGGGCTTCTATTGGTACGGGTTATTTTAATGCCAACAAACAAACCGCACAAACTAACTTTGTGGCCGCACTTGCGCAAGCTGAGGCCGCAATGGAAATTTTTAGAGCGCAAAACCATGGTCATTTAGTGACTATTTCATCTATTAGTGCTGTACGTGGTTTTAGGCGCGCCATGACTGTTTACGCCGCCACTAAAGCGGCTATTACCTCATTAAGTGAAGGCATACGCATAGATGTAATGCACACGCCTATAAAAGTAAGCTGCGTACATCCAGGTTTTATAAGAAGCGAAATAAACGAAAAAGTAAAAACAGTGCCGTTTATTGTTGATACCGAAACTGGCTGCAAAGCACTGGTAAAAGCAATAAATAAAGAAAAAGCCAACAGCTTTGTGCCAAGCTGGCCGTGGGCATTCCTGCATTGGATTTTACGAATAGCACCGCTGAGTACAATTCGTAAAATGTCGTAAGGTTTTTAAATTTTAGGCATTAAAAAAGGTGGCAAATGCCACCTTTTATGTACGTGTTTACTTAACCTGGGTTTAGGTTATTTGTAAAATTATAGTAGTGCAAAAATCTTTTGCAGCTGTGGCATGTACTCGCTCACAAGTTCAAGGTTGTTTTCGCTTACTAGTGGGTCTGTAGATTCTTCAGCCGCGCTTGAAGCCTTACCAAACGAGCCCATTAACGAGCTAGCGTCACTGCTTTTAGCACTTTTAAGGCTTTGAAGGCCACCCATTACTTTATTTGCTGTTTCTTGGTTTTCTGCTGAAAGACCCGATTTAAGGTTTTCGATGTAAGCCATAGATACTTCTGAGCCAACAGATACTAATTCTTCAGGCGAAAAACCGTAACGGTTAGTAATATCGGCAAAGCTTTTATATAAGCCTTGCTCTTTAATCATGCTTAATGCGCTATTAGCAAGAGAGCTTTGCTCTTCAACATTTTGATCAGCAGAGCCACCTAGCATGCTTGCTAAATCTAGGTTTTTTAACGAATCTTGGCTGCTAGCCCAGCTAGAAACAGCCGGCAGTGCTTTCATGTAGCTTTGTAATTGACCTTCGCTAATATCTTCTGCAAGGCTTGAAAAACTCATTGCTAATAAGCTAAGTGATAAAATTATTTTTTTCATTGGGCGTTTCCTATTATTTAATTAAAGCCATTAAAAACTAAATGTAAGCGCTTGCCAATACATAACTAAAGTATTAGGTGTATTTAGGCTATAAAGTAGTATAAATACTTTAAAGTTCTATAACTTAAGCTGATTCAGCACAAATATAGTTACAAATGTTATACTGCATTTTTGTCGATAAGAGCTGAACGTAATGTTAACTATTTCAAATACTGTCACTATAGATGAATGGGAACTAGAGCTAACTGCTATACGTTCGCAAGGTGCCGGTGGCCAAAACGTTAACAAAGTAGCCAGCGCCATTCATTTACGCTTTGATATTAACCGCTCAAAGTTACCCGATTTTTACAAAGAACGTTTATTAAAGCTAAACGACTCTCGGATCACCAAAGAGGGCGTGGTGGTAATTAAAGCCCAAAGCTTTCGCACCCAAGAGCTTAACCGAGAAGATGCACTAAAACGTTTAAAAGATTTAATTTTAAGTGCAACCAAGGTAAATAAAGCCCGCCGCGCAACCAAGCCAAGCCGTAACTCGCAGCGCAAGCGCATGGATAAAAAAACCAAACATGGGCAAACCAAAGCCCTGCGCGGAAATATTAAGTTATAACTCACTAAGTTTATATGGCTTTACAGTAAAGTATGCTTAATTTACGCCTACAGCTAATAGTTAACCGTAGGCGTGAGTGGGTTATTCGTAGGTATGATGGCGGGTGGCACTAAAGCGGTTTAATATATGGTGCATTACATACACCGCAGATAAACTTGCCACAATAGCCACCGCAACAGAGCTAAAGCGATACATGGCGCTATAAACAAGGTCTTGCCCGGGGCCTAGTGAGTTGCCAAACAAAATACCAAACGTGGTTAACACACCAAACCCTATGCCCGGAGCGCCGCCGCCAATAATATGAAAACGGCTAAATACAAACGATAACGTCCACAGTATAAGCACCGGAAACAATAAAAAGTCAGAGTGATTATACAATAACACTTGCGCCAACAACGCAGCATTACAGCCAATTAATGTACCAATAGCGCGCTGCCAACCTGCCATACCTGCGGCTTTCCAGCACAGCGAAAACAAAATTAATACCGATGAGGCTTGCGCCGATATTGAATCTTGTAAATCGAGGACTTGAAACGCCACAAACGAAAGCGTAGCAACCGTTGCGCATAATAATACCTCATGGCGAATGCTTTCTTTAGCTTTAGCGGGTACCGCCCTCACGGCACGCGCGGTTACATCAGGAAAAACACCATGCATAACAAACGCTATAACAATAGAGAGAACAGTAGCCAAACCATTACTTAAAATAAGCGGGTATACACTACTTGTACCGGTTACATAGCTTGAAAAGTGCAGTTGAATTGACAACCCAACCACGCCTAGTGCGCCAAATAAAAAAGCCGCACCTGAGCTCATTTGATAAAACAAAAAGCAAAACGCTAAAAATACGATAATGGTCATCAGTACCGGAAGGTGCGAAAACAAGCCCTGCATTATTAAAACCATTGGAATACTAATGGCGGCACTGGCTAAAAACTGGCGCACAATGCTTTTATTTAACACCGGCACTAAACCAAGTAGCAACATAGGGTAAACAGTAAAAAATATACCGTATGGCCAGTTCATTAATTTACTAATAGTAAACCCTATAGTGCAACCACCGGCTATGCGCAGCGCTTGGCGTAAACCGTTTGAGTCTAATTGCGGTGCTTGGCTAACAGCTTGAGTCATACAGCCTCCATTAATAAATGTAGTGTAGCCAGCTAATAAACCTAATTTGAGCCGACGCTAACCATTGCCCAATTGTTGACTCTGGCAATAGTTGCACAGTGGCACGCGCACCACTTGGCATATTAGCAATTAATTTAGCGTTATCTGGCATCACTAAATGAATACGCTGGCGCTGAGCATCGCGCACCCAACGATTACTGGTTTCGGTACTACTAAGCGAGCCATTTGCACTGAGTTGTCCATCGCTTACGCCTGCCTCAAACGTGCTTATATGCGCGTTGTAAACCTCACCTGGGCGGCTATCAAATACCACTCGCGCCAAACTACCTGGTTTCATATTTAGTAATGATTTTTCTCTAAAATCGGCAACAAGGTCGGCCTTATTAGCCACAATAGCTAAAAGCGGGCTACCCGTTACCGCATATGCGCCATCAAGTAGTTGTAAGTTAGAAACCACACCAGCGCTTAGCGCACGCACTTGGGTGTACGATAAGTTAAGCTCGGCTTGTGCTAATTGGTTTGCAGCATGGCGAAGCGCTAAGTTTTGCGCGCCGCTTTCGCCGCGGGCAAGTACTGCTTCTGCCAATTGCGCTTCTAATGAGGCGACATTTGATTTACTTGCTTCAAAGTTAGCTTTAATGCTTTCAAGCTCTTGCTCTGAAATAGAGCGCTGCTTAAATAATGCTTCGCCACGGTTATTAAGTAATTGCTGTTCGTGCAGCTTTGCCTTGGCCGCCGAAATTTGCGCCTCCAGTGCTTTTACATTGGTATCTAAACGTTTGTTTTGTAATTTAGCGTCGTCAAGGGCAAGCTGTGCTTGTTCGAGCGCTAATTTATAAGGGCCTGAGTCTATTTCAAACAATACATCGCCAGCTTTTACGGTTTGATTATTATTAACCAATACCTTAGTAACACGGCCACTTATTTGCGGGGCAATTTGCACCACAGGATGATAAACCCGCGCTTGCGGCGTTACCGGCATAAACATGTCGGCAATTAAATAGTAAATAAATATAACAACAAAACCCGCTAACGAAAGCCTGACATAACGAGTAAATTTTTGATCTGGTGTCATTGTCTCTCTTACTCTTTACTTTGATTTTTAATACAGTTTAGTGCGTTTTTTTCCATATTGACGATGCCATAAGCAAGCGCATCGAGTTGCTGTGTGCTTAGCCCGCTGTATAGCTGGCTTTTAATATCAATGAGTTTTTCGTTTAGCGACTGTAAAATTGCCCCACCTTGCTCGGTAAAGTAGATTTTTTTACTGCGTTTATCGTGCTCATCAACTTTACGGGTAATTAATAGCTGCTCTTCTAATTGCTTTAATGTGCGAGTAAGCGAGGGCATTTCTATTCCTAAACTCTGCGCAAGCTCAAGCTGTGTTATGCCCTCGCCCAACATATTTATATGGGTTAGCGCCGTCCAACGCGATTGCGTAAGCCCTAAAGGTTCTACAGCTAAAGTGATGGCCTCACGGCACAGCCTATGAACCCGCCCCATGTTACCAATAATGGTTAAATCGAGCGTTTCGTGAAAAGGTTTTTGAGTAGTCATAACCACCTCAAATTAGTTAGCATGCTAAGTATTTTAGCATTAGTTAGCGTGCTAAGTAAATATTGAGGGGGGTTGCAAATAAAAAAGCCCCAATACTGGGGCTAAATAAACTTGTGGATTTAAAAATTAAGGAGGTTAGCAGGGGAGTACTGATCGGTAAGCACTTTTGTATTGGCAGGCCAATCTTGCTTGTTTTTGGTGCTTTGCATATAGGTACTAATTGCTTTTAAATCTACATCGTATTTTTTTAAACGCGGGTTAAGTGCTTTAATACGCTGATTAATTTGCGCCTCAGTAGGCATAGAGTTTACACCCGCTAAAATAATACGGTTAGAGCGATTAGCACGGCTTACGTTAATAAAATCGCCAAACACGGCGTGGTAAGTTGCCGACTCATGTTCGTATAATTTACTGCTCGAAAACGTATTAGCGGCAATCACACCGCCCTCGGCCAATACGCTTTTTACCTCTTCAAAAAACTCTTTGGTGAGTAAGTGCTCAGGAATATAATCGCCGTTAAACGCATCAAGAATAATCCAATCGTACTTTTGCTTTTTAATGGCTGCGCGCTTTATAAATATACGCCCGTCTTGCACGCTTGAGGTGACCGCATCGTTTTCTATAAAGTTAAAATAGTTACGGGCTACTTTTAAAACGGCGGGATCTATTTCAACATTATGAATTTTAGCTGCAGGGTAAAGCTCATGAATGACATTAGAAAGCGTACCGCCACCTAGGCCAATAATAAGCACATTTTTAGGGTTGTCGGTTACTAAAAGGCTGGCAAACGTAAGTTTAGTATAGTTAAAAACCAGTTTGTCGGGGTTGTTTTTGTACATACAGCTTTGGCTGGTTTGGCTACTTTTTGTATTAAACTTTAAGCAGCGTAGGTCATGTGTTTCATCAACAATAATATTGCGATATAAAGAACGCTCCTCATGCACTACATTACTGTGCGCCGCAACCGAAAACAGTACCGCTAAAAATAATAAACAGTTACGCATGGGCAAGCTCCTTATTACCAGCAAGGCTATTAACAGTAATTGCCAGCACACCTAACAGGCCCAAGGTTAACGCAAAGGCACTTATAATGGTGTTTACATCAAACGCCAGTACAAAGTAAAACGAGGTAATAATAGTCCCTAAGGCGCTACCCAACGTGCTTACAAAATATAAAATACCCGCAACTTGGCCACTTTTATGGCTGTCGGTGACTAATAAACGCACTGAGTAAGGCGAGATCATGCCTAAAATAACGGTAGGAATAAAAAACAAAGCCGTAGAGGCAAGTAACGAGCCGTAGCGTGTATCTTCAATGTGGGTAAAAATAAATTCCATTATTGGCTGCGAAAAAAGCGCAATAGGCACCACCATAATACTGGCGGTTAAAAATATTAAGCCATATTTTGTAAGCGATGCATTTTTAGTACTTAGCTTACCGCCGAGTAAATACCCAAAAGAAAGGCTAAGCATAAATACGGTAATTATGCTGCCCCAAATGTGCACACTACTGCCAAAAAAAGGCGCTAAAATACGCCCGCCTAATAGCTCAATACCCATAATGCAAAAGCCACTGCAAAAGGCTAAAAAATAAATTAACGCGTTTGTTTTTATACTCATGTAATTATCGTTATGTAACCTAAAGAGATCTCCATACTAACGTGATGACTCGGCAGTCGCTAGTGCATTAATTAATCGCTCTGTGATTTTTTAAAAAGTTGTTTTGTTATAAAGTAACACATGTTAAACTTGTTGTTATAATATAACACCTTCGATTTCCCTATTATCATGAAGTATTCTTTAATTTATTTAGCCTGCTTAGGCATAAGTGCGCAAACAGTGGCGCAAGAGCAAAACGACGAAATTGAAAAAATATCGGTTACTTATAAACAAGCATACCGTGGCGATATTCCTCAAAAGCAAATGCCGCAATCTATTGTAAGTGTTAGCAGTGCTGCGCTTGATAAAAAAGGCATTACTAAATTACAAGACGCGCTCGATTTTTCGGCCAGTATTTCGCGTAAAAATAACAGTGGCGCATTATGGGATAGCTTTTCTATTCGGGGCCTTTCGGGTAACGAAAACATGCCATCGGGCTATTTAATTAATGGCTTTAGCGGTGGGCGTGGTTTTAGCGGCCCGCGTGATGTATCTAACATTGATTACATTGAAGTACTAAAAGGCCCTGGCTCAGCACTTTATGGGCGCTCAGAGCCCGGCGGTACTGTAAATATAGTGACTAAAAAGCCACAGTTTGAGCCGCAAGGTGAGCTAAAACTAAGCTTAGGCAGCAACAGTTTTAATCGCGTTGAAGGCGATTACACAAACGGCATTAACGACACCACCGCGTTTAGAATAAATGGCGCGTGGCAAGATAGCGACAGCTACCGCGATGAGGTGTACACCAATAAAAAGGTAGTTACGCCGTCTATTTATCATCAAATAAACGCATCAACCAGTGTGACTTATGAGTTTGAATACGTAGATTTAGCGCAGTTATTTGACCGTGGTGTTGTCGTACTCGATAACGATTTTGACACCGTACCAAGCTCGCGTTATTTAGGTAACCCAAACGATGGCGACACGCAGGTGTATTCACGCGGGCACCAAATTACTTTAAATCACGATATTAACGATGAATGGTCGTTAGTGGCCGGTGCAAACTACCGCAGCTCTACGTTAACGGGGTTTTCGTCAGATGCTGAGCTTTCGCCATCGCGCCAATCGCTATTTGATGATGGCCGCACACTTACTCGCCAGCAGCGTTATCGCGACTACGAAGTAGAAGATTTAAGTGTAAAGTTTGAGCTAAGCGGCAGTGTAGACACAGCCGGTATTACGCATCATTTATTAATAGGTGCCGATGCATACAAGTACGATTTACGTACAGCGCTTTCTCGCTATCGAGGCGGTAACGGCACTTATACCGTTGATATTTTTGAGCCAAATTACGATGTAGAACGCCCAACAGTAAGCCTGCTTTACGAAAACGACGAAGAGCAAAAGGCGTACGGTATTTATGTTCAAGACCAAATGGATATTACCGACAAATTTAAGCTATTAGTGGGCCTAAGGTTTGACAGCGTAGACCAAGATATTTTAGAAACCAACAGCGGCGTGTTTTCGACCAGCTCTGAAAGCCAAGTAAGCCCTCGTGTTGGCGTAGTGTACGAGCTAAATAACGCAATCACTTTTTACAGCAGTTACTCAGAAGGCTTTTTACCACTGAGCGGCACAGATGCAAGCGGCGACCCCTTTGGCTTTGAATACAGTGACTCGTTTGAGGTTGGCGCTAAGTTTGAATACTTAGGCATAAACGGTACTGTGGCATTTTTTGATGCGTCTAAAAGTAACATGTTAGTGGCAGACCCTGTAAACGTTGGTTTTTCAGCGCCTATTGGTAAAGCCGATAGTAAAGGGTTTGAGCTTGATTTAAACACCTATATTACTGATGCAACGGCGTTTAACTTATCGTACGCCTACATAGACGCCACCACTGCAAACGACATTATAAATGCAGATTGGGGCGTGCCAATTGAAAAAGGCAGCCCGCTGGTTAATGTACCAAAAAATAACTTAAACCTTACGCTTAGCCACCAAACAGCGTTAATGGGTAAAGAGCTTGAGTTTGGTGCAAGCTACCAATACACCAACAGCCGTTTAGGTGATGCCGCCGATTTAAGCTTTAGGTTACCGAGCTACCAATTAGTAGGCGTGTTTGGCAACGTTAACTTAACCGAGCAAACCGAGCTTAATATAAGTGTTAATAACATTTTTGATGAAGATTACGCCGAAAGCAGCTACAACGCTTTATGGGTTTACCCAGGTGCGCCAACTCAATTTAAAATGTCGTTAGCGTATAATTTTTAATAGCTAGCAAATTAAAGTTTTCATCCTAAAGCGTCTTAATGTAGTGGTTAAGGCGCTTTATATTTTTAAGCCCTTTTTTATAAAGAATGCATAAGTTTATTAAGCCAACCATCGGCCTTTGAAGGTTTGTATATCATTACAATGCTTTCACTGTAGTGACTGTTAACCCCCTTTACAGTTAATTTTGTAAGCCCTAAATCATCAATCACAAAGTTAGGTAAATACGCCAACGCCAAGCCACTTTGAACCACCTCTATTAATGCACTGTAATCGCTACATCTAAATACAATATTACGCGGTGCAATATCATCTTGCCAGCCGTCGGAGCCTATACCTTGCTCGAGGCCGCACAGTGGTGAAAACAAAGGGCATGCAAAAGCAAGCTCTAGTAATTGGTTTTTATTAAGCGTTAAAGAGCCAGTTTGTACTAGCTGATGCCCAGCGGCCGCAGCCACACTAAACCCAGTATTAAATACATCAACCGCCACTAAATTAGTATGTGAGCTGTTATTTAATGCCTCGCGAGTTACTAGCGCAATATGCGCCGCGCCTGATGCAACTTGGCTTATGGCTTCACCTTCAAATACATTATTAATACGTACCGAACAGGGCAGGTTGCTCAGGGGGGTAAGTAACTTTTTAAGGCCACTTTTAAGTAAAATTGCAGGGCCTGCAATAACTGCATTAAATTTATGATTATCGCTTTTAAAGCGGCTAGTAAGCTGCTGGTAATTATGAACTAAATCGCTACTGTGCTTAACAAACTCTTTGCCTTTATCATTAAGTACTAAGGTTTTGCCCACACGATTAAACAGCTCTGTGGCTAAGTTTGCCTCAACCTTTTTTAGCGTTTTAGACAGCGCCCCTGGGGTAATATTAAAATGCTTAGCGGTTGTGTGCAGGTTTTGCGAACCCGCCATATGAATTACTTTTTCAATGTCATCTAAATGCATAGCGCCAAACCGTATTGATTAAAAGGAAACAACTAACAACTTATTATCGATTATTTATATATATAAATCAGCTTATAGTGACGTTATATTTATTTTTGAGCATTAACATGAAACACATACTGCTAATTTTTATTTTATTATCGAGTGCAGCGCACTCAAATACACCTCAACACAAATCACACAAAACCCACAGCTATAATGGCTTTCATGGCATGGCGCTTATATTAGCCGGCGATAAAGTACTTGCCAGCCACATGCCTTTATACGCCCCCCCACACAACTACCAAATAGTGTACGAAGTAACTACCAATGACACCCACCTTAAAATAATCAAAAAAGCACTAAACGAGTCACTAAAAAAACAAAGTCAGATCACCATTTTACCAACCAAATTTGATTTGAATTTATTAATAAATAAGCTGACACCCACTTTAAATACTACTGTGTTTAATGGCCATTTTGAGCGCGGAGGTAGGGCTTTGTTTTCGACAAAGCTGACCTTTAAAAATCCGTTATATGTAAAAAAGATCGCTATAACACAACCTGAAAAAGAAGAGTTTGATTTAATAAAGGTTTCAGCAGAGCAGGGGTTGGTGATTCATAAAATACAAAGTAAACCTAGCTATGACTCACTCAGTTTAGTAGCACTAACTAACGGAAAATATAATGGCAAATTAAAATGTGATGCGCCAGTAACCACAGCGCTTGCAAGTAAGCTAAAGGCCTGTTTTAAAAGCGCCCCAAGCTATTTAGAAACTCGCGATTTTGCAGTTAATTAAAAAATTTTAGCAGCGCTTTAGCTTAAAAAGCGCTGCTATATAGATTACTTAACGTTAAGAGCATATACATTTGCCAGAACGTATTCGCCGTTTAACAATTTTATTTGCGTTAAAATGCGTGAGTACGCATCGCCTTCAAATTCATCGAGCACATGCCAGTGATCTTTTAAATTAGTTGAGCTAAACACATAGCCATTTATCTCTTGGCCTGTTTCGTCTAATACCAGTGCAGGAAAGCCCATTTTGGCGCCCCAGCCCTCGTTAATTAAATTGCCAACCACACTGCCTTGCTCAAATGTACCGCCAATATTGGCAAGAATATGCTCGTTCGGGTGCCCTGGGCATAAGGTGCCATATACAAATAACGCTTCTAACACGTAAACTCCTAAATTAAGGCTAATGATTATGTTTAACTAAGCTAAAGCTTAACTAAATATGAAAAAAATCCCGAGTGAAACTTTACTTTTATAATGACACCCACCTTTATTTTTGCACTTTACGCAATAAGCATCTACTTTTTTAATTGGTTCATCAAAAGCTAGGTGCTAAATGGCTATTGCAAGAAAACGCCAAATCAGTTTGGCAGATACAAAATATTATCACTGTATTTCGCGCTGTGTACGTCATGCTTATTTATGCGGCGAGGATTCATTAACGGGTAAATCCTACGAACATCGAAGGGGCTGGGTAGAACAAAAACTATTTAGTCTCGCTAAAATATTTTGTATTGATATATGTGCTTATGCAGTTATGAGTAATCACACCCATATTGTGCTTTATGTTGATGATAAAAAAGCAAATAGGTTAAATGACAAAGCCATAGTGCTGCGCTGGCATAAGCTTTGTAAAGGCACACCCCTTACACAAAAATTTTTACAAGGTGAGGCGCTTAGCAATACAGAGCGATACTTTTTAAGCCAAACTATTATTCAATACAGAGAAAGGTTATCTAGCATTAGCTGGTTTATGCGCGTTTTAAACGAACACATTGCCCGAAAAGCTAATAAAGAAGATAAATGCACTGGCCGATTTTGGGAAGGGCGATTTAAATCACAAGCTCTTCTTGATGAGGCAGCCCTTGCAGCTTGCATGGCTTACGTTGATTTAAACCCAATAAGAGCAAAAGTAGCTAAAACCCCCGAGTGCTCAAACTTCACCAGCGTGCAAAAGCGTATTCAGGGCGCTAAAAATGCAAAGCAACCCAAACAACTTTTAAAATTTGCAGGTAAGCCCCGTAAATTTATGCCAAAAGGTTTACCGTTCGAGCTTAAATATTACCTCGAATTAGTTGAGCTCACAGGGCGCATTATTCGCGATAACAAACCAGGTTTTATTGAAAACACACAGCTCCCTTTATTAGAAAGAGTAAACATAGCACCAGAGAACTGGTTAAAACTCACTAAAGACTTTACCCGCGTATTTCACGGCGCTGTAGGTAAGCCGCAATCACATGTAAGTTACTGCGAGCATTTAAATAAAAAGCGACGAGTTAATTTTAGTAATTGCGAAAAGCTATTAGCCTAAAACCTCCTTAATAGTTTTAAAACTGCCTAGATGCAGGTTTAAGCATGCCTAAAATTAATAAATCATAAATATGCCAACCCAATAAATCTTAAATTTATCCATATTCCTGCACTTTTTATAATTACAGCTAATAAATCCTCATTAAAAGCTCTTAATTTAACTACTAATTACATATTTGAAGTGGGTATCATGTTAATTTTTTGAACTGCCAACTCAAAATTTATAGTGGGTGTCATTATAATTTTTTTTAAGCGGCGATCATGTCAGTAGCACCAGTACAAAAGAGCTTGGTTTTATCAAGCAAGGGAATATTTTAGGCCGTGTTATATTTCATATAAAACAGCCTCGCTACATAAAATAAAAGTAAGGCAATTTTGCCAGCAGCTTAATAAACTTTAGCTTGCTAATAAAAGCGGCTTGTAGGGCGGTTAGTGTGTTTAAGCTTGCTCGCTAAAATTGGCTTGGTATTTTTTGGTTAATATCAAAACAATAACGACCAGTAATAAAGGCACAAACGACGCCCATAAAACGGTGTGCCAACCGTACGCACTTAATAACCCACCTGATGAAAAAGAGCCTACCGCCATTAAGCCAAACACTATAAAGTCACTAAACGATTGAGCACGGTTTTTTTCTTCTGGCTTGTGCGTTTCTAGCACTAATGCGGATGCCCCTAAAAAGCCAAAGTTCCAACCTATGCCTAACAAAATTAATAGCGCGTAAAAGTGATATACACCTTCACCTAAAAAGCCTATAGCTGCTGAAATTGCAGTTAAAATAATACCAAAAACAGAAATACGAGCAGCCCCAAAACGTGCAATGAGCTTACCGGTAAAAAAGCTAGGTGCATACATAGCAATAACATGCCACTGCATTCCTAAGTTTGCTGACTCTTGGCTATGCCCGTGCATATGCATTGCCAAAGGTGCCGATGTCATTAAAAAGTTCATCACCATATACGATGCTGCACCACAAATAACCGCGCTTATAAATCGTGGTTGCAAAGCAATTGTTCTCAATGGTCTTCCTGAATATGCTTGATTTGCTAAAGGCTTAGCCAATTTAACGCCAAACAAAATAACACCAGCGAGAGCCGCGACAATGGCTTGCGTAATAAATGTGGCAGCAAACATTTTGTCTGACCACAGGTGCATGGTATGCGTAACTAACTGCGAGCCAATAACACCTGCAGCTACGCCACCGGCCATTACCATAGAAAGCGCTTGCGGGCGTTTATTTTCGGGCACGCCATCGGTTGCAGCAAACCGAAATGACAAAGCCACTGCCGCATAAGCGCCGCCCAATAGCGCAGACAAACAGTACAGCCAAAAGCTGTCTATATACAACGCAATAGTCGCTAATAGTCCGGTTAAAACACCCGCGCCAGTGCCTGCCATAAAGGCTGCACGCCGGCCATATTTTCGTGCTAATTCACCGGCGGGTAAAACACACAACGCCATTCCTAAAACAAAAATAGAAACAGGTAAAGTGGCTAAAAGTGCAGTAGGAGCAAGCAAGCTGCCCACTACCGCACCTGTTGCATATAGCACAACGCTATTAGCCCCAGAAAGTGCCTGGGCTAACATTAAACGCCATAAGTTAGCTGTTTGAACTTGAGGGTCGCTTTGCTCAAGCCTATCTGAGTCTATAGCGTTTAATTTTTCCATGATTTCACTTTCCTAAAAGTATTCAAGGCGCTTAAAAGCAATTTATGGTTGAGGTATTTAAATGTCTAACGCCACTAAAAAGCGCGATACCATGTTGTAAGCAGCAACCGTTGCTACCGCTTCTACTGTTTGCGTTTCGCCAAATAGTGCTTTTAAACGTTCAATAACGTCGCCATCAACATTTACTTTAGTGGTTGATTGCTCAGTAAGCTCAAGCAAAGCCAGCTCCTGCTCAGAGAATAACTCAGCATTTACTACCACACTTTTAAGAGCCGTTGCTTTTTCATCGCTACCGCCAGCCTGTATGTATGCAGGGTAGTGCACATTCCATTCAAAATCGGCTTTGTTTAATACCGCTACACGCAGCATAATAAGTTCGCGATACTCAAGCGATAAGCCAAAGTTTGCTCTAACGCACCCTAACAGCTCATTCCAGCCTTTAGCTAAAGGAAAGCTTTTTAGTAGTACTCTATCTATGCCTATTAGTTCACCGTTTGGACGACGACCTTGCATTTCGGCTAGTAGTTCGCCTGGGGCTTGCTCGCCATCTTGCCATGGCGTTACTCTTACTTGTGACATAATGTTTACTCCTAATTAAACGCCACTTTAGTCATTAAAGTGGCTAACATGGAGCGAAAGCTTACGGGGAATGAACGTACTTAACCACAGAGATTATCTTTTACCATGGTAAATATTTTCTTTACTGCTGTATTTTATCAAAGTACTCCTGAGCTTTAATCTCTTTTAGCCCGCGGGTTTTCTACCTCTTTAAACAGCCATTCTTTAAATGCGTGTATTCTTGGCAGTTCAGCACATTCGGGGCGGTAAATAACGTAATACGCCAAAGGCGATTCAAAATAAATATCAGGGAACAACCTGACTAATCGCCCTGCGGCTAGGTCATCTTTAGCCATTACACTGCGCGCTAAAGCCACACCGTGACCATCAATAGCTGATTGCAATACAGCCGCGGAGTTATTTATTTGAATGCTTTTAGTGGTTAAAGGGCCTGTTACTCCGGCTTTTTTTAACCACGCCGACCAAGACGGAAACCCCGTATGGTCGTCCATTGATTGATCGTGTATTAGGGTTTCGTTCAATAATTTATCTATGGTGTTTAAGCGGTTTGAGTCTTCTAAAAACTTAGGTGAGCATACCGGGTATACCTCTTCATCCATTAGTTTTTCTGCGCTCAAGCCTTGCCAAGTGCCTACACCAAAGCGTATGCCTATATCTATACGCTGCTCAATAAAATCAACAGGTTTTAAATTAGTATTTAAATTTACACTGGTTTGCGAGCATATCTCTTGAAAGAAATGCAACCTAGGTAATAACCACTTGGCGGCAAATGCGGGGCTTACTGCCACTGTTAACGCGCCACTTATGGCGTTGTCTTTTAAAATGTCTAGCCCTTGGGCAAGTTTATCAAAGCCTTCGCGTATTAGTGGCAGGGCACTTTGCGCGGTTTCGGTGGTTACTAGCCGTGTTTTACCTGAGCTCATTCTGTGAAACAGCGGCGTATCGAGCCACTCTTCTAATGTTTTTACCAGCTGCCCAACGGCTGCAGGCGTTACATTTAGCTCTTCAGCTGCCGCTGAAAAACTTTGGTGCCTTGCGCTTGCTTCAAACGCTTTTAATGCATTGAGGTGTATAGGTGATTTCATACGATAAACTTTTTCTTTATTGATGATTCAGATTATCTCGTTTGTTAAAGCAAGTAAATAAGTAAAAAATACCTCCCAAGCCAAACAGCAAGTTACTTGTTATTAGGCAACTCAATACTTTTTATTTATATAACAAATACAGCGCATAGTGGCGCTTGGAGAATTAATCATGACTAAGCAATTTTCAGGTAAAAAATTACTCGTTATTGGTGGTACTAGCGGAATGGGTTTTGAAACGGCTCGATTAATTTTAGAGCAAGGCGGCCAAGCTGTCATTGTTGGGCACCGTAAAGAAAAAGCCCAAGCAGCAAAAGAGCAGCTATCAGCTTTAGGCACTGTTGAGGTGTTAACCGCTGATTTAACCAGCGACGAAGGCGTGAAAAACTTAATTAACACACTTTCACAAGACCACGCAGATGTCGATTTACTGGTAAACGCCGCCGGTGTGTTTTTCCCTAAACCATTTTTAGAGCACGAAGCGGCTGATTACGATCAGTACATGCAAATTAACCGCGCACTATTTTTTATTACACAAAAAGTAGCCGCTAATTTAGTGGCAGCAAAACGCGCAGGCGCCATTGTAAATGTGGGTTCTATGTGGGGTAAGCAAGCTATTGCCGCTACACCATCGTCAGCGTATTCAATGGCTAAAGCGGGCTTACATGCGCTAACTCAACATTTAGCAATGGAATTAGCCGCGCACAACATTCGCGTTAATGCAGTATCGCCAGCGGTTGTACAAACGCCAATTTACGAAGGTTTTATTCCTAAAGCACAAGTAAACGATGCCCTACAAGGCTTTAACAGTTTCCACCCAATTGGCCGTGTAGGTACAAGCGAAGATGTCGCCAACACCATTGCGTTTTTACTCAGCGACAAAGCCGCTTGGGTCACAGGTGCTGTATGGGATGTTGACGGCGGTGTAATGGCTGGTCGTAATTAATACGTAATTTTAAAGCCCTCGATGGGCGCAAATTTATAGAGCAATAATGTATGTTATTGCTCTTGTTTAATTTAGGTTGGATAAATGCGAGTCAATTCAGATTTTTCACAACACGCTTTAATGCTGCCAACTCAATATAGTTGGCAAACATCGCCTCAGGCGGGTGTTGAGCGGGTAATGCTCGACAGAATAGGCGCTGAAAAAGCCAGAGCAACTAGCGTAGTACGCTACGCGCCTGAGTCTACTTTTCCAAGCCATGCTCACCCAGGTGGTGAAGAAATAATGGTACTTTCAGGCACCTTTTCAGATGAGTCGGGCGACTACCCACAAGGCTTTTATTTACGAAACCCGCCAGGGTCTTCACATGCACCTAAAAGTAAAAGTGGCGCAACCATTTTTGTAAAACTGTGGCAAATGTGCGTAACAGAAGCCACCTCTGTGCGCATAAATACACACGATCCGGCTACGTGGATAACCCAAAATAACCGCCTAATATGCCCGCTTTATCAAGATGATAACGAAGTAACTAAACTGGTAAAGTTAACCCCGCAACAGCCCCTATTTGATAACCTAAAAGCACATAATGCCTTAGAGCTATTTGTACTGGGCGGCAGCGTAATACACAACGAGGTAGAATATTCAAAAGGAAGCTGGCTAAGGCTGCCAAGCACGAATAAAGCGTTAATATCTGCGGGAAATAACAGCGCTACAATTTACCTAAAAGTAGGTAATTTTAAAAACATAGGCTGTGGAGGCTAAATAATGCGTACAAAAATTGCGATTATAGGCGGTGGGCTAAGCGGCGTGTATGCAGCTTACCAGTTAGAGCAATGCGGCATTACCGATTACATATTGCTTGAAGCCAGAGACCAATTAGGTGGCCGTATTATGGACTTTACAAGCCTGTCGCAAGCGACAACAAATAGCTTTGATCTTGGCCCAACATGGTTTTGGCCAGAGTTTCAGCCGCAATTAAATGCCATTATTAAAACCCTAAACCTAGAAACATTTGCCCAGTACGAGCAAGGCAATACGTTAGTAGAGCGCTCACATACACAACCGCCCACAGCAATGCCCGGTTATACGCATGCGCCTACGTCTATGCGGTTAAAAGGTGGCATGGGCACCCTTATTAATGCCTTACATGCAAAGCTTAGCAACAAACACATAGTGACCGGCGCTTTGGTTAAAACAATTACCCACCAACACGGTAATATTGAAGTTAACTTTAGCACCTCAAACACAACCGATAATAAAGTAAACGTTGAGCACGTAATGCTTGCGCTACCACCACGCTTAGCTGCAAGCCAAATAACATTTACCCCCGCATTGCCAAGCGATTTAGTAACGCAGTGGCAAAATACCGCAACCTGGATGGCACCCCACGCTAAGTATATTGCAGTGTACGATACGCCATTTTGGCGTAAGCAAACGCTCTCGGGCAGCGCCCGCAGCAGTGTTGGGCCAATGGCAGAAATACACGATGCATCAAATCCACAAGGCCAAGCCGCATTATTTGGCTTTATTGGCATACCCGCTGATGATCGAAAACGCATTAGTAATGAAGATTTAATCACACATTGCAGAGCGCAATTAGTCAGGCTTTTTGGCGCACAAGCCGCCACACCCAAAGCCGATATTATTAAAGACTGGGCACAAGACCCACTCACAGCAACACATTTAGATACACATGCTGCGTATACGCATACACCAGCACCTTACATAACCGCGCAAAATGGCCCATGGCATCAAAATTTAGTCGGTATTGGCAGCGAATGGTCGGTGCAATTTCCGGGCTATGTAGCTGGTGCGGTTGATGCAGCAAACATAGGCGTTGAGCTGTATTTAAAAAATGTTAACGCATGATGTGTAGAGGCTGAGGTTTGAGCTTAGCGTTTTAATGAGTTGCTCATAACTGCAGGTGATGGGCGGTTATGAGCGTTCAAGAAACAGCCATCATTATAGTGATTTAAACAGATTAACTTATTCGTTTTTAAACTTCCTAAATATCCACACATTCAGCCCAATTAGCAACATAACAATTAATGTTAGAATTGGAGGCTTTGATTGTAATGGTAAAAACTCAGCAGTTACCTCTGGAATCATGTGAACATACACTGCGACAAACATAATAGATAGCGCTAATAGTGATGAGCAATAAAATACTTTTCTTATTATATTTTTTGTTAGAACCTTGGATAAAGTAAGCACAATCAAAAACCCTAAACCTGCTGAAATTTCACCTAATTGACCAGCCCACCTAGCTATCTCGGGTAATGGCAGTCCACTCAAAGCTATTTGTTTAGTAAACATAGTATTGAACGGCTCAAAGAACTTTACTGTGCCAGCCATAATTAAAAAAATAGCTAACAAGCCGGTTAATAGCTTTTGCGTGATGGCCGAAGGGTTCATCGCTGAATGGCGTAACGCCAGCCACATTAACCCGACAATAACGAATACACTCGATATTAGTGATACTTCTAGTAATAATTGTTTCCCCATTTCATTTTTCCTATATTTTATGGTGAATTATTTCTCTTCAGATTCTAATAATACTTTGCTAACAAAAAGCCGAACTGTTGGTGCAACTACAGCTAAAAGCAATAGTGCAGAAGGAATAACTTCTCCTATAGAGTATGACCATGCACTCATAAATGAGACATCGTCAGACACCATTTTCCTGGCCATAATAGCCGTCATGCCCAAAAGCATTGAAGGTAAAACCATTGAGGCTATTAGCGGATATTTAAATTTTTGAGGGAATTTTTTCATATTGGTCACACCTTGAATAATTTAGAGGGCATATTTTAAAGCCTTGCCCTTATTTCAAAAATAGCTATTATTGAAATTTATAAATTCATATTTGAATGATTGGATATTATGGATGCAAAAGAGCTCGGCAATTTATATTGGTTTTGCCTGTCAGTAGAGTGTGGTGGTTACGCCCCGGCTAGTCTTTTAGCTACAGCCTCTGCCCCGACGCTTTCTAGGGCTGTGAGTCAGTTAGAAGAAAAAGTAGGTGAGAAACTCATTCATCGACATGCCAAAAAATTCCAACTCACTAATGCAGGTGAAGAATATTACCGACGCTTTGCTCCTATTTTCAAACAAGTTGATGAACAATGGCTCAACCTTTCTAATACACAGGCAACATTAACGGGTGAGATTTATGTATCGTGTCCAGAGCCTTTCGCTGATTATTTTCTTCAGAATCTAGCAATCGAATTTATGACAGAACATCCCGGTGTTAAAATCCACATTAGTTTCTCTTCTGACACTGAAAACTATATTGATGAACGTATTGATCTCGCGATTGTTACTACACCGAGCAATATACCTACATTAATTCAAAAACCCTTATTTCAAACTGAGCTAGTCTTAGCTGCATCACCCAAATACCTTAAAGCTCAAGGTATTCCCAATAATATAGAGTCATTACTTGAACATAATTTACTTGCAGGAAATACTATACCTTTTTGGGAATTTAAGTACCAAGGTGTAACTACAAAGCTACCTGTAATGGCTAAGTATTCAATAAATAGCCTCCGTTTAATGATTAATGCAGTTAAAGCGGGCATAGGGATAGGCTTGATACCGAAAGAAGTGTTAGAATTTGAAAAAGACGCAGTGCTACAGAGGGTATTGCCCGATGTAGAGTGCCCGAAAGGCAAAGCTTATATTGTATGGAGTGATCGTCAGTTGATTGCTAGTAGGGTGGTCGCATTTAGAGAAAAAATAATTCAAAAAATGGATAAACCATCAGACTTATTTAAATCCATAGTGAGTTAGTTTTGCTAGAACAGATTAAGTGTTAAATACATTAAAAAGATAAGTCTAATAGACCGCTATTGGCTATTATAGTATTGATGACGTTGATAAAAATAAGCGCTTAAAGTCAGTACAACTTCTCATTTTGCTTCTGGCTCTAACAATATTTTCGTCACAAGGAGTTTAATCGTTGGTGCGACAACTAATAATAGCATTATTGCAAAAGGGATAATTTGCTCAATAGAGTTAATCCATGCACTGATAAACGAAGCCTCATCAGGCAGGGTTTTATAGGCCATCACCCCAGACGTTCCTAGCAACATTGAAGATGACACCATAGAAACAGTAAGTGGATATTGATACTTACGCGGAATTTTTTTCATGCTTGCTCCAAGGTGTCATTAAAATTCAGCTTACTGAATAGAAAGTAAATAGCTAAGTCCTAATACAGAAATAATACCAAAGCTTGCCATGGTCCATTTTCTTCTATCTTTCTCTGCTATAACGACAAAAAAAAAATAACAGTGCTTGAGAGTAGATAGCCGTATAACCCTTAGCTATTAGCTCAAGATTTACTATGAAAAATCTTTCAAGATAATATTGTCTGCGTAGCTTTGGTAAGCACCTTCAATCATCTTAGCCATATCGTCTGGGAAGAGTAAAAAGTCGCCTTTTTCAAGAGAGTCTATAATGCCTTCAGAGACAGACTCAGCACTTGCTAAGTTATCAAAGCCAGCTCTTTTTCCCATATCTGTTTCAATTGGGCCTGGGTGAACACTAAGTACCTGAACGCCTTTTTCGGCAAATGCGTCTTTCAATCCTTGTGTGATTGAGTAGGATGCAGCTTTAGATGCCGAGTAAGTGGTTTCCTGAAGAAAGTTTTTCATCGATACCACAGAATTCAGTTGGACTAACGCACCTTTATTATGTTCAAGCGCTTTTGCAAAGGCGTTAGCGATACGCACTAAACCATAAACATTAACGTCTATTTCCCTAGCTAAAGACTCAAAAATATTCTCTGCTAAAGGTGTAGTCGACAGCATTATACCTGCGTTGTTAACTACAAGATCGACATCAGTAGCCTCAGCTGCCGCTTTGTTAACTGAGTCGGTGCTTGAAATATCCGTCTGGATAGTTGCTACTTTTTCACCGTATTGCTTTTCTAATGCTTTAGTTGACTCAGGATTGCGCACACCAAGATATACTTTTTTGGCACCGTGTTGCAGAAGTGACTCAACAATGGCTTTACCTATGCCACGATTTGCGCCGGTAACGAAAGCTACTTTGTCTTTAATGATAAAACTCATTTGATATTCCTTTGGTTTAGTATCCGTTGCGATTACTAAAGTTTTATCGCAACGGAAAATTGATTAGGCTGTAATACAGTATTTACTATAACTGTGCAGTTATAACTCGTTACTTTTTAGTCCATTCAAATTTATTAAACATTGAATCTACTGGTGTTTCAGCAATGTGGTTTACATAGTTGCTGATCACTTTTTGTGATAACCCAAGAATGATTTCTAATACTTGTTGCTGCGCGTAACCTGCGGCAAAGAAAGCATCGACTTGTTCAGGTGTTACGTTGCCGCGTTGGCGTACGATAGCTAGCGTGAAATCTTGAAGCGCTTGTAGTTTCTCTGTTGGCATCGCTTCTTGGTTACGTAACGCCTCAGTTAAAGCGGCATCAACTTTCATTGAGTGTGCAATACCAGTATGAGCTGGCACACAATAATGACACTCATGCTCAACGTTAATTGTTTGCCACACTACAGTTAATTCTTCTGCGTTGAATGATGTTGCTGTAAATAACTGATGTAGCTGTGTATAAGCTTTTAATATTTCTGGTGATTCAGCCATTGCTGCATATAAGCCAGGAACAACACCCATTTGCTTTTTAGCGCCCTCTAAAATTGCTTTGCTTTTTTCTGGTGCTGTTTCTACTGTGTGTAATGTAAATTTGCTCATTTTTAATCTCCAATGACATAGGTTGTTTAGGGGTTGTCCCTATATAAAAAGGGAATAAATCTTGAAGCCCCTTAGTTGATGGAGTGAACTATATACCCACCTGAACGATCGTTCAAGTTATATTTGAGCGATCGTTCAATTATTTTAAATATGTAAATATAATCTATTGTATTTAAATGGATATTTGTCTTGAAATATTTTTGCTTTATTAGAAGTCACCTCTGCTGAGTTTAACTTTACCTAAAGATAAAATATAACTATAATTGAACGACTGTTCATTTAATGTTTTTAGGTGAAGTTATGGCAAAGACCACAACATTTGATCGCCAAGAAGTGATAGATAAGGCAACCAATCTTTATTGGAAGAAAGGCTTTCATGCAACATCAATGCGAAACTTGCAAGACGCGGTAGACCTTCGCCCCGGTAGCATATACTCAGCATTTGGTAATAAAGATGGTTTATTTAAGGAAGCCTTAGCTAACTATGCTGATATGAGCCTGTCACTATTACAGCAATGTAAAGACGAACATGATTCGCCACTTCATGCACTAAAAGCCTTTATGAAGTTAATAATAGTAGAGTCACAAAATAGTGCTCCAAATGGCATTTGTATGCTGTCAAAAACTATTTCAGAATTAACAGATGAGAATCAAGATTTAATTGATGTAACGAAAGCACATCTAGTTAATATATCCTCAGCATTGGTCAGATTAATTGAAGAAGCACAGACATTAGGTGAGGTGGATAAAAATAAAAATGCTGAAGATCTTGCTACCCATTTACAAATTCAAATAACAGGTTTACGTACTTTTGCTAAAATTAATAAAGACAAAAATAAGGTTAGTGCCATGATAGACGATATTTTTACGCATTATCCTTTTTAATAGGAGTTAAGGGTTAATCATATAGGTCTAAAGGATCAAACCTTGGCGGCCTACAACATGCTCCTGATCCTCTGAAAATGGCACTCTCTAGCTACTCAACAACATTAAATACTGTAATAATTGGCAAAGTATTTTACTGTGTCGGATGGCGCTTCGCTTATCCGACCTACACTGGCATATACCTAACAGCTCAAGTTAATCCCCCAAATTATTAATTCTCTTCACCGCCTTACATTTAACAGCAAAGCCATTTACACATTTGAGCGGGTTGACTCTATAAACCCTTTTACATAATCAAGCTGTAAGTCGTCATCGCGCACGCCTACATTAACGCTTTTTTGCAGCCCTTTATTACCTATGCGAATGCCTTTTATGCCTAAACGGCTTTCGTGCGAAGATACCAGCCACTCGGGCAATGCTGCCACACCACGATTGGCAGACACTAATTGCAGCATCATTTCGGTGCTTTCTATGGGTACTCTGCGTTTGGGTTGCACGTTAGCGGGGTCTAAAAATCGGGTATATACATCTAAGCGGTTGTAGCCTACGGGCACGGTGTAAAGTATTTGGTTTTCGAGATCTTGTGCTGTAACAAATTCTTTGTTGTATAACGGGTTTTGCTCGCTCACGACAATACATAAATTGTAGTTAAACACAGACCTAAAGTTTAAGCCCTCTGTATTGACGGGGTCGGGGGTTATTAGCACATCAATTTCGTTGGCTTTTAGCGCTGCTATGCCATCAAATCTAAAGGCACTTTTTATTTCTACGTCTACCTCTGGCCATGCTTTTAAAAATTGCTGAATTTTGCCCATTAACCATTGCTCACACGGGTGGCATTCCATGCCTATACGCATGATTCCTCGCCGGCCTTGGGCAAACTCTTGCAGTACGCGCTCGGCGTGCTCAAATTCGGTGACCATTTTGTCTGCAAGCGAGAGTAAATACAGCCCCGCCTGAGAATACACCAGCGTATTGCCTTTACGGTGCCACAGTTTTACGCCAAATCGGCGCTCTAATTTAGCAATAGTATGGCTCACAGCCGACTGGCTTAAGTTTAAACTCTCGGCCGCGGCGGTCACGCTTTTAAGGCGATTAACCTCTTTAATAATGTGTAGATGATTACGTTCAAGCATTATGATTTATATTCATTCCAAAACCAGTTTTTACCATTAGTGTTCATAATGGTGTTTTGGTAATATTATCACATTACATACTCAAGTCTATGCACTTTGCTGTTGTACTATGTATACACACCAGCAAAACACCTAGCATTTAACGTATTACCAGGAGATACAGCCTATGTTTAGCGACTCTATCTATACTTTTATATTAATAGGTATAGGGGGCACACTAGTGTTAGATATTTACGCGGGGTTACTCGCTAAGTTTTTTGATTTACCCGCCACAAATTGGCGATTAGTTGGTCGCTGGGTGGGCCATATGAAATCGGGGCAATTTTATCAGCCTGCACTACCTAAGGCCGAAAAAATACCGGGTGAGCTTGCCATTGGTTGGGTTGTACATTACCTAATTGGCATAGCGTACGGGTTAATATTAATGGTGTGTGTAAACACGCAGTGGCTTGATTTGCCAACCATACTACCTGCATTACTTGTTTCGTGGTTTGGCATAGTTGCCCCTTTTTTTATTATGATGCCAGGCATGGGGGCGGGTATGGCCGGTGCAAAAACACCTAACCCCACCGTTACGCGCATAAAAAGCTTTGTAGGGCACACCATATTTGGCTTAGGTATGTTTTTAACCGCACTGGTTTTAGCATAATTTTAAGTAGGAAAGCAGACTATGAACATTTTAAATTTAAGCACCTATTCTACGCATATTAAAATAGTGGGCTTAATAGCTATTGTTATTTCAATTGCTGCGTGGAGCACTGATTTATTAGGCTTTGTGTATGCCTGCCCCTATTGTAGAGTGCAGCGCTCTGTAATTGGGCTATTAGGTTTATTATTAATAACGCCCGCGGTTACACACTGGATAGGCAAATATTTTGCTTTAGTAATTGGTTTTTTTGGCGCAACAGTGGCCGCCAATCAGCACTTTATGGGCTGGAAAAAAATATCAGCAGGCACCTTTGAATTTAAAGATAACCTGTTAGTTGACCCATTTATTTTATCGGCCTTTGCACTAACAGGTATTATTGGGCTCACTTATTTAGCAGTAACAGCCGCAAAGTTACCTGCTAAAACGGTTTAATATTCCCTAAAATTAGCGGTCTACTTATCAATGAGTTAACGGCTAATTTTAATAACGGCTAACATGTCGTCTTCATCGAGGCCAACTTCCTCAAACCCAAAGCTTGTATAAATGTTTTTAGCTATTGGGTTTTGCGGGTTGTAACAAATTTCGATTTTTTCAAGCTTAGAAGTCGTTTTAATCTCTTCAATTGCCATGGACAGTGCTTTGCGCCCAACGCCTTTATTTTGATACTACCAACTCCATTAAGTATGTGTTCTAAATTTTACGCCGAAAAAACAATTCAGTTCTAGGCGTAAATTGATGTAAATGGTTGTTCCCTTTTACGAAATTTAAAACAAAGAAATGGGTTGTTTTAGCAAGTAAAATAGAGCAGCTATTTATTGGAGTTGGTATAAGTTTGATCAACCATAAAGCGCCAAATAGAAACCTTTGTAGGGGTTTCTTGTACCCACATAAAAAAGCCAACTGGCAGAGCATTTAGGAAAACGCTTTACAGGTATACCCGCTATTATAGTGCCCCTCAACTAACGACCACATATTACACGCTACGTATTCTTCTTGCGTTTTAGCAACCTCTAAATCGCATATGGCTTCATAGTTATCGGCGGTGATGTCTTCCAGTGACAGATTCATGTTTTTCCTTTAGAGCAACTTTGTGCAATTAGTAAGCTATCAGTGTATGTACCTATAATCAATCAAATGAAGATGTTGATTTTTATACACCCAATATTAGCCAAATTAATAATCTACAAGTCTATTTAAAACAAAAAGGCCGCAGTAAATAAATACTGCGGCCTTTGTTTTTAGCTAAGTACTTTTTAAGCTAAGTACTTTTTAAGCTAAGTGCTATTTAGTAAGCGCCTGCGCTGTAAATAAGCTCGTAGCTGTGGCTGTAAATCTCAAGGATGTTACCAAACGGGTCTTCCATGTAGATCATGCGGTACGGCTTTTCGCCAGGGTAGTAGTAACGTGGCTCTGGCATACGTTTTTTACCACCTGCAGCAACAATACGCTCCGCTAAGCCTTCAACATCTGGGTCTTGTACACAAAAATGGAAGATACCGGTTTTCCAGTATTCAAAGTTGTCTTTAGGGTTTTCTTGGTCTTTAAATTCAAAAATTTCTACACCAATACGGTCGCCTGTTGAAAGGTGCGCTATTTTAAATTTTTCCCAATTTGGACCAAATACATCGGTGCACATTTCGCCAATGGGGCTGTTATCTTCAGTGATCACGGTAGGCTCCATTATGATGTACCAGCCCATCACCTTAGTGTAAAACTCTACGGCTTTTTCAACATCTGGTACTGAAATACCAATGTGCGAAAAACTACGTGGATATGTATGACTCATAATGCTTCCTCTTTAACGTGTGACTTATCTTGTGACTAGTTGATGGAGTTAGTTTACGAACCCGTGTTTATTAAGTAAAATTATCATTAATCATCATTTTGAGTACGTTTTGTAATGATAAACCCGACATGGTTAAACACGTTTTGTACGTTGGTTGAGGTAAATCATTTTACCCAAACAGCCGAGCGCTTATTTATGACCCAATCGGGCGTAAGCCAGCATATTAAAAAGCTAGAGCAGCAAGTAAACTGCGCGCTATTAGAGCGCCACGGCAAACAATTTACCCTTACCGTGCATGGGCAAAATTTGTATCAGCAAGGCAGTTTGTTATTAAAAGAATGGCAATTTTTAGAACAACAATTAAAAGATGACTCGCCTTACAGCGGCCTAGTAAAAATACAATCGCCAGGTAGCTGTGGGCTACAATTTTATAGCCAATTATTAGCATTACAGGCTGAGCATACCGAGCTTAATATTGATTATCGCTTTGCACCTAATACCAGTGTAGAGCAAGCGGTGGCAAACCACAGTGCCGACATAGGCTTTTTAACCCAAGCCCCCACGCTTAGCGAAGTTACCAGCCACAAAATTGGCCAAGAAGCTTTATTATTAGTAACTCCAGCACATATTAAAAACCCAACATGGGAGGTTTTATGTGAGCTTGGCTTTATTGGCCACCCCGATGCAAAACACCACGCGCAGCTATTACTTAGCGAAAACTACAATGAGTTTGAACATGTTGATCAAATTAAGCGTACGGGGTTTTCTAACCAAATAAGTTTAATACTCGAACCAGTAAGTTTAGGGCTAGGTTTTACTGTTTTACCTGCCTATGCGGTGGGCGCATTTAATAAACCAGCGCTTATAAAAACGCACCATTTAGCTAATCCAATCAGCGAAAATATTTATGTGTGTCATCATCGTAACAGGCCAATGGCAAAGCGCATGCACACGGTAATTGAGGCGATAAAAGCGGGGGAATAATTTTTTAAAAAGGCAGTACAGCCAGCTTTAATTTACTGTACTGCCTTTTTGGGTTTTAGCGTGTTTAAACCTTAGACATATAGGCGCTTACATATGCCTTATTTTTAAATACCAACCATAAAGTAAGCGCTATAAGGCCAATACTTAGCTGAATAACACCTAAGTTTTTAATTAATGTTTCTGCGTTAAGCGATACAAGCGCCATGCCTATTGCGCCTGCAATCATAGAGCAAAACTGAATAACGGCCACAGCAGAGCCCGTGTCCGTTGTTTGTTGCTCTAACATTAAATTAGTACCGGGCACGCGGGTAATAATAACGGTTAGGGTAGCTATTGCTGCTAATGCACCAAATACCCAAGGCGATAAGCCGCCTATAAAAATGGTACTTATACCGCATGCTGTTAGGGTTAAAAAACTCGCAGTAATTATTTTTTTTACCGATACACGTTTAGAAAGCCGCATATAAATTGTTGGCCCAAACGAGGCGCACACAGCATTCGCTGCAAAGGCGTAACTAAAGGTTTGTTCCGACAAACCAAACCCGTTGATATATACATAAGAGCCCGCCGCTAAAAACGACATTAACGCCATAGGCACAATAGTAAAAACAGCCAATAGCGATAAAAATGGCGGGTTTTTAACTACTACAGCTAATCGCCCCCACGACTGAAAAACAGAGCCGGCGTAGCGTGTATGTAAGGTTTCGCGGTAAAAAAAGGTAAATAACATAGCCACAGAGCCAAACACGGCTAAAGCAGCAAACATCATATGCCAATTAGCAATTTTTAGTAGCAATGCGCCCAGCACAGGCGCCACCATAGGGGCAATAATAACCAGCGACATAATAGTGGCGATAATTTTTTCTCGCTCGCGGCCATCGTACAAATCTTTTACTATTGCCGTGGCTACAACCGTTACTGCACTTCCGCCAAAGGCTTGTAATAAACGCGCGCCTATAAGCATTTCTACAAAATTAGATAACGCACAAAGCACACTGCCTATTACGTATATTCCAAGGCCCATAAGCAAAATAGGTTTACGGCCAAATTTTTCACTTAATGGGCCCCAAAACAATAATCCTATGGCGTAGGCTGCAAAATATACGCTAAGTGTTAAGTTAACCATGGCTTGGTTAGTATTTAGTTTCTCTACCATAGTAGGTAAAGCAGGAAGATATAAATCGGTAGTTAAAGGGGGAAATGCACTAATAATTACTAAAAAAATTAACGTGCCAGTTTTGCCTAATACAGGCTGCTCTACTTTCAAACTAAACTCCAAAAAAAAACAAAATAACTGACTAATACACAATCTTGCTTATAAATAACGTGGTAAATGCAAAGCACGACTGCACTCATTACCTACTTAATAGACTCCTTTTGTATGCTCCACGTTATAAGTAGATTTTATATACTCTTAGCCCATGTGTATATTGCTCATTTTTTATGTTCGTTTTTTATGGCTGGCTATTACTTTACCAGTAATAGCCAGAGTGTTTAATTTATGCTGTGCGCTTAGGCTTTTGCTTAATAGCGAGTATGGTTTGCTTAGCTTGCAAATACACTTTGTGCACTGCAAAGATTAATAAGCTCATAAGTACCATTAAGCACAACGTTGGCCAAAGCGACTGGGTATGATAACCAAACACGCCCATAAGCCAGCAAATTAGCACCCATTGAATAATGTAAAGGGCCGTTACATGTTTGCTCGCATATAAAAGAGCGCGTGTAATAGGGCCATTAAATTTATTGGCAATGGCATATTCTATTAAGGCTAATGCACATAAATTTAAACCCACTAAATAAATAATACCGCCGCCATTTAAGTGAAAAAAGTTACCAAACTGGCCTTTAAAATCAATAAATAACCACACTGAACCAATCACTAATAATGCGGCCCCTAACTTTGCACACACATTAAATAAATACGCTGCATTATGCTGGCTATTTATATATACACGCCCAAGCACGTAGCCGGTTAATATAGCGCTTACCCATGGAAATACCGGAAAATAAACTTGGTAGTTATTAGCAAAAAACAAATCGCTAATATAAGGCGAAAGCGCAAACTGCTGCCCCCTAACAAACTGGCTTACAAGTGCAATAGCCACGGCTAAACATGCAATCCATGTGGTTTTCCAGCGGGCAATATTAAGCGCACCAAACAGCACTAAGCTCACCCCAGCAAGTTGTAAAATATCACCGGTTAACACCATAAATTGTAACTGCCCAGCACTGAGCGGGCTTTGCCAGCCATAGGCATTTATAAATGCCTCGGGCATGGTATTAAATACCTCAATGGGTAGCCAAAATTTTGCCACATTCATTAAATAGGCAAGTAGTAAAAGCTGTATACCACGCTTAATTAATAACATGGGGGTTTGCCTGCGCGAAAGCGCCATAGACAGCCCCATTGCCACTAAAAACGAGGCCGTGCCTTTGCCAAGTATATGAATAACAGCGCCAAATAGGCTCTCACTTTGAAGCGTTGTGCTCGAGTACATCCATAGGGTGTGTACCAAAATCATAATAAAAACGCTCGCACCTCGGGCAAGGTCTATCGTTTTAAGACGTGTGTTCATTGGTTCTAATATCCTTTTTAGGGCAGGTTTGGCATTTTTTATAACCTGCTAAATAATAACGACAGCACGTTAAGCGATCGGCCGTTAATTTAAATGGGGTGTTTAAATTAAAGTGATTGCTGATTAAATTGTGTAGCTGCTGATGGCAATGTGTAGTGTGATCAGCGCTTGCTAAATTTAAGCTATGGGCGCGCTCAAATGCGCTGTTAAGGGTGTCGATTAATAAGCGTCCTTGCTCTTTTTTACCCAGCGCATAATCGCTATTTATCCACTTACCTACACAGCTAAAAAACTCAATAAGTGCAGTGTTTTGCTCGGCTTTACTTAATATAGGCGCACCGCTGAGGTTAAACCCTCGGCTATAAGCGCCATTAATTTTAAGCTGTAATTGCATGGGGTTATGTGCATTTTGTTTAGAAGTATGCCAAAAACAATAGGCATAAATAGTTTGCCAACAAAGCTGCAAATACAAATGGCGGCTAATAAATTGCCCAGGCGCATGTGGGTAATGCGCCTTGCAATGAATCGCTAATGTGCGCACTAAATCTAAGCTTGGGTGAGCCGCAGTAGCTGGCTCACTTGGGCAAAATAAAAAGTGCGCAAGGGTTACTGGCTTAGCCATACAACTTTGCCGATACCGGGTTATTTAAACTTCCGGCAAACTGTAAGCTGCCTGCTGGGTCGGTTAAATCAACCATTTGCTTATTATTGCCAAGCTGTAAGCGGTTTAAGCAAGAGTGTGCAAATTCATCACTAAAAAAGTCATATTCTTTAAAACGCGCATTTAAGGCAGGGTTAGCCTGTTGATACGCTTTAACACTTTGCGCAACGCCGTGCCAAAAGTCGTGCTCGGTAATACGCTCTTCTCTTACTAAAATAGCCACTAGGTATCTAAAAAAGCAGTCAAATACATCGGTAAATATGCTCAGTAACTCAAGCTCTTTTGGCATAGCAATATGAATACGCGACACTTCCTCAGGTAAAGGTTCAGTGCTATTAAGCAGCGCGACTTCTTCGCCTATGTCTTTCATGTAAGCGCCCACAGGGACTGAATTTTTAAGTTTTAAAATAAGGTTTTCGCCGTGCGGCATAAACACTAATTTATGGGCATAAAAACAATGCACTAACGGGATAAGATAGGCGTTAAAATAGTGTTGCAGCCAAGCATGTGTACTTAAACCGCTTTGATCTATTAATGCACCTGCCATACTTTTACCGTTGTTATCTAGGTGCAGCAATGCGGCCATGGTGGTGAGTTGCTCATTATTTTGTAAGTTATGGTTTGGGTTTTCGCGCCATAAACAGGCAAACATTTTACGATACGGTGTATCGCCCAATGCGCTTTGCTCAAAGGTATGATGCGCATACCCTAAGGTGGCGTACTCTCTTAGTGCAGTAAAATTGCACGCGCTAAGCGTGGGGTCGTAGTTTACTTTATTAAATACCCAATCATTTATAGCCGGGGTTACCGCCATATAAGCGCGCGAAAGCCCGCGCATAAAGCCCATATTTAAAATAGACAGCGCTACTTTTAAATAAGGTTTATGCGGATGTGAGCAGTTATATAATGTGCGAATAGATTGCTGCGCTTGATATAAATCGTCGCCTTCACCTAAATAAACTAAGCGGTTATTGGCAAACTCGTTGGCAAACACCACACTTAATTTATGTTGGTATTGCCACGGGTGGGCAGGCATAAATAGGTAGTCGTCAGGGTTTAGGTTTTGCGTTTTTAGCGCTTTGTTAAATGCATCACGGGTAGTTAAATCAAGCTCACCACTAATATGGCTTGGGTAATCACTAAAGTATTCACTATAAGCAAAATCACATACTGTTTTATGCGCCGCTAACCACAATACTTTAAACGGTTTACCCACCTCTGGCGCATAGCGTAAAAAGTCGGTTTTGCTAAAACCAATACGGCCATTATTAGCCACAAACGCGGGATGGCCTTCGCTCATTGCGGCCTCTATTTGTTGTAGCCCTAATTGCGCAAGTTCGGCTGCGCTAAGAGTGTTGTTTTCGCGTTTATAACAGGCACTCGCAAGTGTGGCGTTAAGCTCTTCAAGGTAGGTGGCTAAACGCTCGCCAGTTAAACCCAGCGCAGGGCCTTGCACGCTAAAAAAGTGCAGTACATCAAGCTCTGCTTGCTCATTATTAAGGTTATAAAAGCATAAGCTTGGCTCGTCTATATCTATGTGATTAAGCGCCATAGCACGGCCATTAAATATAAAATAACCCCCTTCAATATTTACTTTAAAACCTTGTGGGGTTTGCTCTGCAACCAATAAGCGCTCGTGTACCAGTTCGCTAATGGCTTTACTTTGTAAGTGCCTGTTAGCCCACTGCCAGTGGTCAAACTTTACATAGTCGGTGTTTATTGGCGTTTGCGCTTTGTGATGTAAATTAACATGCGTTTCAAATGCAGCTTTATTACAAAACCCAAGGTAGGCGTTTTTATCACCAAGGGTTATTTGCTTAGTATGCACAAAGCCTAAACGCTTATTTAAGGTATGAATTTTACTATTGCCAATATCGGGCTCTACTACTACGCGTGCATCGGCATTATGAGTAAAAATACTGTGCAATACGCACTGCATTATTTCAAAACTAAAATGGCGTTTAGGCTGTGTATTTGGGGCAAGTAAAATATGCATGCCGGTATCGTTTGGCATTACCTCATAGGCAGCTGCGAGTAGCTTGTCGTGCTTTAGGCTGTAAAGCTCAACTAAAGCAAGTAGCTCATTATTTTGCTCAATAACATAGGCATGATGGTGCGGGTTGTTAAGTATATCTTGGTAGGCGCTGCACATTTGCTCGGGGGTGTGTTTGCTCATACCCCAAAAATGGGCGTAAGGCAGTGTAAGCCACTGGCAAATTATGGGCATATCGCTTTGCTGTAGTAACCGCATAGTCACATTACCTGTGTGTTGTAACGTGGTTACAAAAGATGAAAAATACATAAAAACTCCTAAATCTTTTTAATTATTAAGTGGCTGTGTGTGCAGCTTGACCAACAAATTTAACGCGCCATAGCAAAATAGCGCCAAGGCTTGCAAAGCCAATGGCAGCAAAGTAAAAAGGCACGGTGGTATTAAAATATTCCACACTCATACCCACTAATAACGACGCTAAAATAACGCCAATATTTTGCGCAACATGCACTTTGGCAAAATCACTGCCGTAGTGAGCAGGCTCGCTTTTAGCAAATAGCATCACTTCTAATAAAACCATGACCTGAAATAGCGCTATACCGTATAAAACGCGAGAGCTGACAACTAACCACACCGACTCTTGCGCCTGTAAATAAAGCCCAATAGCGCCAAAAATAAGAGCACACAACAATGTACTGGTGCGGCTAAGCGTAGGAAAAGGTAAGTGCTGCCGAAAGTGGTTAAACAACAGCATAAGTAGGGCTGCAAAAGCAGGAATGGCGTACACAAGCGCACTTTGGAATGCACTGCTTTGTGCGCTCATTCCTTGCCAATGGGTAGTAAAAAACGGCCTAATTAAAAACGCACTAAAGTAAACAACCACGCTTATAAAGCAAAATTGCCAAATAAAATACGGTGTACGAGTACGTGGTTTTTCGCTTTCAATCGCTTGCTGATAAATACCTAACTTTAAGCTCACCATTAAATAGGCACACAACAGCACTTGTATAACATCGCCCGCAGCACTTAATAACAATGCATAACGCGGTGCATTTATACTAAAAAAGTACCCGCCCACTAACGCGCCGCCAATAGCACCAAAGTGCATAAGTACCGAAAACAAGCCAATAATAGAAAGATGCTTACTTTGCTGCTCTAAACGCAGTGCAAACGGGTAAATAAGCAGGTAACTGGCTTTGAGCACCAACATAAGCTGATAATAAAACCAAAATTCCCACACGTTAGTTGCAAAATAACAAAGCAAACCAAAGCAGGCGGCAATCACTTGCGTTACAAGCCAAAGAGCCAGCTCGTGGTATTTTTTGGCAACCTTTGCCCACAGGGGCAGCGCGAGCATAACGGTAATACAACAGTTAGCTACAAACACGCCAATAAGTGTGGGGTTACTTACAGAAAATTCGCTGACAAAAAATTGCGGATAAAACGGCAGTAATAAGGTGTCGCACACTACCGAAATAACCGTAAGCAAAATAAGCGCTAAACGTAAACTCATGCGGCGTTACTCTTTTGCTGTGAATGGGTTTCTACATCGCTTAAATCAAAACACTGAAAAGCAATTTTTTGTTCAACCTGATACGGCGCATAACCGAGTATTTCGCGCAAAATTATACTGTTGCGATAACACGCCATGCCTAAATCGGGAGTTACAAAACCATGGGTGTGCTGCTCTGCATTTTGTACAAATATACGTTTTTGGTCGGTGTCTACCGCATACTCGCGGCTAACTAAATAGCGGCCTTGTTCATCTTCTGGGAGTTGCTGTGCAATGGGGTTTAAAAAAGCAGGGCGCTTGTATTTAAAGCCTGTGGCACAAATTAAGTAATCGGTTTTTATTTCAAAGGCTTCATTTAGCTCTTGATGATAAAACTCAGTGACTAAGCGACCAGCACTTTTACGTGTATTAGTAAGCTTGCTGTTAGTTTTAAATGTGGTAGAAATGGGCCCATCTAGGCTTTGCGCGTAAAGGGTGTCAAAAATGTCATTAATTAAATCGCCATTAATGCCTTTAAATAAGTTTTTTTGATTTTGATTAAGCCAATCTCGTTGCTCGGTTTTTAAATTATAAAAGTAATCAACATACTCAGGAGAGGTCATCTCAAGGGTGAGTTTAGTGTATTCCAGCGGAAAATAACGCGGCGAACGCGCTATCCAATCTAGTTGTAAACCTTGTGGCACGGCTTGTTGTAATAAGGTGTGATAAATTTCAGCCGCACTTTGCCCAGCTCCTACAACCGTAACGCGTTTAGCTGCTTTTAGCTCATCAAGGCGGTGGCAAAAATCGCTACTGTGCAGTACGTTATTAGAATTACTTTGCACTGCGCAATCAGGAATGTATGGGGCAGGGCCAGTGCCAAGCACTAAGTGGCGTGTAACATAGTGTTGCTCTCCATTTGGGGTTTTACAGGTAACGGTATAGCACTCACTTTGCTGGCAAAATTCAACCTGAGTTACACTTTGCTCAAAGCTTACGTTGCTAAGCTGCGAGCACACCCACTGGCAATAGAGGTTGTATTCTTTACGCAGTAAAAAAAAGCTCTCGCGAATATAAAATGGGTATAAGCGATTATTAAGCTTGGCATAATTTAAAAAACTGTACTTGCTGGTAGGGTCTGCAAGGGTCACCAAGTCAGACATAAACGGGGTTTGCAAGGTAACACCTTCTAGCATCATTCCAGGGTGCCAATCAAATTGGCTACGCTGCTCTAAAAATAAGCTTTTAACGCCCTCTAGCGGCTCACTTAAACACGCTAACGATAAATTAAATGGGCCAAGGCCAATGGCTATAAAGTCATAAGGTTGGTTACTCATTATTTTTGCTCCTTGTACGTTTGCCACGCAATAGTGCTAATTTGTTCAAGCACGGCGCGCACATCGCTCAATTGGCACTGGGCATTAAGTAACGTAAATTTAAGGTAATGACGGCCGTTAATTTTGGTGCGCGCAATCATGGCTTCACCAGTATTTAAGAATGTTTGGCGTACGTGCAGGTTTAGGGTGTCGAGTAAATCGGGGTTATGTTTTAGCTCCTCTGGCGCAAAGCGAAATACCAATGCGCTAAGTTCTGGGTAATTTATAACTTCAAAATCTGGGTGGTCGTTAAGTACAATGTGGGTTTGACGAGCAAGGCCAATTACTTTATCAAACGCTCGCCCTAGTGGCGCTTCGCCCATGGTGCGCAGTGTTAACCACAGTTTTAAGGCATCAAAACGGCGTGTGGTTTGTAAGCTTTTATCAACTAAATTTGGTGTGCCATTGCCGGCCTCAGCAAGCGGGTTTAGATAGTCGGCGTAAAGGGTAATATGGCTAAAGTGGCGTTTGTCACTTAATAAAAAAGCACTGCAGCTAACCGGTTGCATAAACGATTTATGGTAATCAATGGTAATTGAATCTACTTGTTCTATGCCGTTTAAAGCACTTCGGTGATGCTCACTCACCAATAAACCACCGCCGTATGCGCCGTCAACATGGCACCAAAGCTGCTCTTTTTTAGCAAGTTTTGCTATGTCTTCAACAGGGTCAATTGAGCCAAAATCGGTTGTACCTGCGGTAATTACCACAGCGATAGGTAAATCGCCCTTAGCTTTAGAATCCGCAATTGCGTGGTTAAGTGCGTCCATATCCATTTGCATTTTATTGTTTGTAGCCACGGGCACTACCGCGTTATAACCAAGGCCCAGTAATGCCGCAGCCTTTTGAATACTAAAATGCGCAACCTCAGAGCAATAAATACGAAAACGTGAGGCCACTTCAGGCAAGCCTTGCAGTTTTACTTCATGATTAGGTGCATAGCGGCTCACTGCGACTTCGCGAGCAACAAGCATGGCCATTAAGTTCGATTGCGTACCACCACTGGTAAAAACACCATCGGCAGTGCTAGGTAACTTTGCTTTTTCACAGCTCCAATCAATTAATTTTTGTTCAATAAGGGTCGCGCCAGCGCTTTGATCCCAGGTGTCTACCGAGGTATTGATTGCGCCAATGATATGCTCTGCTACAACTGCAGGGTAAGTAACGGGGCAATTTAAATGCGCCATATAACGCGGATGATGAAAATACACAGCGTGATCTAAATACACACTTTTAAGCTCGTTTAATACTGCAGGAAAATCAGCAAGAGGTTTGGCTAAATCTACATCATTTACAGTCGCGGCAAGCGTATTAACAGACACGCCAGAAAACGGCTTTTGCGCTTTAGCCATAGCTTGTTGTACAGCCGAAAGCCCCTGCAACGACGCTATTTGGTAGTTAATAAACTGATCGAGATTAAATTGAGGAGGTAACCCGCTTTGCTCAAATAATGCTTTATTTTTGACAGGGCTGAGCTGCGCCGATTGTAATTGTGACATATTCGCTCCTTGGTTGTACTTGTATTGGGGTTGAGGATCTTAATAGTAACAATTTGCATTTACAATAATAATTAAGGGTTAGATATAGGTTTATTTTCACAATTAGGAGTGACTGATTAGTTATAAGGAATTACTTTTAAAACTAACAAAGTGTATAAAATGAGCTATGAGAAGGTGCCAAGATGCGTACTAAATAATGACAGTTTGTAAAATAGTGCGATGGTTTAAATATAAGAGTTGAGAAATGGGGGGTAGCTAAAAGCTAACGTATTATAAGTGGGCAGTACCACTATAAGAAGTAAGCCCCCTTTACAACTCGGTTAAACCTTAAGTGCTAAAGAGGGATATAACAGTAAAAATGCAGCTTAATTGATATCTTCAAGCTTATTTTTTAAATCCACTAGATCGGTGGCTACGGTGGTTGGCTGAATTTCCCACGGATCAAAAATAGAATCCTCAGAGCGTTTTATCCATGCTCCGCGCATACCATGTGAAATAGCGCCGGTAATATCAAACGGGTTACTCGAAATAAGCCACGTGTTTGCGCCCGTTGAATTTGTTTCGCGTAAGAAATGGCTGTAAACACCTGGGTTTGGCTTAAATGTTTTCATATCGTCGGCACTTACAACGCCTTCAAAAAGCTCACTAATACCTGCAGTTTCGAGCAATTTATTTACCGCATCAGCAGCGCCATTAGAAAATGCAAACAATCGGTAATTTTGCGCTTTAAGTTGCTCAAGGCCTTTTTTAACATCGTCAAAGGCGGGTAAAATTTTATACTGCTCAAGCAGTTGCTGCTTTTGATCATCACTAAGCTGCGTTTTGTGCGCTAAACACGCGTAATCGAGAGCATGTTTGGTACATAACGAAAACGGTATATAGTTTTGCATTAACCCACGCCTAAACGAATACTCTAATTGTTTTTCGCGCCATGTATTTGAAAAGTTTTGCGCGGTATCGCCTATCATATCTTCAAGTAAAGACAGCACGCCGTGAGTGTTTATAAGCGTACCGTATACGTCAAATGCGAGTGTGGTTGCCATTTTTGCTCCCAATAATTTTAAGATGCTTGTAAGTTAATCGTTTTGAGCTTAACTTACTTTGAACGGTTGCTCAAATTAACAAAGCTTATCTGTTTTAAAAGTTAGAGCATTAAAATCATAATAATTGAAAGGATTTTATCTATATGGATGATCATTTTAGTAGCCGCCCATAATTAATTTTGGGTAAGAGGACACAAATTAAGGCAGGTCTAACTCAATCTAAGAGCTAAAAACTAATACCTTTTAAATTAAAGTTCGCAATTGTTGTAAATTTAGCGGTGGAATAAAGTCATAATAAAACTATTAGAGTTATTGTAAAAATCAACAAGCATTAATTAGGGATTTAAAGTTTAACAAACGCTTGGAACTCCAAAATTATAACTATAAGATAGTTACGAAAATGCTGACCTTCAATAAGTTCGAGCAACTAGCTTTTGTATAAATACAAATGCCAATATTTAAAACACATGGAGTCTCAAATGGATGCTGTTGAGTATGGTTTAATATGCGACCGTAGTGATGAAAAAGATATAGTTAAAAACGTTAATACTTATTTAGCTGAAAAGGGCTACAGAAAATTATACAAATGGAAGGATAAAGGTGGGATCAAAAATATTGATGATCCATCGAGCGATCCGCAACTTGAGTACACATATGGGCAATTTATAAAAGAGTCTCCTAGATGGTATTTTGATATACTACCTAATACAGATCTCAGAGGTGTATACAGGTTTGCTGAGCAGAAAGATTGCGCATGGACTCTATTTTTTTCAAAGACAAACCCAGTATCAAATACAGAAGCTGACAATATATATCTTGATAACTTTCTAAAAGACCTTCTCACAGGCTCTGGTTATAAAAGTAGATTACTTCATAAGTACTCAGATGACGACTATCGAAGGTAATTACGACTCATCTAGCTCCCCTATTTTATAGCCAAATAAACCAGAGGCTAGATACAAAGATCCTAAAACAGTGGTAAAAATTAATTGATCACTTGTACCTACAACGACATGACTTTTTAAAGCTATGTGGAATCACAAATTAAGTGAAAGTAGATTGTTTATAACCAAATCTAACAACTAATTAGAGTACCCGTAATGAACAAACAAGAGTTAACCGAAACCTTTCGAAAGTTTGGAGCTTCTAACCCTGAGCAGTGGGCAGAGAGCGAAATAGAAGAAGGTATCCCTCAGCTGGCTAGGTTTTTATTTTTAAAGGGTGCGTGGAGTAATGTCGTTCCAGACAACGATGAATGGATTCAGCACATCTTAAAAAATTATGATCCAACTGATAATGGCCCATACAGCGGAATGATGCACTCCATCAAAGAAATGATAGACGCAGGTGTTAGCAAAAATGCGATTACAGAGTTCGCTCGATGTATTGGTGCAGAAATGATATTTAGTATGACTTACCTAATGGATGACCCAGAAGTTGTTGAAGATAACGAATATGTAAATTGGGGGTTATTTATAACCGATGATGAAGGCCGGCCGATTAAAGAATTAAGTGGCCTTTATGAGAGTGTTTTAGGCACAGACCCAACAGGAAGAGAAATGTGCCCAAAAAAATAAAATTGACCCAAGTAATGATTTAATAAACGCATAAAATTCTGGCTCTATAGCTTAAATAAAAAGGCTCCCTCAGTTATGTGAAAGCCCTGTTAGGGAAATTATTTAAAAATGATACAAATTAAAGGACTAAATAACATAGTATGAAAATATATTTTTTAATTTATGACAAAGTTGAAGAGCTGGATTTAGTTGGTTCATGGGAACTAATAGGTCTGCTGGCAGAAAAGGGGCTATGTGAAAAACCCAAATTAATATCGCTAAATTCTATGACTCCCTCAGGTGAGCACGGCATGCGTTTTAGTGCCGATTATCATTTTACTGACCCAGTGCAGCCCGATGTATTATTTGTACCTGGCGGTAGTGGTGCACGTATAGCAATGGAAGATATTGACGTTATTAATTACCTTAAAAAAACAGCTGAAAACTGCCACAGTGTTTTATCTATTTGCACTGGTATGTATTTAATGCAAAAAGCGGGGCTATTTAAGCATAAAAAAGTAACCACCCACTGGGCTTTTTTAGAGCACCTTAAAAAAGATAACACTGTAACCGTAGTTGAAGATCGCTTTGTAAAAGATGGCAATATTTGGTCTTGTGCGGGTGTTTCAGCAGGTATGGATATGTGCCTTGCTTTTATTGCCAATTATTTTGATGATGATGTTGCCTCCACCATACAGTTAGACGCAGAATACTATCCGTCACCAATTATTTATGGTGACGCGCATAAAGATAGCGCCAGACCTAATTACATTAAAAAGCTGCGTTAAAGCCCACTTTATAACTTTATGTTGGGCTTTGCTGCTCTTAACCCAACACCTCTTTGTAAACCCCCATTACACTTTGATTAAAAAACCAAAGGCGCTTGCACTGGACTGATTAAAATTAATAAAACTCATAGGTATCAAGCGCTAAAATATCCATTTCAATATCACTAAAAAGTTTTTCAACTTGCTTGCCGCCTGCGCCCATAGCAGCAAAGAGTGGTAAAAAATGCTCTTGGGTAGGGTGGTTAAATAACACATGGGGTGCATCGGTTAAGTAATTTAAAAGTGCGGGTGTGTCTTGCGCTAAAAGCGCGTGCTCAACCCATTGGGTAAACGCTTTTACCATTTGTACACGGTTAGGTGTAGCAGGGGTTTTAAACACTTCTCGTAGGTTGTGGCTAATGCCGCCAGAGCCAATAATTAATATATTATCGTCACGAAGTGGGGCAAGTAACTGCCCATATTCATACATGGCTTTTGCGCCTAGTTGAGTATTTATAGATACTTGTACAATAGGAATATTTGCCTGCGGGTACATTAAGCGCAGTGGTATCCATACACCATGATCCCAGCCTTGGCGTTCATCGAGTATTGCTGTAATGCCTTTATTTTTAAATAGCGTTGCAATATTACCCGCAAGTTCAGGATGTCCTGGAGCTGGGTATTTAATGTTATACATATGCGCAGGAAAATTATAAAAGTCATGAATGGTTTCAGGCGCTTGCCCTGCGGTTATTACAATATTTTGAGCCGCTTCATCGTTAGCCATATCAAAGTGCGCCGAAAATATAACAATAGCGCGTGGCGTGTTGAGTGACTTGCCAAGCGCTTTTAAAAAGTCGGACGTTGGCGATTGCTGTACGGCCATAATAGGTGAACCGTGAGAGATAAATAGTGCAGGTTGAGCCATGGTAATACCTAAGGGTTTTATTAATATACCCTTATTTTATTGGCTTTTATTTTGTTAATAAATAAAGCGCCCATTGAGATATTATAAATACAGTATTGTTAAACTGATTTTTATTTGCTCCCTCGTTAAAAAGCCGATGCGTAAACATCGGCTTTTAAATTAACACTAAATAAGCAATAAAGGCGTGTTAGTAGTTAATTGCGCCACCATCAACGTTAATACATTGTCCGGTCATAAAATCGCTGTCTTCGCTGGCTAAAAAGTAAATAGGGCCAAGTAAGTCTTCAGGCTCCATTGCACGTTTAATTACTCGTGAGCCTAGTGTGCTATTTTTAGCTTTATCAAACTGTGCGTTATTTTTAACGCCTTCGCTTTCGGTTAAGCCAACTAATAGGCAGTTAACTAAAATATTATCGTTAGCAAGCTCAGTGGCCAACGCACGTGTTTGCCCAACAACCGCGCCTTTAGATGCCACATAATGGCAAAACATAGGTGCACCGCGTAAAAATGTACCCGATGCAATGTTAATGATTTTACCACGACCTAATTTACGCATGCTAGGCAACACTGCTTTGGTACACTGAAAAGGCCCACGTGCATTTACGCGCATAACTAAATCCCATTCGTCTTCAGATATTTCCCAAAATGGTTTAAGCTCAAGCGCAGCAAATATAGCAGCATTGTTAACTAATATTTCAACCGGGCCAAATTCAGCTTCGGTTTGTTTTACCATGGCATCTAACGATTCACTATTCGTTACATCTACTTTGCAGCCTATTGCTTGGCCGCCAGCGGCAATAATTTCAGCTACAGCTGCGCTTGGGTCGGCTAAATCAGCAAGCACAACTTTAGCGCCTTGTTGAGCTAAACCTTTTGCATAAGCAGCGCCAATACCTTGTGCTGCACCAGTAACGATGGCTACTTTGTTGTTTAATCTTTTCATGGCTTTATCTCTTAGTCATTAATAAAAATATAAGCGTGCTTATTCACGTACAGCGATACTGCATTATTAATAAACCCGACTTGGCGTTAGAATGGATAAAAAGAAGCGTGATTGCTGCAGTAGCACGTATTAACTCCATTTTGTTGTAAATAAATAGTTATTTACGCAAAAAAATGTGTTTATAACGCTATAAAAACTCACTAACTGTGCAAAAATGCGATGTGTGGACTTTAACTGTTTTTATAAACATAATTAATACGATCTTTATTTAAAAATTATAAACAAGGCATTGCTAATAATGGATAAGCTAACCACCATGAAGACTTTTGTAAGTGTTGTACAAGAGGGGTCTTTTTCTAAAGCTGCCGATAAGCTCGATATATCGCCGCAACTTGTGAGCAAGTATGTGTCTGCGCTAGAAGAGGGGCTTGCTACCCGATTACTGCACCGCACCACGCGCAAAGTAAGCACTACCGAGGCGGGAGATCACTATTTTACCCGCTGCTTACAGGTGCTAGACGATATAGACGACATGGAAAATTCGCTCGATAACCTAAACGAAAATGTCTCTGGTGTGCTCAGTATTAGTGCCCCTATGTCGTTTGGGGTAAAGCACTTAGCACCGCTATTGGTTGAGTTTCAAAAGCGTTATCCAAATTTAAAATTAGATCTAAACCTTACTGACCAGTTTGTTGATATTGTTGAGCAAGGTATTGATATAGCGCTGCGCATTGGGGTTTTAAAAAGCTCATCACTTATTGCTAAAAAAATAGCGCCTATTAGGTTAGCGGTATTTGCCTCTCCTTCTTATTTAGCGCAGCACGGCACGCCTACTAGCTTAGAAGAGCTGCAATCGCATAACTATTTACGCTACGCACACACCGAGCCTACCAAAAAGCTACGTGGAGCGAACGAGCTTAAAAACGAGTTAAAGCTTGAAAGTAACCTAGTTGCTAACAATGGCGACCTGCTACTCAATGCCGCTATAGCCGGTGGCGGTATTGCCATGCAGCCAACATTTATAGCTGGTGAGGCGCTGGCACAGGGTAAAGTAGTACGTATATTAAAAGACTACGAACCTGAGCCAATAGGGCTTTATATGGTGTACGCAAACAGGCAGTTTTTACCCAGTAAAGTGCGCGCGTTTGTTGATTTTGCGAGCAATTATTACACCGATACACCTTATTGGGATTTAGGAGAGTGAGATGTCAATCACCAACCAATTAGCGTTATTTGTTGATGTAGTACAGCAAGGCTCATTTGCAAAAGCCGCGGCGCTGCACGATATGGACAACTCATCGCTTTCAAAGCAAATTAAAAAGCTAGAAAGCAGTTTAGGTATTCAGTTACTTAATCGCTCTACGCGCTCCTTTTCGCTTACCTCCGCAGGGGAGGAAATACTCCAGCAAGCGCATATTTTAATTGATACGCTCAGTGATATTCATAGCATTGCCGACTCCTACCAAGCAAAACCTAAAGGTATTTTGCGCATTACCTCGGGCATGTTTTTTGGGCAGCAGTATGTGCAGCCTGCCATTAATTTATTTATGCAAAAATACCCTGAGGTAAAAATAACCCTCATGCTTGATGATAAGCGCAACGATATTATTGCCGATCATTACGATTTAGCATTTAGAATTGGCAAATTGAATGACTCCAATCTAATGGCAAAAAAAATATCTGACATGCACTTTGCTTTGGTTGCCTCTAATGACTTTATTGCACGCCATGGTATGCCAAGCACACCCGAAGAACTTATCGCCTTACCTGCAGTGGTTTATGGCAATGGCGATGTAAGCCTAGATCAAATAAAATTAAGCACTCAGCCTCATGGTGATGAATACAAAACCCACAAAATGAAAGGCAACTATAAGGTAAGCGATGTACGCGCCATGCTTGATGCCACAAAAGCGGGTTTAGGGTATGTGATGCTAGATTTATTTAACCTAGAAAAACCCATAGACGAAATGGGGCTAGTGCCGCTATTAACTAATTATAAGCTCAGCGCATCGGGCACCGGTATTTATGCGCTGTATCCTCACCGTAAACAAACACCACTGGTGAGCGAATTTATAAAAACTGTACAAGAGTATATTGGCAGCCCTGCATTTTGGGTAAAGCATATTCCTAACTACAATCAGTTATATAAATAATAGCCACAAAAAAGCCCCGTTAGGGGCTTGGGTATACTCAAAAAAACCATATTAGCTAAAGGCCTTAAAAGCCTTCTAACACCACTTTACCTTTAGCGGTTTGCGATTCAAGGTGCTGATGCGCTTTGCGTAAATTGGCTGCGTTAATTTTACCTAAGTGCTCACCTACCGTGGTTTTAATTTGCCCTTGGTCAATCATAGTGGCTACGTTGTTTAAAATAACGTGTTGCTCTTGCATGTCGTCGGTTTTAAATAACGAGCGAGTAAACATAAGCTCCCAATGTACCGACACGCTTTTGTTTTTAAATGGCACAATATTAAGTGTTTCAGGGTCATCAATAAGGGCAAATTGACCTTGTGGCTTCACTACTTTTTCAATTTCAGGTAAGTGCTGCTCTGTATTGTTTAAGCTAACAACGTAATCCACTTCGCTTAAGTTTTTAGCTGCAAATTCTTCACTTAACGGGTTACGGTGATTAACAATGGTATCGGCACCTAAATCTTCTAACCACGATATTGTTTCAGCACGAGAAGCACTGGCAATAATATTTAATTTAGTGCGCTGCTTTAATAGCTGCACCATTATTGAGCCCACACCACCGGCGGCACCAATAACTAAAATGCTTTTAGAATCATCGTTTTTAGCTACGTTTAAACGATCAAACAATAATTCCCACGCAGTAATGCTGGTAAGCGGCAATGCTGCGGCTTCGCCATACGAAAGCGAACTTGGCATATGGCCAACAATACGCTCGTCAACTAACTGAAACTGCGCGTTACTGCCTGAGCGCGTAATGTCGCCTGCGTACCATACTTTCTCGCCTGGCTTAAAAAGCGATACGTTTTCGCCAACCGATTTAACAACCCCAGTTGCATCCCAACCAATTACTTTATACTCGCCCTCAGCTGCTGGCATTGCTTGGCGAATTTTAAAATCAACCGGGTTAACCGATACCGCTTTAACTTCTACTAAAATATCGTGGCCGTGTGCTGTTGGCGTTTCAAGTTCAATGTCTTGTAATGATAATTCGTTTTCGATAGGTAAACTTTTTTGATATCCAATTGCTTTCATGGGAGTTGCCTCGTTAGCTAGTTAATACTCTGTGTTGATGACGCTATTTTGGCCTTATCAAGAGTATTAAAAAAGAGACAAAACACCCAATTATTATGGAAATAAAATTCCATAATAAAACAGGTAAATAATTTAAATTCCATTACACATAGCAGTTATCGTTTTAAATTAGAAACGCCTCTTTAACTGTAACGGGGGTTTACAGTTAGGTTATATTTAGCTCAGTTAATTTATTCCATACACTTTCGCCACCGGGGTGCAAAGCCGCATGATATCTATACGCATAGTAAGTTATTGGCACGCAGTGGTGCTCACTCCCTACAACTACCAATGTATTATTTTTAAGCTCGTTTGATATAACGTAGTCGGGCAGCCAGGCAATACCATTGCCTGCAACAGCGTGCACTTTTAAAAGCTCAGTCATGGATGAAACAAACACCTTTTTGAGCTTAGCGCCCGATATAATAGGCTCTAACTGCCGCCCCATGTAGGAGTCGAGGCTGTAGGCTAAATGCGGTATAGGCGCTGCGCTTTCTAGGTTATATAAGGCTTTGCCTTGCTCGTCACAGGCGCTAACAGGTAACAACTTAGCATTACCTATTTTTTGATGACTAAACGGCGGCAGTTTAAGGCGTTCGTTATCAAAGGCAATAAGTAAGTCGCATTCACCTTGCTCTAGCGCTTCGGTGGCTTTATCTACGTCTATAGCCTCTAAATTAAGTACAATGTCGCGCTCATCTTGCGTTTGAAAGTTAGCGAGTTGTAAGGTTAAAAAACTCGCTAAAGAATGTGCGGCTGCAACCTTTACAGAATAATTTTGCTGCACCGATAACTCCTCAAGCATGCTAACCGAGGTATTCATTTGGTTAACTAAATTACGTGCCGTTATATGAAATATTTTACCGCTTGGGGTAAGGGTAATAGGCAAGTTTTCTCGGTCGATTAGGGCTGCGCCAAGGGCATCTTCAAGGGCTTTTATACGCCGACTAAATGCAGGTTGCGTAATATGCCTAAGCTTTGCCGCTTGCGAAAAGCTTTTTGTGTGCGAGAGCGTTAAAAAATCTTCTAACCATTTACTTTCAATATTCATAGCGACCACTTAGTTATGCAGTTTGTGCATGGGTGGTAAAATAATAGCATTATTCAAACTAAATAAAACACTATAAATTAAGCCTATAAACTCAATAACCGGAATGCAATCATGCTTAGAACTCTTGGCGTATTAGGTGGAATGGGGCCTTTGGCTACCGCCTCATTTATGAATCAGGTAATTGCGCTATCGCCCGCTAAAAATGATCAAGAGCATATACCTATGTTTATAAGGAATATCCCGCAAATTCCTGACAGAACAAAATTTTTAATGGGTCTTGAAGATGAAAACCCATTTTTTGAGCTTAAAAAAGGCTTTAAAGAGTTAACAAGCTTAGGTGTAAGTTGTATTGTTATTCCGTGTAATACCGCGCATTACTGGTACGACGCGCTCACTAAAAATGCCGATGTACACACCATTAGCATTGTAAAAAGTGTTATAAAACAAGTAAAAGCCACGGGCAAACAAAAGGTTGGTATTTTAGCCACTACCGCTACGCTTAATATGGGCATTTACCAAAATGCGTTTAAGCAGCACAATATTGATTTTGTTGAACCAAACACTCAACAACAAGCAGCCATAATGGATGGCATAACCGCCGTAAAAGCGGGCGATTTAAATAAAGGTCGCCACTTGTTAAGCAAGGCATACGACTTAATGCTTGCTCAAGGTGCTGACTGCGTGTTGTTTGGCTGTACAGAAATACCGCTTGTGTTAAATGAACAAGCCAAACACTCGCCAGACACCTGCCTAGATACCATCGCTATTTTAGCGCAAGAGTGCGTTAATTGGGCATATGCAAACGCCCATCAATCAACGCTTTCAAGTGTGGCATAGAAAATATCAGTTTAAACTAGAGCTAATTAATTTAGCTCTTTTGCAAAGCGTTTTCGATAGCGCTTTGTAAGCTTTGCAGCGCGTATTTGGTCACTTATTAAAGTAAAAATAGCCGAGGCATTTGCTTTAACGCGTTTGCCTTGGCCCACTCGGCGAATTTGCCTTTTTACCAGCGCCATAGTGGCAAGCCCTGCAAGGGTTTTGTCTTTAAAGGTAACACGCGGCATTAACAGCGGCTGCACTGAATTAATTTGCCACGCATTAACTAAATTAGGCTGATAAGCCAGTGCCGTGGCCATACCAACGAGCGCTACGCCTGAGCTAATTACTTTATTTGCCACATCTAATCGGCTAATGCCACCGGTGGTCATAATGGGTATGGTTGATTGCTCGCTAATAGCTTTGGCAAATTCCAAAAAGTACGCCTCACGTGCAAGTGTACGTTCATCACCCGTTGTTCCTTGCATTGCGGGTGCTTCGTAACTGCCGCCCGAAAGCTCTACAAAATCAAGCTTTAATGCACTAAGCATATTAACAACTGCTTGCGCATCATGCGGTTCAAAGCCGCCGCGCTGAAAATCGGCTGAGTTTAACTTAACCGATACCGAAAAACCGGCGCTGCATTGCGCTTTAATACTGCGTGTTATTTCAAGTAATAATCGCGCGCGATTCTCAAGGCTACCGCCCCATTCGTCATCACGCTTATTAGTTAGTGGAGATAAAAACTGCGCTAATAAATAGCCATGTGCAGCGTGTATTTGCACGCCATTAAAACCTGCTTTTTCGGCCTGTTGCGCGGTATGGGTAAAACGAGCGATAACATCACTAATCTCGCTTTTATCCATAGCTGTAGGCTGGGTAAATAAGTGAGAGTGCTTACCCATATTAAGCGCAATATCAGAGGCACTTAGCGCTTTACCACCCATTTTTTTAAATACTTGGCGGCCAGGGTGATTTATTTGCATTACAATTTTACAGTCGTTTTGCTGCCCTAAACGAGCAAGCTCTGCAAAAGGCGCTATATCGGTTTGCTGCTCAAGGGCAAGGCCGCCTGGCCCTGTCATTGCAAGGTGGTCAACCATAACATTGCCAGTAATAATTAACCCGCACCCGCCTTTTGCCCATTCATTATATACATTTTTAAGCACTTGCGATGGAGTTAGCTCGGCCTCTGCGAGGTTCTCTTCCATAGCGGCTTTTACTACTCGGTTTTTAAGCGTTAAACCGCTTGGTAGGGTAAAGGGCGTAAATACAGCAGATTGTTCAAACTCAGACATAAATATAAACCATAAATTGACATTACAGGCACTATAACCTTAAAGTCAGCTTTAAGGTCAACCCGCTTTTTTATAGTAGAGGCAATAATGAAAATAGGTGAACTGGCGAAGCACTCGGGTATTGCAGCAAGCACCATACGGTATTACGAAAGTATAGGGCTGCTGCCACCCGGTACGCGAAATAACAACGGGTATAGGCAATACGACAAAGCCAGTGTAGAGCAGCTTAAAATGATTAAGTTTGCACAAAGTTTAGGGTTTTCGCTTGAAGAAATCCCCTCCCTGCGTAAGCCTAATGAGGAGCTAGATCACAACGCCATTATTGAGCGCCTTGGTGAAAAACAACATGAAGCTAATGCACTAATAGAGCAGCTACAGCGTAAGTCAGAGCGTATTGGTAATTTAATTACACTGCTTAATGCAAGTTGGTCTAATGGAGAGTGTATTGGCGATGAAAAAATAAATGAGTTATTGAATGAGGTGGAGTATTGAAGGCGTAAGCGAGTACATGTGAGCTTTAGTTGTATTAGTTTTGCGGCGCTTTACCATGAAAATTGATATAAAGCTTTTGTAAGTTGTCAGGCATTAGAGGCCAACCAACTGATCTGACCCCGATAAAGTAGACACGGGGTTTTAATTCATTGATTCATATTGTATGGGGCTAACATTTCCAATCG
>NZ_JALNTH010000024.1:0-120994 GCF_023161935.1 Pseudoalteromonas sp. 2CM28B
ATGTATAGATTAATAGATCATAAGCAGAACATACTTAGACCAAAAGGTGATCAGAGTTTTCACACAGTCTGGGCACAAATCAGTCACTGGTAACGTTAACGCGGTAAGTTGGACTGTTTCTGGTAAATTCATTATTTTTGTCGGATGGCGTGGCTCCGCCACTTATCCGACCTACGTCAAAATGTAGGTTGGTTAAGCCGAAGGCGCCACCCAAAAGGCTTTCAAATTCACTTTTTATACGCTGTTGGCACAAATGCGACCATCAGCTTTGATAAAGTCCTACAGTTGAAATCTGACAGTTCAAGTTAGTACTTATTAAAATAAACGAAGCTAACGACTTGAACTGGCTTATTCGATGTCGCTTATTATTGTTGCCCGAACCCCGAACCCCGAACCCCGAACCCCGAACCCCGAACCCCGAACCCCGAACCCCGAACCCCGAACCCCGCAATTAAGCTATTAGTTTCTCCGCAAGGTTGAGTTCCATTATTGCTTTTAGTAAACGGTATAAGTTAATTGACGCGTCAATTTCTTCTTTACGATTGGTTAAGCTTTCAATATTTAAACCCAGTGGCACACCTAAGTGAGCGCAGCTTTTTAAAATTGAGTCGAGGTTTTCGCGACAAATACGCACCGATTCGCTTAGTGTATTTTCCGAATCAAGCATGCGCCATTTAGTTGCCTCTGGCACTGAGATGCCTAGCCACTGCATAAACTCCAAGGTTTTTTCACCACCACAAGGCGTAAAGGTCAATATGATCCGATTAGGTGTCAGGCCTTGTGCTTTGCATGTACGCGCATAACTGGTTATTAAATCTATGGTTGCTTGTGCGTTGTACACGGCTTGAGAGATAAAAAACTGGCATCCTTGTGCTGTTTTTTCTATTAAGCGTTGGTGCTCGTTGCGCTTATTGGCATGGCGCTCAGCAATGGTTACACCACCTAAAAAGAAATCTTCAGACTGCTCTGCCAGAGTTTTGTAGGCATTCGGTAAGCTCAGCTTTATATCACCTGCTGATGATGGGCTGCCCACCAACACCACGTTTTTTAAATCGTAGTCATTTTTAGTTTCATCTAACCACGCTTTAAACTCACTCACACCGCGCTGAGCTACACTTTTATAAGTAATTACATCAAGCTCAGACAAGCCTCGTAAGAGTTGACTGTACTCGCGCGGATCAACTGTTTGCTTAAATGCAAATGGACGCGCTTGCTCTGTACGACTGCTTTCATCTTGAATGTCATAAATAATCACACCGTCATATTCAATTTCGTGTAAACGGCCTAATAACTTTTCGGCAATGACTTTTAATTGCGCTTTATCAGTCCCAATTTTTGGCGGTGTTGTGCCAATTAGGTAAACACCTTGGTTGGTGTCCTGTATTTTTTCTTGAAGTGATAAAGCCATAATCCCCATTCCAGCTTAATTTGTGATGATGGATTTAATATAGCAGCCATTTAGACGTCTAGATAGATTTGTTTATTGAAAATTTCTCAACTAACGTGAATTATTTTCATCGTTAAATTAAATAACTGACACAGTTGTTTACATAATTAATAGGCTTAGGGCTCTTATATTTAATTACTTTACGGCATACTTAGTTTGGTAAATGTTTTAAAAATTGCTCAATTTAAAAAGGGATAACAATGAAATTTAAATTATTGGCAACTAGCCTAGCGGTATCGCTGGCCTTAACAGGTTGTGCTATGCAGCAAAGTCAAAACACGCAAACAGCAGCTCAACAAGAACAAGTTAATAAAGCAGATGAGCGTGTTTTTTCACAAGATTACCTAATAGAAGAGCTAGATAACGGCCTACGTGTGATGGTAGTTAAAACCGATTACCCAGATGTAGTATCGCTACAAATACCTGTGTCTGTTGGCTCGCGTAATGAAGTGGAAGCAGGTAAAACTGGTTTTGCTCACTTTTTTGAACACATGATGTTTAAAGGCTCTGAAAAGTTTCCGCAAGATGTGTATTCAGATATTTTAAAAAATTCTGGAGTTGATAACCGCGCCTACACAACTAACGATTACACTAACTACCACTTAAATTTTTCAAAACAGCATCTTGATAAAGTACTTGAGATTGAAGCGGATATTTTTCAAAACTTAAGCTACACCGAAGAGCAATTTAGAACGGAAGCGCTAACGGTTAAAGGCGAGTACTTAAAAAATAATGCCAGTCCAATTCGTAAATTATTAAGTGCGGTACGCCAAGAAGCGTTCGATAAACATACCTATAAACACACTACTATGGGCTTTTTTGAAGATATTGAAGCCATGCCAGATCAAATGGCCTACGGTAAAGAGTTTTTTGATAAGTTTTATAAGCCTGAATATGTATCGCTTGTAATTGTTGGTGATGTTGATCCAAAACAGACCATGGCGATGGTTAAAAAACACTGGGGTAACTGGCAAAAAGGCGACTATGTTGCTGATATTCCAAAAGAGCCAACTCAGCAAGCGCCAAAATATGTGCATGAGCAAAACGAGGGGTTACCTGGACACTGGCTACTTGTGTCGTATAAAGGCGCTGCATGGGAGCCTCAGAAAAAAGACAGAGCCGCATTAGATTTACTGTCGCAGCTTTATTTTTCGAGCAATTCAGATATTTACCAAGAGCTGGTAGTAGAAAAACAAATCGCGAGTCAAATGTTTACCTATAACCCTGAAACTAAAGATCCAGGGTTACTGCATGTATTTGTAAAAGTTGAAAATGCCGATGATTTAGCCACAGTGCGTGATGCTATAAACCGTACGTATGCCAAAGCGCGTACCGAGTTGGTTGATAGCCAAAAACTCAGCGATTTAAAGTCTAATCTTAAATACAGCTTTATAAATGGTTTAGATTCATCGCAAGCAATTGCCTCTACCCTTGCCAGCTATATGCATTTTGAGCGCGATCCTGAGGTGATTAACCAACTGTATAAATCGGCAGACAATATCACTAGCGAAGATATTAGAGCCATTGCCAATAAGTACTTTGTTGATAATGCGCGCACCACAATTACTATGTCGGCACTTGATAAAGCCCCTGGTTTTGAACAAGAAAGCGATTTAGATGCCTTGGTAGCAAAATATCAGCAAGCACCGAGTAAGCCTATCTTTAACGTGCTTGATAAAACTAATAGCTCGCCGTTAATCGATATTAACTTATTATTTAATACCGGTGCGGCTGCCGATCCGCAGGGTAAAAAAGGCGTGGCAGCACTCACTGCCGCAATGCTGGCGCAAGGTGGCTCAACCTCAATGAGTTACAAAGAAATTAAAAAGGCAATGTACCCGCTGGCGGGTAGTTTTGGTTATCAAATAGATAAAGAAATGCTGTCGTTCCAAGGGCGTATTCATAAAGATAATGCAGCTCAGTGGTATGCTTTAGTGAGTGAGCAGCTGTTAAGCCCAGGCTTTAGAGAAGATGACTTTAAACGTCTGAAAAAAGAAATGATCGATGGCATTAAATCGGGTTTAAAAGCTTCTAACGACGAAGAGTTGGGTAAAGAAGTGCTCTACAGTGTGCTTTATAAAGGCCACCCTTATGAAAGCTATAACTACGGTGACTTATCTGACTTAGAAGCGCTCACTCTTGATGATGTTAAAGCGTTTTATAATGCTGAACTTACACAAGCTAAACTTACTGTGGGTTTAATTGGTGCTGTGCCTGAAAAACTTAAAGCACAAATGTTAGCTGACTTGGCGACACTTCCAAAAGGCGAACAAAGCCGCTTAACAATCCCTGATGCGCCAGTGCTTAAAGGTCATCATGCAACAATTGTTGAAAAGTCAGCGCAATCAACGGCTGTGTCGTTCGGGTTTCCTATTGATACCATTCGTAGCAGCGAAGACTGGACCGCATTGTGGCTAGTGCGTTCGTACTTTGGTGAGCATCGCAGTTCTAACAGTTACTTGTACGAACGTATTCGTCAAACACGTGGTATGAATTACGGTGATTACGCCTATATTGAATACTTCCCTAGAGGTATGTTTCAAACTAAACCGGATGCAAACTTAGGGCGCTCTGAGCAAATATTCCAAGTGTGGTTGCGTCCACTGCGCTCAAACAACGATGCGCATTTTGCTACCCGTACCGCACTATTTGAGCTAGATAAGCTAATTAAAAATGGTATGACCGAGGCAGATTTTGAAGCCACACGTAACTTTTTAATTAACTTTGTGCCACAAATGGTTGCTAGTCAAAATCGCCAGTTAGGTTATGCGCTAGATAGCGAGTTTTATAACACCGATAGTTTTGTAAACTACGTCACAAGCAAACTGAAAACATTGACTGTTGGCGATGTAAATCGAGTGATTAAAGACAACCTACAAACTGAGAATATTCACTATGTGTTTGTTACCGGTGATGGTGAAGATATGCAAAAACGTTTAGCAACTATGCAAACCTCGCCTATGGTGTATAACACCGATAAGCCTGCCGAGTTAGTGGCTGAAGATAAGGTAATTGCTGATTATAAACTGGCAATTCCTGCAAAAAATATTGAAGTAGTAAAGGTGGATAAAGTATTTCAATAATTTAAGTTCTTAAATATAAAAAAATGCCCCTGTGTCGTAAGCATTGGGGCATTTTATAAATGGTTAAATCTGCATAGCTGTCATATGACATGACTTGAAAAAAGTAATATAAGCCTGAAATTTAACTGGTTATATCTAATAACCAGAACAAATAACGAAGGGATTAACACCTAGGCGGCTAAATCCGTTAGAATTGGCCTTAGGCTCTTTGTACTAATCTTAAGGCATTATTATGCGTCATGAAATTTGGCAACAGCTTCGTAGCGAAGCAAATGAAGTAGTAACTCGTGAACCCCTTTTAGCGAGCCATGTGTATTCGTGTATTTTAAATCATGAGTGCTTAGGGTCGGCATTGAGTTTTATTGTTGCTAATAAACTAGCTGATGCTGTGGTTTCTGCTTTTACAATCCGTGAGCTGTTTGACCAAGCTTTTGTAAAGTGTGACCGGATGCTGACACATGTTGCTCATGATATTAAAGCGGTAAAAGATCGTGACCCTGCGGCCGAAACCTATCTTACCGTGATTTTAAATTTAAAAGGGTTTCACGCGATACAAGCACACCGTTTAGCAAACTGCTTATGGCAACAAAATCGTAAAGAGCTTGCGCGCTTTATTCAAAGCCGTACCTCAGAGGTGTTTGGGGTTGATATTCACCCTGCCTGTAAAGTCGGCCAAGGCATTATGTTTGACCATGCTACCGGTATTGTAATTGGCGAAACTGCCGTGATTGAAGATAATGTATCTATATTACAATCGGTTACATTAGGTGGTACGGGTAACGAGCAAGGCGATCGCCATCCTAAAATTAGAGCGGGCGTACTTATTGGTGCGGGCGCTAAAGTGTTGGGTAATATTGAAGTGGGCGAGGGCGCACGTATTGGTGCAGGCTCTGTGGTACTAAGCCCTGTGCCACCTCATACTACCGCTGTTGGTGTACCTGCAAAAATTATTGGTCGTCCTGATTGCGAGTGTCCGGCAGAGAGTATGAACCAAAACTTTTTAGAGTACCCCGAGCCAGAAAACGAATCGCACACCAGTGCAATGCTTTAATTTTTGAGTACCTAGAAATGATATATAAAAGTAACATTGTGGCTATGCTGCTCTGTTTTTCTTCAGGCGTGGCGTTAGCAAGTGGTTACTTTTTGTTTTTTAAAGATTCCACACGTGTTTCCTTAGCGCCCAAACAACCAGTAATCTCTTCGGCTAGCACTCAAGTCAATAATCAAGCAACTACTTTGCAAGGTTTAGTGCAGGTTAATAAAGCCCATGCGGCTGATCAACAAACTCAGCTAGCACAACATGTGGTTGAGCTTAATCAGCGGCTTGAAAAAAAATCAATCCAGCTTAAGCAATCTCAACAACAGCTAAAGCTAAATCAATTAGAAAGTGTAGAGCTTGATGATGAGCTCGCAATACAGTTTGAGCATGAGGCTGATAATCTCGAATGGAGTTACGAGCTTGAAGTCGCGTTAACTGACTTTTTAATTATTAATGAGTTTGCAGATAGCGCTGAGCTTACAGCGCTAAAGTGTAAGCAAACAATTTGTAAGTTTGAGCTTACCATAAACCAACATGCCGTTAATTATGGAGCTAAATTATGGCGCGAGCTAAACGATAAGCTTCACCTTGAACCTTGGTGGCAGCAATTTAAACTCAGTGCATCTCAATCTAACGATGCCCGTATTGAGTTTACTGTTAGTACACAAGGCTAGCGCTTAGCAATATGGCTAAGCTTCTACCTTTGAAATAACCTGACCATCTACTAACTCAGTGGTCAACACATCACCCACTTTTACATCTTCCACTGATTTAACCACTTTATTTTGCGCCGTTTTCGTTATGCTGTAACCGCGCGCTAATACATTAAGGGGGCTAACCGAATCAAGCCGACTCGCCTGTAAGGCAAGGGTGTTATTTGCTTGTTGCAGTTGATGCTGCATCGCTTGGTGTAACCTTGCATGGAGCTGGGCTAACTGATGGTTTGCATTTGCTAGCTTTTTATCTGGTGATTGGCGCATTAGTCTGGGTGTTAAATTAGCTAACACGCGTTCTTGTTGATATAAACGCTGACGAATTGCCTGTTGCAGTGCAATACTCAACTCATCTAAGCGTTGTGATTTTTGGTTTAGCTGATTGCGCGGGTGACATAAATTTAAGCGATGCTGCAACTGTATGGCTTGTGCGCGTTTATCGGCAATGTCGTGTTTAAATGCATTCGCTAAACGATTAATTAACTGATTAACCCTATTATGTAGCTCTTGTGTATTGGGGCTTACGAGCTCTGCGGCTGCAGAAGGGGTTGCGGCGCGTACATCAGCGACATAATCGCTAATTGTGGTATCTATTTCATGGCCAACAGCGCTCACAATGGGCAGCGAGCTTTGATAAATAGCACGAGCAAGTTGTTCATGGTTAAAGCACCATAAATCTTCTAATGAACCACCACCGCGTCCGAGAATGATAACGTCGACTTCATTACGTAAATTTGCCAGCTCTATTTGCTTGATTAAATGGCCATGCGCTTCTTTGCCTTGCACCATCGCAGGGTAAATAACGATTTCTAATTGCGGAGCACGACGTTTTAGTACGGTTAAAATATCTTTGATTGCGGCGCCTGTAGGTGAGGTGATAACCCCTATGCGATTTATGTTTTGGGGTAGGGGTTTTTTATAGGCGGAGCTAAATAAGCCCTCTGCAGCCAAACGCATTTTTAGCGCGTCAAACTCTTGCTTAAGTTGCCCTTCGCCGGCAGGCTCCATATGTTCAACAATAAGCTGGTAGTCACCACGGGGTTCGTACAAAGATACACGTGCTTTAACGGTTACTTGTGCGCCGTTAATTAGTCGGTAACTTTGGTTGCGATTATTGCCTCGCCACATGGCGGCTTTAATTTGCGCTTTATCGTCTTTTAACGAAAAATACCAATGCCCAGAAGCAGGCGCAATAAAGTTAGAAATTTCACCAGTGAGTACTAAAGACGCAAAACCTTGTTCAAGTAAGGCACGTATTTCACGATTAAGGCGAGATACGGTATAAACCGTTTGCGAGGGCTTAGAAAACATAAAAACTACCAAAAAACATTTATAAATCTAGCTTATCATAAATAAATACAAAATATTATTTACTAGTGCCCACAACGCTGTTAAAATTTGGCCGCAATTCCTTATCTTAGATCCACATGTGAGAAGTTGCCAAAATGCTTAGAATCGCTAAAGAAGCTCTTACCTTTGATGACGTACTTTTAGTACCTGGTCATTCTACTGTTTTGCCACATACGGCAAATATTTCAACTCGCTTAACGCGTGGTATCAAACTTAACTTGCCGCTCATTTCAGCATCTATGGATACTGTTACAGAAGCTCGTTTAGCTATTGCCCTCGCGCAGGAAGGTGGTCTTGGTTTTATTCATAAAAATATGACCATTGCAGAACAAGCGAAAAATGTTCGTAAAGTTAAAACCTATGAAGCGGGTATTGTTTCATACCCTGTTACAGTAACTGCCGATCTGACAATTGCAGATGCCGTTGAGCTGTCTCAGGAAAAGGGATTCTCAGGTTTTCCGGTCACCGATAGCGAAAATAACCTTGTAGGTATTGTAACTAGTCGTGATATGCGCTTTGAAACTAAGCTTGAACAGCCGGTTTCAACAGTGATGACGAAAAAAGAAAACCTAGTAACGGTTAAAGAGGGAGCGGCTCGCGAAGATATCTTAAGCTTAATGCACGAACACCGCATTGAGAAGATTCTTGTGGTTGATGATGCGTTTAAACTTAAAGGCATGATCACCGTAAAAGATTACCAAAAAGCACAAGACAAACCAGACGCGTGTAAAGACGAGCAAGGTCGTTTACGTGTAGGTGCTGCAGTAGGTGTTGGCGCAGGTACTGATGAGCGTATTGCTGCATTAGTTGAAGCCGGTGTTGATGTACTACTAATCGATACTTCTCATGGTCACTCACAAGGTGTTATTGACCGTGTTGCAGCGACTCGTCAAGCTTACCCTGATTTACAAATTGTTGCGGGTAACGTGGCAACTGCCGAAGGTGCTATTGCGCTTGCAGATGCCGGTGTTGATGCTGTTAAAGTAGGTATCGGCCCAGGTTCTATTTGTACTACACGTATTGTTACCGGTTGTGGTGTACCACAAATAACAGCTATTTCTGATGCGGTTGAAGGCCTTAAAGGCCGTGATATTCCAGTGATTGCTGATGGCGGTATTCGTTTTTCTGGTGATATTGTAAAAGCATTGGTTGCGGGTGCATCGTGTGTAATGGTTGGCTCTATGCTAGCGGGTACTGAAGAAGCGCCAGGTGAAGTGGAGCTTTATCAAGGTCGTTACTACAAGTCTTACCGTGGTATGGGTAGCCTAGGTGCGATGGATCAAAAAGAAGGGTCATCAGATCGCTACTTCCAAAAATCAAACCAAGCTGACAAGTTAGTACCAGAAGGTATTGAAGGTCGTGTAGCTTACAAAGGGCCAATTGCAACCATTATTCACCAACAAGTGGGTGGTCTTCGCAGTGCAATGGGCTTAACCGGTTGTGCCACAATCGAAGAGCTAAACACTAAACCACAGTTTGTACGTGTAACTTCTGCTGGTATGGGTGAGTCGCATGTTCATGATGTGCAAATCACTAAAGAAGCACCGAACTACCGTTTAGGCTAATCAGCCTTTAACAATTTGAAAAAAGTGGGCTAACCTTTGTTAGCCCTAATATAGTCACGCAGCTTTAGCTGGTGGCGTTTAGCACCTGACTTTACGAGATACTTCATGAGCAAAGACATTCACGATTCACGAATCCTCATTTTAGATTTTGGTTCACAATACACGCAGTTAATCGCCCGTCGCGTGCGCGAAATTGGTGTTTATTGTGAGCTTTGGGCTTGGGATGTAACCGAAGAGCAAATTCGCGAGTTTAACCCACAAGGTATTATCCTTTCTGGTGGCCCAGAATCAACCACGCTTGAAAATAGCCCGCGTGCTCCTGAGTATGTATTCAATGCAGGCGTTCCAGTACTTGGTATTTGTTACGGCATGCAAACTATGGCAACGCAGCTTGGCGGCAGTGTACATAGTTCAGATAAAAAAGAATTTGGTTACGCACAAGTTGAAAAAGTGGGTAACTGTGCATTATTTGATGCCATTGAAGATCATATTACTGATGGCGGCAATGGCGTACTAGATGTGTGGATGAGCCACGGTGATAAAGTAATGGAAATTCCAGATACGTTTAAAACCACAGCTAAAACATCTACCTGCCCGCATGCGGCAATGTCTAACGAAGAAAAACGCTTTTACGGTGTACAATTTCACCCAGAAGTAACGCACACACATCAAGGTCAACGTTTACTAGAGCGTTTTGTTATTGATATTTGTGGTTGTGAAAAATTATGGACGCCAGCAAAAATAATTGATGACGCCATTGAACGTATCAAAGAAACTGTAGGTGAAGACGAAGTTATTTTAGGCTTATCAGGCGGTGTAGATTCATCGGTTGTGGCTATGCTTATTCACCGTGCTATTGGTGAGCGACTAACCTGTGTATTTGTTGATAACGGGCTACTTCGTTTAAACGAAGGCCAGCAAGTAATGGACATGTTTGGCAATAAGTTTGGTTTAAACATTGTTAAAGTAGATGCCGAAGACCAATTTTTAAATGACTTAGCAGGTAAATCAGACCCAGAAGATAAGCGTAAAGCCATTGGCCACACGTTTATTAATGTATTTGATGAGCAAGCCAAAAAGCTTAAAAACGCAAAATGGTTAGGTCAAGGTACAATTTACCCTGACGTAATCGAATCAGCAGCTTCAGCGACAGGTAAAGCACACGTAATTAAATCGCACCATAATGTGGGCGGCTTACCAGATGATATGCAAATGGGTTTAGTAGAGCCATTACGTGAGTTATTTAAAGATGAAGTACGTAAAATTGGTTTAGAGCTAGGTTTACCGTACGACATGCTTTACCGTCACCCATTCCCAGGGCCAGGTTTAGGTGTGCGTGTACTTGGCGAAATCAAAAAAGAGTACTGTGACTTACTTCGCCGCGCTGATGCTATCTTCATTGAAGAGCTTCACAAAGCAGAGCTTTATCATAAAGTAAGCCAAGCGTTTACTGTATTCTTACCGGTTAAGTCGGTAGGGGTTATGGGCGATGCACGTAAGTATGATTGGGTTGTTTCACTTCGTTGTGTAGAAACCATCGACTTTATGACTGCGCGTTGGTCACATTTACCGTATGAATTCTTAGGTGTGGTTTCAAACCGTATCATTAACGAAATCGACGGTATCTCTCGTGTTGTTTACGATATTTCAGGTAAACCACCTGCCACTATCGAATGGGAATAATCCTCCTGTTACTGTAATTTCGTAATAACTAACGGCGAATTAGCATGCTAATTCGCCGTTTTGTTTATTTAAAAAGCAAACAAACCAAAAAGTTGATTTTTTACTTTACCTTTGTCAAAAGGTCTTTATAATTCATCGTCATTGCAGGGGCGTAGTTCCAATTGGTAGAACAGCGGTCTCCAAAACCGACGGTTGGGAGTTCGAATCTCTCCGCCCCTGCCATCTCTTCTTTACATTGTTTTGATTACTTCCTATATTATTCTCTTACTAGTCCATCGAGTTGTTATGCATTCACGTTACGCATCTGTTTTTGGTATAGAAAAGCTTGAACTTAATCAACACTTTCGCCCAGCTCAAGCTGAGTTGTCAGCGACTTCATCGTTAATACTCTGTGATACATTAAAAAATGATATTGAGCGTGCCTTTGCGCCTGTAACAATAAACTCAATTGTTAAATCGCCAATCATTGAGTTTAGTGAGCAACAATTAGGCCTGCCTGATTCAAACCTAACCTGTGCGCAAAAACGTGCGTTATGGGCTTTAATGAGTGAACACCTTGATACACTTTAAGTCGGTTAGTGATGATAATATCAATGAGCTGATGGCCATTGAAAATGCCTGTCATACACACCCTTGGACGTTAAAAACAATGCAGTCGTGTTTGCAGGGCCGCTATTTTAATTTAGCTGCGTTCGATGATGAGCAAATGATAGGCTTTTACATTGGTGAAAAAGCAGGGCCCGATTTTACCTTAATGGACATTTGTGTCGCCCCGAGCTTTCAGGGACAAGGATTTGCTAAGCAGTTATTAACGCAGTTTATAGCGTATGGCGAGCAACATAGTGCCGAAAACTTATTTTTAGAAGTGAGAGAGTCTAATACGCGGGCGATTGCTTTGTATGAACGCGCAGGCTTTACTGAAATGTCTGTGCGTAAAAATTATTACCCCAGCGATGCGCCCAATAAAAATGGCTTTGAAGATGCGATTTTAATGGGCATGGCACTGGGTTTAAATTTTTAATGATTACTTATTAGCGATGGCTTGTTCTATTGCTGTAATGAGTTCTACAACGCGTTTTTCTCTTTGAGTCATATCATTGCCTTTTAAACTTTGCTCAAGCGCTGATGCGCTATGGTAAATATCATCAAAGTTAAAGCAACCAGCACTGCCCTTAATACTGTGGGCAAGTGCGCGTAGTGTTTCGCAATCTTGGTTGTTATAAAGGGTTTTTATCTGCTTTAAGTAATCAGGTAAACTTGCCAAATAATTAGCATTTATTTGCTGAAATTTCTCACTTTTTAATAAGCTATCCCACTTATTTTGATTATCGCGTTCAAGGTGTAAATAGCTGACTAATACATTTTCTAGTGCGTCTTTATCAATGGGTTTAGCCAGCGCTTTGTTACAGCCTGCTTTAAGGTAAGTATCTATATCATGGTTCATGACATTTGCGGTCAGGGCGATAATTGGGCCATCGTAGGCGGCATCTCTGAGCATTTTAGTTGCGTCTAAGCCGCCCATAACCGGCATTTGCATATCCATGATTATAAGCTGATAGTCGTTCACTAGTGCCATTTCTACTGCTTGTGCGCCATTATTGGCTATATCAGGCTCTAACCCCCATGTTTGAAGGAGTAATTTTATCAGCAACTGATTATCGGGGTTATCTTCTGCCACTAAAATATGCGCATCAAAGTTATTGGTTGCAAAAGAAAGTTGCGGGTCTTTTTCGGGTGATAGCTGAGAGTGTTCAGTCAAAAAAAGGTTACTACTAAGCCCATTACCTAAATGGCAATCTATATCGATAGTAAAGCAACTACCCACACCCACTTCACTGGTTACGCTGACATCGCCACCGAGCAGTTGAGCCAAATTTTTTGAAATACATAGCCCTAATCCTGTACCACCAAATCGGCGTGTGGTTGTGGCATCAGCTTGTTCAAATGGCGTAAATAATCGACTTATTTGGTTTGCCGACATGCCTATACCGGTGTCTTCAACTATAAATGTAAGAATTTTTGGTGCTTGAAACTTTGCCGTAATTGTTACTTGGCCTTGCTCAGTAAATTTAACTGCGTTACTGGCAATATTAATCAGTATTTGTTTTAAACGAGTAACGTCACTATTTATCGTATGCGGCAAAGGTAGCGAATAATTAATCGTAAATGACAGCTGTTTCTCTTGCGCTAAAGGTTTAATGATTGATTCAACATCATGAATAAGTTGTACAACATTTAACGGCGTTTGCTCAACCGCCAGTTTTTCGGCTTCAATTTTTGATAAATCGAGGATGTTATTAATAAGCTCTAACAAATGTTTTGAATTACGTAGAATAGTGCCTAAATGATGTTTGTCATTAGTTGCTTTTTCGCTATGCAGTAGTTGCTCTGTAAATCCCATAATAGCTGTAAGCGGAGTGCGAATTTCATGACTCATATTGGCTAAAAAGCGGCTTTTAAGCTGGTTTGCTTGTTCTGCTTGGCCGATGGCGGTTTCAAGCTTACTATTCATTGATTCAAGTGCCTTAGTACGACTCTCTACTTTATCTTCTAAATGATGCTTATATTCTTCTAGTTGCTGCTGATAATGCTTAATTTGGTTAATCATGTGATTAAAGTCGTTAAACAGTATGCCTACCTCATCGGTAGTATAAGCAGGCAGTGTGACTGAGAGGTCGCCATCACCAACGCGATGACTTGCCTCACCTAATAACTCTATTGGGTTAAGCAGTAAATTACGCACCACAATAAAAATTAAGATTGGTAGGGTGATCACAGAAATAATAACAATTAGCCCGGTGATCACACTAATTGCTTTGCCTGACTGATACAATACTGCTTTTGGAATGGTCGACACATAATAGTAGCCGCCACTCATTTGGGCTGCAAAAATCAGTCGCTCTATTTTATCCACACTTGAAAGTTCAATGGTTGATAAGCTACCTATATCCGCTAAATCGTTAATTTTATTTAGTTCATATTCACTAACATAGTGGCCACGCATTTTATAATCGGAGCTAAATAAAATTTTACCATCGTTGGCCAGTAACAAATTTAAGGTGTTGTTATAAGGCGCTTCTAAAATGCTGGTGTTTAAAATAGAGGGGTCGACTTTAAGAATAATAAAGCCTAATTGTTGTGGGCGTTTTAAATAATAGTCGACGCTATATATGCGCTGCACAAAGTATAAGTTAGTGGTGCCATCTTCTTTTTGCACCATAAACTGCTGCTGGCTTAAATTACTTTGTTTTACTTGATCAAAAAATGGGTAGGATTTGGGCGCTACGGTTAAATTACTGGAGTAATAGGCATCACTTTCACCGGTTTTTGAGACTAAGTTAATACTAATAATGTCAGGGTAGGCTTCACTGTAACTGGCAAATACGTCCATTAACGCGCCAAGGCGATATGTATAGCTGGCGTCTTCAAATAAATCTTTAGCTAAAAAGTCACTTAGTACCGGTGAAGCAGAGAGTAACTTAGCCGTTGCATGAAAAGAGTCTATATAGTTGAATACTTTTTGCTGTTGTTGTTCTACAAAGCGACTCATGATCAAGTCAGCTTGTTTTTGCGTAGAGTTAGTTACATTAGTGAGCGTAAACCCACCTAAAAATAACAACGGCAGTATAACCAGTGGAGTTATATACCATAATAATCGAATACTTAGCTTACTGGTTTTCATTACCCAACATCAAATCCTCCATTTAATCGACCAATAGTATGATTTACAGCACTATTACTCAAGCTTGGTGTTAAGTTAGTGGGCAATTTATAGCGTTATTGTTAATAATCGCTGAAAACACCAAACTTAAAAAGATCCGTTAATAACTAACCATTGATTGTTTATAGCGCCAAGATCAGCGAAGGTAGTCTTCAATTACGATTAACTTTACGGATAGCGTCACAAGAGCTAATTTGGGTTCTTGTTGGGGTATGTTGCGCTTTCTAGGTTAGCTTGTTTTTAGCCTTGAAAGCTCAGCATACTAAAATACAAATACATCCGTATATCAACAAAAAGAGCCTTTTTAATGGCAGACCAAAATTTCCTTAGCGAAATTAATAAACGCCGTACCTTTGCGATCATCTCGCACCCTGATGCCGCCCAGCCTTTCAACGCTTAAAACCACCTTTCATTGCACACCACAATCACATCTCTACGTACTGAATTTAAAGGCTTTTTGTCTTTTTCTCGTTTCTTTGCTTTTCAATGATGTTCAAGCGTAACCTCGGAAAGTGTGTACAAACTTGAGTACAAATTCCGTTTTAGAGGTCTTTGGCGAAAATTCCATGACACAAACCTGGCTGTAGGCCTTGTCGTTACTGGGGTTGACGCGAGTTCTTCTTTAGACCTTGCTGTATATGAGCTGAGCGACAAAAGTACTTAGGGAGTTTGATGCGTCAGTTCGCGATTATCAGCGAGAGTATCGCTCTTTTGTCGATGACAAAAATCTCCTTCTACTTATATATAATTATGTATCAGTTCATGGCTTTTGATATGTAATGGCTAATCGAATTTGTGTTATTTGAGTTACTGTGATATGTTTTTGTATATAATTATTCTTAAGTGATGCATTAAGGCGTATCGAAATGAGCTATGTAACAGAGCAGATACTAGAAAGTCTTCGAGAAGCTCGGGTACGAAAGGGGTTTAGCCAGAGAGAGTTAAGTGCTCGTTCGGGGGTGCCTCAAAGCCATATTTCGAAAATCGAGTCTGGCAGTGTTGATTTAAGAATATCCAGTTTGATTGCACTTGCCCGTGTACTAGACCTAGAGCTATTGGTTGCGCCTAAAAAATCTGTACCTGCCATCAAGTCGATCATTCGAAGTGGACAAGGTATTAACGGCATCAGCGACGAGGGTGAGCCAATGTCGCCCGCCTATCAGTTAGAGGAAGACGACGATGACTAACCATGTCTCTACGCTCAACGTTTTGCTTTACGGTGAACCCATTGCAACGATCACCAACGTGGGCAATGACAGAACGATTTTTTCCTTTATGGATTCGTACATTAATGACGAATCACGGCCTGTGTTAGGGCTTGGCTTTAAAGATTCGCTAGGTGGCTTGCTGACTAGCTTCAAACCGACCCAAACCAAGTTAACCCCGTTTTTCTCTAACCTTTTGCCAGAAGAAACCATGCGAAATTACCTGGCAGAGCGTGCCGGTGTAAATCCAGCGCGGGAGTTTTTTCTATTGTGGGTACTGGGACAGGATTTGGCAGGCGCGATCACGGTTGAGCCTGCGGATGGTGAAGCCTTACCACCTAATGTGCATCAAGACATAGAAGATGAAACGAAAACAGATGGGCCAATGCGTTTTTCATTAGCGGGAGTGCAATTGAAGTTTTCAGCTGTGCAGCAGGCAAATGGCGGTTTGACGATCCCAGCAACCGGTCAAGGTGGTTCTTGGATTGTAAAATTGCCGTCGTCTCGATTTGAAGCTGTGCCAGAAAATGAATATTCGATGATGGAACTGGCTCGAATGTTGGGAATGGACGTGCCAGAAACGCAGCTACTCCCTATTAATCGGATTGCTAATATCCCCAATGGCATTGGCAAATTTGGTGACAGTGCGTTTGTGATTAAGCGTTTTGACCGTGCAGATGGTCAAGCTGTGCACATTGAGGACTTTGCGCAAGTGTTTGGCGTTTATCCTCAAGATAAATACAAAAAAGCTAGTATGCGGAATATTGCTCAGGTTATCGGTATTGAAGGCCAAGACGAAGACATTGCAGAATTTACTCGCCGATTGGTGTTCAATACTCTAATTGGTAATGCTGATATGCATTTGAAGAATTGGTCTGTGATCTACAAAGATAAGCGCACCGCGTCTATTGCACCTGCTTATGACTTTGTTTCAACCATTCCCTATATCCCAGATGATAGTGCATCGCTTAAGGTGAGCCGTAGCAAGAAATTCAGTGATTTCACGTTGGATGAGTTATCACACCTCGCGGCTAAAGCCATGTTGCCAGAAAAATTGGTGTTAGATACCGCAAAGCAAACTGTAGCAGGCTTCCATGAGGTATGGGCGAAAGAAAAAACGCATTTACCCCTCACTAAGACAGTGATTGAAGCCATCGAAACGCACTTACGAAGCATACCGCTACGTTGAATTACTAGTAGCTAAAGCATACATATCGATAAAGATGGTTTAACTTTGTGCGATTTTACGGCGCTTTTCGCCGTAAACTGGAAATTTGGTAAACCGCACAATGATACCGGTGTCTTGATAAGGCTGATCTTCTGAACAAATCATGCATCTTTCTGACCATCAACAAGTGATGAATCAGGCGATGATAGCTTTACATTGATTTTCAGGAGAATGCAGATGACAGCAGTAGCGCACCAGGTAACCCCTTTTCTAACATCTTACGAAGTGATGGCTCAATAGTGGTATCAAAGCCGTTTGTGGCAAGCTCTTCTTGTCCGTTCGCGAAAAACAAGTAAGTTCAGGGCTTGGCAGGCGCATTTGATGTGAATCCTGTTCCGACGATTCAGAACATGGCAGCATGTTGGTAGCAAAATGCACTTTGTTATGATTCCTGGTGACTCAATGAAGACATTGGTTACGGTTTTTGCAGTAAAGTGAGCTAATGTAGTATTCGCACTTTATGAATATTACTTATGTGCCATTAGCGGCCACTCAATCTTGACACCAAGTGATCAAAAACCAATCGAATACGTAGTGGTACTGGACCACGTTGAGGGCGATAAATATATAAATCCCAAGGCACAGGCTCGACTTCTTCTAACACTCTCACCAGTTTCTCTTGGCGTAATAAGTCTTGGACCAAAAAGTCAGGAATTTGAGCAAACCCCAGTCCATTTTGTATAGCCATTAATTCAGCTTCGGTGTCGGCACTTCGAAAACGTGTTATGGATGGGGTCCACTGTCTGTCCATGGAAAAAATCCATGGCCAAAGCTTTCCCGTATTGCGATCTACTAACCCTGTAGCCGGCAAGTGGTTTAGATCTTCAATAGACGCAGGCTTTCCCACTTTATTTATTAACTCACGCGAAGCCACGACATACATATTAATTTTGGTGAGCTGGCGGGCAATAAATCGGCTATCTCTCATGAAGCCGATACGAATCCCAATATCTATTTTTTCGTCAACTACATCCACGCGCTCGTCACTGAGTGTCAGGTCTATATCCAGTTGAGGATGTATTGTTGAGAGTTCCAGTAATACTGGCATTAAGCATTTATGACCAAAACCAACAGGCGCTGCGATACGAACCCGCCCTTGTAATTCATTACCCGAGTTAGGGGCGCTTGTTTGAAACAATTCATCTACAGCGCGCAGGCGTTCTTTTGCTATCACAGCAAATTTTTCTCCAACTAGAGTCACTTGTATGTGTCGAGTATTTCGATGAAATAAAAGCTCCCCTTGCAATCGCTCTAACTCCTTCACTGCTCGTGTCACTGCCTGAGGAGAAATTCCCAGACGGTTAGCCGCTTCTTTAAAGCTGCTAGACTCAGCAGCAGTACAAAATATCCGGAGCATTTCTAATCTGTTAAGCATCACAGTCACATTCAGTTTTGATATGAATACATTAATACTATTCCATTTTTAGGAATTGTGAAATTAAAACTTTTCCATTTATTAATTTCTGAAGGTAAGTAATAATTTGTTTGTTATTTAGACAGAGTCATTCATTCAACTGATTTGAGGATATTAACTATGAGCAGTGTTTTAGCAAACAACATCAGCAGTAAAGTCGTTGTTATCACCGGTGGTAGCAGCGGTTTAGGCGAAACAACAGCAAGATATCTGGCTAGTCTTGGTGCGTCAGTAGTGTTAGGTGCCCGCCGTATCGAGAAGCTTGAAGCTATTGCTGCTGACATTCGCTCAGCAGGCGGAAAAGTTGCGGTTCAAGCGACAGATGTGACTCGCCAGGACGAAGTGAAGGCCCTTGTAAATCTTGCACAAGAGCGCTTCGGTAAAGTTGATGTGGTTATCAATAATGCAGGGTTAATGGCGATTGCACCGTTAGCTGAGACTCGAGTTGACGAATGGGATCGCATGATTGACATCAACGTTAAAGGTCTGCTGTATGGAGTAGCCGCAGCGCTTCCGATTTTTCAGGCTCAGGGAACAGGCCACTTTATCAATATTTCATCCGTAGCGGGTGTCAAAGTATTTAGTCCCGGCGGCACGGTTTATAGCGGAACCAAATTCGCTGTTCGCGCTATTGCCGAAGGCTTACGCCATGAAGTTGGGGGTAAAATTCGTTCAACAATCATTTCACCAGGTGCAATCGAATCTGATTTAAAACATGGAAGCTCAGATACTCAGGGTGCAGCCTTTGTAAAAGATTTTTATCAGCAAAATGAAATTCCATCTGACTCTGTTGCTCGTGCTATCGCATACGCAATTGAGCAGCCTGCGGATGTGGATATAAACGAGATTGTTCTGCGCCCAACTGTTCAAGAGTTTTAATTCGTTTAATAAAAGACCTATTAACCAGCGGGTGATTTTAACCACCCGCTGAATATTCAGTTTGTGAGGTTATTGATGACAGCGTTAAACAGACAAATGCGTGCTTTGGTATTAGATAGCTATGAAGAGGGTACAGTATTCCGGAATGCCCTGATTAACTTACCCTCTCCATCAGCAGGTCAGGTGCAAGTAAAAATATTTGCAAGTGGCGTCAATCCTATTGATTACAAGATCCGCCAAGGTATCGCTCCTTATGCCATGCCGGAATTACCCGCAGTACTTGGCACCGATTTAGCTGGAGAAATTGTTGCTATCGGCGACAGCGTCACCGACTTTGCAGTAGGCGATGCAGTTTATGGTCTGACTGGCGGAGTGCGAGGATTGCAAGGATCATTGGCTGAATATGCCAACGTAGATGCTGAGTTACTTGCTCTCAAACCGAAAAATTTGTCCATGCGTGAAGCTGCGGCTTTACCTCTGGTTACACTTACCGCTTGGGAAGGTTTGGTTGACAAGGCGAATGTTAAAGCGGGCCAGAAAGTCCTTATCCAAGGTGGAGCTGGCGGAGTTGGGCATGTAGCTGTGCAAATTGCTAAGGCCTTAGGTGCCGACGTTTATGCCACTGCATCGACTGGAAAACAAGAACTGGTCAAGGCGCTTGGTGCCACGCCGATTGATTATCACACTGTAAGCCCTGCTGACTACGTGGACACATACACCCAAGGCAAAGGATTCGATATCATTTACGACACTGTCGGTGGCTCTGTACTCGATGCCTCATTAGGTATCATTGCACATTATGGACATATTTTAAGTTGTGCTGCATTCAGCTCACATAACCTGGCACCGTCGTCATTACGCTCTGCAACATTGTCAGCGATTTTTGTGTTACACCCACAGCTCAGCGGAGAGGGGCGCAAACATCATGGTGACATTCTGCGGCAAATTACGGCTCTAGTTGAAGCTGGACAAATTAAGCCAATACTCGATCCGTTACGCTTCTCCCTTGACACGGCAATGGATGCACATAATGCTGTAGAGTTGGGGTCCATGGGTAAAGTAGTTATTGATGTAATTGCTTAAAAAATCATTGTTGTAATTACTTAAAAAGTCATTGTTGAGGATGCATATGAGCCCAAGAAAACTAATTCGAACTGTTCGTTTCCATGAACTAGGTGGCCCCGAGGTATTAACTATTGACTCGCTGGCGAGTCCAAGTTTGCAGGCCACTGATGTACGTATTGCGGTCAAGGTTGTTGGGCTCAATCGTGCTGATGCCATGTTTAGGCGAGGCAGCTATATAGAAAAGGCTGACTTCCCTTCACGAATCGGCTATGAAGCATCCGGGATAGTCATTGAAGTCGGGGAAGAGGTAAATCATTTACGCCTTGGGGAAGAGGTTTGTATTGTCCCTCAGATGGGGCTTTCTCAGAATGGCTGCTACGCAGAAGAGATTGTCGTACCAAGTGAATATGTAGCACTCAAACCAGCAGGGCTAACCTTTGCTGAAGGCGCAGCAGCTTGGATGCAGTACCTGACAGTTTATGGCGCTTTGGTCGAAATTGCTAACGTGCAAAAAGGCGATGCAGTACTGATAACCGCCGCATCGAGCAGTGTTGGATTGGCTGCGATTCAAATTGTGAATGCTCTAGGGGGTATCCCTATCGCTACAACTCAAACAGGAGCTAAAAAGGCTGCTGTGCTCAAGGCTGGCGCGGCCCATGTGATTGCAACCCAAGAAGAACCGCTGCTGGATAGCTTGATAAGCATCTTGGGAGCAAACAATTTAAACATCGCATTTGATGCTGTCGGTGGGCCGCAGATAGCTGAAATTGCTGAAGCAATGAGCCCTGAAGGAACAATAATAGTTCACGGAGCATTAAGTCCCGAAACAACTCCTTTTCCCTTAAAAATAGCACTTCGTAAAAGTCTAACAGTTAGGGGATATGTGTTTACTGAAGTTATAAAAGACATCGAGCGTTTTCGCAGAGCAAAGCAATTTATCCTCTCGGGTTTATCCGAGGGAGCACTCAAGCCTGTCATCGATCGCAGCTTTAAATTTGAAGAGATAGTAGCAGCGCATCATTATCTGGAGTCAAATCAGCAGATTGGTAAAATAGTGGTCGAACTTGATTAACAGTTCGTAGCTTCCGCTAGTCTCTCAACTCAGTCAGTGCCTGATTACAATTAGCGCTGGCTTTGTTGCGGAAATCGAATGAACTAAATCAGAATCTTACGATCAGATCAGGGACATTCATTTTGATTGCACGTGTTACGCAGATGCATGCCCATTATTACGCGACAGTGGCTGATTTTGGTCGGGAATTTGCATGTTCAGTGGCGAGTAGCATGGCGGAATTTATTGAAAGGCTTGATAACCCAAGCAATGAGATTTGGACTATCAAACGGGACGATAAAATTCCAGCTTCTGTTGCCATTGATGGTGAAGATCTTGGGCATAATCGAGCACATTTACAATGGTTCATTGTGGACGACTCTTTAAGAGGTTTCGGACTAGGTAAACAGCTTCTCAATTCTGTATTAGCTTTTGCCGATGCTCAGGGTTTCGTCCAAATCAACTTATGGACTTTTTCAGGGCTTAATGCAGCTCGATATCTTTACGAAAGTCAGGGCTTTGCATTGGTGGAAGAGAAGCTAGGCTCACAAAGGGGTATAGAAGTCTTGGAGCAACGCTTCACCAGGTGCCTATAAACGTGAATAAATATTTAAGGAGTCTCAATGACAGCTACAAAAGAAGAAGTTATCGCTTTCATGAAATCGGAGTTTCCACAAAGCAAATGCGTTGTGGAAGCAGTGGGCAACGGTGGAGCGACTGTATCTCATCATGTAGGTCAGGATGAATTACGTCCTGGCGGAACGGTTTCGGGGCCTGTTTTAATGAGTGTGGCTGATGTGGCACTTTATGTGGCGATACTTGGTAAAATTGGCATCGTGCCATTGGCAGTAACAACTAGCCTTAACATCAATTTCTTACGTAAGCCATCGGCAAATGAGCGAATCATTGCGGAATGTTCTCTGATAAAAGTCGGCCGTACTCTCGTGGTTGGGGAGGTTTCTCTGTACTCTGAAGGGGTGAGTGATTTAGTAGCACATGTTGTGGGTACATACTCTATACCGCCCTATACATCGGAACGAAGTGAGAATATTAAAAATAATTAACTCTCTGAAAGCTTGACTCCGCTTAAAAGATTATTGTTGAGGATGCATAAGAGCCCAAGAAAACTAATTCGAACTGTTCGTTTCCATGGATTAGGTGGTCCCGAGGTATTAACTATTGACTCGCTGGCGAGTCCAAGTTTGCAGGCCACTGATGTACGTATTGCGGTCAAAGTTGTTAGGCTCAATCGTGCTGATGCCATGTTTAGGCGAGGCCACTATAGAAAAGGCCGACTTCCCTTTACGAATCGGCTATGAAGCATCCGGGGTAGTCATTGAAGTCGGGGAAGAGGTAAATCATTTACGCCTTGGGGAAGAGGTTTGTATTGTCCCTCAGATGGGGCTTTCTCAGAATGGCTGCTACGCAGAAGAGATTGTCGTACCAAGTGAATATGTAGCACTCAAACCAGCAGGGCTAACCTTTGCTGAAGGCGCAGCAGCTTGGATGCAGTACCTGACAGTTTATGGCGCTTTTGGGGAGCATGAGTGCTGTCGGTCATTGTGCCGATATATTTTTTTATATCGAGCGGTTTCATAATCTAAGAATACGACGTAGAGTAGCGAATAAAGACAGGTAGTTTACAAACGTTTTAAACTGTCCGTAGAAACGGGGTAGAACCCCCGCCAGAACAATAAGACAAAGGGGGTGTGTATGGTAATTAACGAGCTTCTCTGGCGGCGACCGCGCCATCACATGGATGTCGATGAAACCCACGACCACGTGCACTGGGTGGAACTTTTCTTCGATTTGGTCCATGTAGTGACAATTTTCATTCTGGGGAATTACCTGTCCCATCATCTGGGGTGGCAAGGATTCTGGGTGTTTACGGGACTGTTCCTGGCGATTTTCTATGCCTGGGCAGACAGCTCGGTCTATAACTCACTGTATATCTCCACGGACATGCCGCATCGCGTGGTGATGGCACTTAAGATTGTCTCGATGATGACCATCGCGGCGGCGATTCCCGACGTGGGCGGTGAAGGCTGGACGTATTTCGCGCTGGGCTATGCGTTGAATCGGGCGCTGACGGCCTATCTTTACTGGCGGGCGCGCTGTACCGACAACGCGGCCAATAGGCTGGCGCAGGAACAGGGGCGGAATTTTTTCGTGTTGGCCGGAGTGTTCGCGCTGTCGGCTTTTTTGCCCACACCGGTCGCCTACTGGGTCTTTGCCGCCGGCGTGGCAGCAATCCAGCTGCAGTACATGCTGCCGCGCGTGGGCACGCTCCGCTTCGAACGCTTTGTGCCTCGGCTCGGACACATCTCGGAGCGCTTCGGCCTTCTGATGTTGATTTTGCTGGGTGAAGGCTTCTTTAAGCTGGTGGTCACGCTGGCCGACAAGGGCGTCTACAACGTCAGCGCGGGTACGCTGTTCAATGTGACCATGGGCGGCTTGTCCCTCTTCGCGCTGGCCTGGACTTATTTCGACTGCGCCGGCAATGAAAAACCGAAGAGCCGCGCCACTGCCGTGCTGCTGAGATACTGGTTTGCTCACATCGTGATTTTGTGGAGTGCGGTGACGATTGGCGTTGCGCTGGCCGGAGAAGTCTACGTCGGCCTGTGGGAGCCTTATCCGCCCGGCTACGCCGCGCTTGGCTCGATCGGCCTTGCGGTTTTTTTAGCTTCGCTATGGGCGCTGCGTCGAACCGTGGCTGATGCCACCGACAAATACCATAACGCCGGTCTGAGGCTGTTCGGCATTGTCATGGCGCTGGTTGTGCTAGCCGTTCATCCCCTCATACCGTCGATTGTCAGCAACGCCCTTTGGGGCCTGGCGCTGTTCTCGCAGATTGGTGTGCCGATTTTTCTGGCGCTAAGAGATGCGCGCCGGTCTGATAAAATGCTGTGATGGAACATGGCTACGCCCATGCAATTTGACAGATAGCCGTCAGGGATTTTATGCGCTCTTCTTATGCTCATTAAGCCGTAGAACCACATTCTTTTCGGAAGCATTCATCAAGCCGGCCTTTTTGTTTTCGTGATCAGTGATTGTCCGTCGGCGCTGTCCACGCCGGCGCTTCGTCCTCAGTTCGCCGTGCGTCCTCCCGCATGGCATGCCCCTTCTAAAATAGCTGAGCCAATAATGTTCCCCTTTTATGGTAAAAATGTAACTATGACCATAAGAAGTAAATCATGGGTAAAGGTATCCGATATTCGGACGAATTTAAACAAGAAGTAGTGAATCAAGTCGCAGTGCATGGCTACAGTGTGAATGATGTTGCTGAACGTCTAGGTATAAGCACTAAAACGCTGTATGGATGGCTTAAAAAATTTCAAAGCCAACAAAAGCGCGTGAAGAAGAACAAGACTTACGAGCTGAAAATGCCCGGCTGAAACGTGAGTTGAAACGTGTTGAACAAGAAAGGAACCTGTTAAAGGAAGCCGCGGTGTTCTTTGTCGGTGAGTCAAAGAACGGTACCGGTTCATAAAATCTTGTAGTTCACGTTATCCCGTGAGAGTTTTGTGCCGAACGTTAGACGTTCACCCTAGCGGTTATTATGATTGGCTGAAATCGCCAGTCAGCAAGCGAGAGCGTGAAGACCAAAAACTCGCGCAAAAAATTAAGCAGTTTTGGATAGAAAGCGGTGGCTTTCATGGTTACCGCAATATCTACATGGACTTTCGTGACTTCAACCAATATTGTGGCCGTGATCGGATCTTACGCTTAATGCAAAAAGAAGGCATTCGTGCGCAGCGGGGTTATAACACGCCCCGAGGCTACTACGGAGGTAAGACCGATATTGTTGCCGATAACGAGTTAAATCGCGCATTTAACGTCGAGCACCCTAATCAATGGTGGGTGACCGACATCACTTACATTAAAACACATGAAGGCTTTCTTTTTTTAGCCGTCGTCATGGATTTATTCGCACGTAATATCGTTGGTTGGTCGATGAACGAACGAATGCTCGAAGACTTGGCTATGTAAGCCATTGCAGCCGCTTATTGGTGACGAAAACCGCAGCAACAAGTCAGTTTGCACTCCGACCAGGGCTCTCAATATTCCAGTAGGCAGTTCAGAAAATTACTCGATGTATACAATATTAAAGCCAGTATGAGTCGACGTGGTAACTGTCATGATAATGCGGTTGCTGAGAGCTTCTTCAGCAATTTAAAGAAGGAAAAAATACGCCGTCGTATTTATCCAAACCGGGCTGAAGCCAAACAGGCAGTGTTTCATTATATTGAGATGGTTTACAATCCAACTCGGCGTCATACGAAAAATGACAGAGTATCGCCAAACAACTTTGAGCGTGAAGATTTTAAAAGGGTAGAAGGTGTCTGGAAAAATCAGGCATTACCAGCTAAGTTTACAAGAGAACGTCGCATATCGTGATGTCGTTTTAACAACAGGAGACATTCCATGGTCAAAGTAGCCTTGTTCGTTCGCCTTGAAGCGAAACCCGGAAAAGAGAAAGAGGTTGAGAGCTTCCTTATGAGTGGCCTTCCCATCGTCAATGAGGAGCCTGCCACCACTGCGTGGTTTGGCATTCGCCTTGGACCAAGCACTTTCGGAATCTTTGATGCTTTCCCGGATGAAGCGGGTCGCCAGGCCCATCTCTCCGGCAAGGTCGCAGCCGCGTTGATGGCAAAGGCAGGTGAGTTGTTATCTGAGCCCCCGTCCATCGAAAACGTTGATGTACTTGCGGCAAAGCTACCTGGCTAGCAAGCCTAACAATTCGTTCAAGCCGACGTCGGTTCGCGGCGCGGCTTAACTCAGGCGTTAGCGATACAAAAAGGAGAACTCATGAACACAAAACAAGTGTTCTGCTTAATCGGCTCAATCATACTTTTTATCGGAGTTTTTACACCGATAGTTAGTGTAACTACCCCGTATAATAATACAGCTCACTCGTAGAATTTCTTTTCAACTAAAACAAAGGAGTTTTACGATGAGCAAACGCATTCCAGAGCTGCTCCAAATGCACTGGAGTAAGTCCTGGTCAATGAACTTTATGAGCGACAGCTTGCACAACAAAGTCAGGTTCCGCACATTTAACGTTATTGACGACTTTAATCGCGAAGTTTTAGGTATCGATATAGCGACCAGCATGTCGTCGCTGCGCGTCATACGCTATCTTGACCAACTTGCTGAGTGACACGCTTACCCTGAGAAAATTCGAGTTGATAATGGCAGCGAATTCACCTCGGAAGTGTTTGTGAATTGGGCAAAAGCACATGACATTATGATTGATTACATCAAGCCCGGCTGCCCATATCAGAACGCATACATTGATCGGTTCAACCTAACTTATCGTGACGATGTACTCGACGGCTACATCTTCAACAACCTAAATGAAGTGAAGCAAATAGCCGAAGATTGGATTGAGTTATACATCAACGACTGCACGATTCACTCAATGATATGACGCTGTTTGAGTACCGAAATGCGGCATAAATATTCTACGAGATGACTGTGTTCTAAATGGGTATTTACATTACCTGTCCTTGCGTAGCTTGTTCGATGGGTAAAACGAATTCAGCGGGAACACGCCCTGATTTATTCAACTAAAACCAGACATTTTGCTGTTTTGAGTTGATGGCTAGTGCTAATGCTGATTGCCCGCCGAACAAGTCAATGGCACGGCGGAGATGTTTTTGTGTCGTGTTGAACACTTCCATACCGTCACCTGTTACAATAATAACTGTTACAAGATTGAGTATTACAGTTTAAACTGTAGATTGGTCAACAGTTAAAATTGTTGACCAATCTACAGTTTTATTTGTAGAATACGGGCTTATGAAAACTTTATCCGAACGACTAAACCATGCCTTGCAGCTTACTGGGGTGACTCAGTCTGAGTTGGCTCGTCGCATTGGTATCAAACAGCAGTCGATCAGCCAGATTTGCTCTGGTAAATCGGCTAGGTCGCGTTACACCATGCAGATCGCGGAGGCGCTTCGCGTGAATGCTCATTGGCTCGCCACAGGTGATGGCGAGATTGGCTTGGGGGTCGGTAATGTAGAAGTTGGGCCTGACATTAAGGGAAGAATTCCTCTCATTAACTGGGTTCAGGCCGGTGATTGGACTGAAATAGCGGAGGGATTTGCCCATGAAGATGCTGAAGAGTGGCGTGAAGTCACTGGAAAAGCACATGAGGGTTGTTTCGCACTTCGCGTAAAAGGCGACAGTATGGAAAGTCCAAGCGGGAAAAAATCCATACCTGAGGGGGCAGTGATCGTTGTTGATCCTGAGTTACTTTGCACTTCAGGTTCATTGGTTGTTGCGCGTTTGGATGATTCGAAAGAAGCAACCTTTAAGCAGTTGGTCATTGACGGTGAACAGAAGTACCTAAAACCTTTGAACCCTCAATACCCTGCAATACCGATCAACGGCAACTGCACTATCATTGGTGTAGTACGACAAGCTATCATCGATTTTTGGTAGCGAAGGAATTTGTGGTTTAGCCACAGTTGTTCATGAGCTGAAGAAGCAACGATTGCAAACAGCTACAACTGAGCATTGGCGCACGCTGAGAGTAAATGGTAACCGATTAGATAACCATTGATTGTTTATAAAGTCAAGATCAGCGAAAATAGTGGCCAATTACGATTAACACGACGGATTTGACAAGCGAAGAACTGAAAGAGAGTACTTCCAAAAGTGTGTACAAATCCGTGTACAAACTAAAAGAATTTATACATGGCAAACCAAGATTTTCTTAATGAAATCAATAAGCGAAGGACCTTTGCTATCATCTCGCACCCGGATGCTGGTAAAACAACCATCACCGAAAAAGTACTTTTGTTCGGACAGGCGATTCAAAAAGCCGGTACTGTAAAAGGCCGTGGCTCTAATCAGCATGCAAAGTCTGACTGGATGGAAATGGAAAAAGAGCGTGGTATATCGGTTACTACTTCTGTAATGCAGTTTCCATATAACAATGCGCTAGTTAATTTACTTGATACCCCTGGGCACGAGGACTTCTCTGAAGATACTTACCGTACATTGACCGCGGTAGACTCGTGTTTAATGGTTATTGATGCCGCCAAAGGTGTAGAAGACCGTACCCGTAAACTAATGGAAGTTACCCGTCTACGAACCACGCCTATTGTTACCTTTATGAATAAGTGTGACCGTGATATTCGTGACCCAATGGAGCTACTAGATGAAGTAGAAACAGAGCTAAATATTGCTTGTGCGCCTATTACGTGGCCAATTGGTTGTGGTAAAGAGTTTAAAGGTGTTTATCACATTCATAATGACGAGGCGATTTTATACAAAACAGGCCAAGGTCATACTATTCAAGAAGTACGTACAGTTAAAGGCCTTGACAACCCAGAGCTTGATACTGCCATTGGTGAAGAGCTCGCTGAACAATTACGTGAAGAACTGGAGCTAGTAATAGGTGCCTCTAACGAGTTTGATCTTGAGCTGTTTTTAGCGGGTGAGTTATCGCCTGTGTACTTTGGCACAGCCCTTGGTAACTTTGGTGTAGACCATGTACTTGATGGTTTAACGCAGTGGGCACCAACACCATTGCCGCGCGAAACAGATGATCGCCAAGTTGTTGCAACAGAAGAAAATTTTACCGGCTTTGTGTTTAAAATTCAGGCCAATATGGACCCTAAACACCGCGACCGTATTGCCTTCATGCGTATCGTATCAGGTAAATACAGCCAAGGCATGAAAATGAACCATGTGCGTATAGGTAAACAAATAAGTATTTCTGATGCGGTAACCTTTATGGCGGGCGATCGTGAGCGCGCAGCTGATGCATACGCGGGCGACATTATTGGTTTACACAACCACGGCACAATCCAAATTGGTGATACCTTTACGCAAGGCGAAAAGCTAAAATTTAGTGGTATTCCTAACTTTGCCCCTGAGCTATTTCGTCGTATTCGTCTGCGCGATCCATTAAAACAAAAACAGCTATTAAAAGGACTGGTACAGCTATCTGAAGAGGGTGCAGTTCAGGTATTTAGACCACTTATTAATAACGATTTGATAGTGGGTGCGGTAGGTGTGCTTCAGTTTGACGTGGTTGTAGCGCGTTTAAAAGCAGAGTACAACGTAGATGCAATTTATGAAGGCGTAAACGTAAATACTGCGCGTTGGGTACACTGTGATGATGTTAAAAAGTTTGAAGAGTTTAAACGCAAGTGCGAAAGCAACCTAGCACTCGATGGTGGCGATAACCTAACTTACATAGCGCCGAGCCGTGTAAACCTTAATCTATCGGTAGAACGTTACCCAGACGTAACATTTAGCCATACGCGCGAAAACTAGAATTGACTGACTAAAGTTAACTGAAAGCCTGCTTTAGCGGGCTTACAAAGGTAAATAATATAATGAACATTCGTACTATCTTAGTAGAAAAAGCCATTGCCGCTATGATTGCAGCAGGCTTGCCTGAAGACACAAACCCAGCAGTTACACAAAGCACACGTCCACAATTTGGTGATTATCAAATTAATGGTGCAATGGGCGCCGCTAAAAAAATGAAAAGCAACCCACGCGAGCTTGCACAAAAAATTATTGATAATCTAGATGTAACTGACATTGCAGAAAAAACAGAAATTGCCGGCCCAGGTTTTATTAATATTCATTTAAAGCCTGAGTTTTTGGCCAACAGTGTAAAAGCAGCAAATAGCGATGCAAAACTGTCTGTAAACGAGCACACTGAACCGCAAACTGTTGTGGTAGATTATTCATCGCCTAACCTTGCAAAAGAAATGCACGTAGGCCATTTGCGTTCAACCATTATCGGTGATGCCATTGTACGTGCGCTTGAATTTAGAGGCGATAAAGTCATTCGCCAAAACCACATGGGCGATTGGGGCACACAGTTTGGTATGCTAATTGCGCATTTAGAAGATCAAATTAGCCAAGGCGTAGACTTAGAGTCGGTAGCGCTTGCTGATTTAGAAATCTTCTACCGTGATGCGAAAAAGCGCTTTGATGATGAAGAAGGCTTTGCTGATAAAGCCCGTGATTACGTTGTTAAATTACAAGGTGGCGATGCACACTGTGAAAAACTGTGGAAGTTATTCATCGCCACGTCTGTAAAGCACTCTGAAGAAGTTTACAAGCGTCTAAACGTAACACTTACGCAAGACGATATTATGGCAGAAAGTGCTTACAACAGTGAGCTTAACGATATTATTAGCTTATTAAAAGATAAAAACATAGCTGTAGAGTCGCAAGGCGCACAAGTCGTATTTTTAGATGAACTTGCCAATAAAGATGGTGAGCCATCGGCGTTTATCGTGCAAAAATCAGGTGGCGGGTTTTTATATGCAACTACCGACTTAGCAGCGTGTGATTACCGTTCCAACAAACTAGGCGCAGATCGTATTTTAATATTTGTTGATGCACGCCAGAGTCTTCACTTTAATCAAGTAGAGCTAACTGCGCGTAAAGCCGGTTTATTACGTGATGAAACAAGCTATGAGTTTTGTCCATTTGGCACCATGATGGGCGCTGATGGTAAACCATTTAAAACTCGTACAGGTGGTACAGTAAAACTTGCTGATTTACTTGAAGAGTCGATTAGCCGTGCAGCAACAAAACTTGCAGAGCGTGAATCTGACTTATCAGAACATGAGCGCAGTGAAATTGCGCGTAAAGTAGGTATTGGCGCAGTTAAATATGCTGACCTTTCTAAGCATCGTACCAGCGATTACATCTTCAACTGGGACAGCATGCTAAGCTTTGAAGGCGCAACAGCCCCTTACTTACAATATGCTTATACGCGTGTTCGCAGTATTTTCCGTAAATCTGGCGTTGATGCTGTAAGCTTAAAAGCCGATGTAAGTATTATTGAGCCGCAAGAGAAAACCCTCGCGCTTAAATTATTACAGTTAGAAGAAGTCCTTGATCTGATGATCAATGAAGCCACACCGCACGTATTATGTGGTTACTTATACGAATTAGCTAGTTTATACATGACATTCTATGAAGCTTGCCCAGTACTTAAAGAAGGGGTAGAGCCAAGCGTACGTGATAGCCGTTTAGTGCTGTGTAATTTAGTGGCAGATACGCTAAAAACAGGATTGGATCTGTTAGGCATTGAAGTCATGGAGCAAATGTAATCACCGTCGTATTTTAACCTAATACAGCGTTATCCACCCCGACTTACCCTAATCACATACAAATCGTATGCTCATAGGGATAAGTAGGGGTGAATGCCTTGTCTTAGGCTAAACTACATAGGTGAACGTCTGCTTCGTGTAGTTCGCTTTAGCTGCGTTGGTAAAACTATTTAGCCTAAGTCACATACAAGCCGTATGCTCCTTGACATAAATAGTTTTACCGCCTTGCTAGCACTCCTACACTTGCAGATGATTTTAGGCTTTACTTGACGAACTTTTGTATATTAATCAATTTTGTAGCTGATAGCACCGTAGGTTGGGTTGAGTGAAACGAAACCCAACACTAAACTAACATTAAACAAAACATTTTTATTTTTGCTCTTATAACGATTAACAGCCTGACCTTAACTTACCCACATACGCTTTAATAAACAGAGAAGGATTTGTTTATGAAACTCGAAGACATCCGCCGTGAATACCTGCAAGATGCGCTCAGTGAAGACAACTTGCTTGATGATCCGTTTAAGCAGTTTGAAACCTGGCTTGAGCATGCTGTTGCCAGTAATTTACCCGACCCTACAGCAATGGTGGTCGCTACGGTTGATGACACTGGTCAGCCCTCACAGCGTATTGTGCTGCTAAAGCATTTAGATGATAACGGTTTTGTGTTTTTTACTAATACCGGTTCACGAAAAGCACAAGAGCTTAAAGGCAATAATAAAATTTCCTTGCACTTTCCATGGCACCACATGGAGCGCCAAGTGATTGTGTATGGTGAGGCGCAGCCGCTTCCAACGTCAGCCGTGGCTAAGTACTTTTTATCACGTCCAAAAGAAAGTCAATTAGCCGCTTGGGCGTCGCAACAAAGCCGCCCGGTGTCGTCGCGCAAAGTGTTAATGGAAACCTTTGCCAATATGAAAAACAAGTTTGCCAAAGGTGAAATACCACTCCCTGATTTTTGGGGCGGATATTGTGTTGTGCCGCAAAAAATCGAGTTTTGGCAAGGCGGAGCGCACCGTCTACATGATCGCTTTATGTATCAGCGTCAGGCCGATAATAGCTGGCAAATAACGCGCTTAAATCCGTAGTGGGCTAGTTTTTTGAAGTTTATAGACTCGCATTGCCATCTTGATTTTAGTGAGTTTGACGCAAACCGCGAAGCACTTATTAATGCTTGTGTAGCAAAGGGCGTTAGCCAATTTATTGTGCCAGGTATTAGCTTGGCGCAATCTCAAAACCTACTAGGGTTTAAAGCAACCTACCCACAAGTCAGCATAGCGGCAGGGCTGCATCCTTATTTTTTAGAGCAACACCAACAATCACATTTAGAGTCATTATTTAATTTTGCTAAAGCAAATAAAGCGCAGTTGGTGGCTATTGGTGAGTGCGGTCTCGATCGCAGTATCGAAAATCTTGAAAAACAAACCTTTTTGTTTGAGCAGCAAACAGCGCTTGCTAATGAGCTTGATTTACCGCTAATTGTTCATCACAGGCAAAGCCATGATTTAATTGCGCAGTCGTTTAAGCGTTGTAGGCCAAAAAACGGCGGTGTGATCCATGCTTTTTCAGGCTCAATTCAACAAGCGCACTATTATATAAAGCAGGGTTTTAAACTTGGAGTCGGTGGGGTTATAACTTACGAGCGTGCAGCTAAAACACGTGCAGTTATAGCAAAGCTTGAGCCGCAGCATTTGGTGCTTGAAACTGACTCACCTTCAATGCCGCTAAGTGGCTATCAAGGGGAGGTAAATACCCCACTGCATATTCCTAACGTATTTGATGCGCTTTATGGTTTAAAACCAAATAGCGATAAATTTCAATTAGCTGAGCAGCTTTATGATTCATGCTCAGACGTTTTTTGTATATAACGATTTACTTGCCAGCGCTTTAATCCTCGGCCTAATTGCCAAGTAAAAATACAGGCAATCACTAACATAAGTAGCACTTGGCGACCTAAATCATGAAAGTGATTATGGCTAGCCGATACCGCAGCACGGGTTAAATAGGTAATAGATACAAAGCCAATCGGGCGGTTGTCGTCTGAAATAACTTGCTCAACAAAAGGCGTTTTTAACTTACTAATACCCGGTGATGAGTCAGGTAATAAGCCATACACATGATGCGATTGCCAATTATCGCTGCTCGCAAGTACCACACCTTGTTTGTCATAAATAGTGGCCGAGAGTACAAATTCATCTTTACTGATATTGTTGCATAAGGTGGTCAGTTGCTGCTTGTTTTTTTCTATCAGCGGATTTTTAGCATTCAGTGCCATAAACTGAGTGAGAGATTTAGCTGCGCTATTGGCATTATCGTAAAGCAGTTGATGACTTTGAAAGCTACTATTTATACCCACCCAGCTTAATAATACAAAGCAGCCAGCGGCCAATAGCAAACGGACTAAACGCTTTTTTTGCGAGGCTGTAAGTGGATTTTTAAGATGGTTATTTTTCATAGTCACCGTATATGCTGCTGACAGCATTTTGATTTGATGTTACAACTACACTATAACCTTAAATCCACCCTGATGGCGAATTTTGTATCTTATATCCTTATCATCAATGCGCTAAATGTCAGGAAATATAAACGGAGATCCCATGTCGAACGCGAACATGGCACAGCACAGCGCTGAGCAACCATTATCACAACTTACCCTAAATAAATGGTTCAGCTATCAAAAGGGCGTATTTGCACCACTAAATACAACACCAAACAGAAACCAAGGGTTATTTAGTATTGCATTTGGCGGTGATTTTAATATTCAGCATATTAATAGCATGATTGAGTTCTTTGCGGCTCACCAGCAAAAAGTAACGGCTATTTGTCAATATCAGCCAGATTTAGGGTTATCTCCGGCATTATGTTTTTATATAGAGAATACAGAGCAGGCAATAAACCCACTTGAACTTCAAGCTTTTGCAAATACCTTGACGTGTCAGTTAGTGCAAGTAACCAATCCCCCTAATTTAAAAAAACCAGGATTATTGGTAATGGATATGGATTCAACAGCCATTACTTTTGAGTGTATTGATGAAATTGCGCGTTTAGCTAATGTATATGACGAGGTTGCCAGCGTGACTGCGCAGGCAATGGCAGGTAAGCTTGATTTTAGTGAGAGTTTAAACCAACGCGTTGCCAAGCTTGAAGGCATTGAAAAGAGCTTAATTGATGATCTTAAAAGTGCACTGCCTTTAATGCCGGGTATTAAAGCGTTGTGTCAAATTTTAAAGCGCCACCAATGGTATTTAGCCATTGCATCAGGCGGGTTTGTGCCGTTTGCAGAGCGTGTACAAGAGTTAATTAATTTAGATGAAGTGCATGCCAATGTATTAGAATTTAAAGACGATAAACTAACAGGTAAAGTGTTAGGTGGTATTGTTGATGCTGAGCAAAAAGCGGTTATTTTAGAATCGCTTCAACGAAAACTAGGCCTTGAAAAAACGCAAACAGTTGCCATTGGTGATGGCGCAAATGATTTAAAAATGATGGCTCAAGCAGGATTAGGCGTTGCTGTGCATGGCAAACCTAAAGTAGTTGAACAAGCCCAAGCGGCTATTTGCCAAGGCTCGTTATTACAATTGCTGTATATGTTGGCGGTTCCGCTAAATCCATCTCAGGGTTAACGTAAACGGTTTAACCAAATTAGTTTTCGCCTAGACATTTGCTCAACCTGTTGTTGGTTGAGCGATAAATGTACAAGGGCTTCGTCACTTACATCAATAATATCGCCAACTCCCGATACTGACCACAAGGCATCCTCTAAGTCTTTAGCCTTGTGAATTGCGTATTGGCTAACGTATTTTAGCTCACTTGCTAAGTAGTCAGTATCGAGTCGACCAGTACGTGAAATATATAAACGCATTATAAAAACCAGCTCAGACTTTAGCCCTTTACTTACTTGCTGTTTAAACTCGCTGCAGTCGGTGCCTAAAATACACTGACTGGTAATTGCATCGGCTATATTTTCTTTTTTAGGATCGAAGTTAATCACCAAACTAAATTCTAATGGCGAGTCTTGGCGAGAGCGCTCTTTAATATTCGGGGTGATCACATCAGCAATGTGCGCTTTAGTAATAATATTTGATAAGTCTGTTTTAGTATTTAGCAGCGAAAAATTTTGTAAAATAACATGCAGAGGGCTTGGATATAAACCAAGTCCCATGGCGCCAATTTCAAAGTGAGCCATTGATTTATGTAAATATATTGGGAACTGGCAAAGTGTTTTGGTTACCATATTTCTAAGTGCAGTAGAAAGCCCTGGTACTTTAGGTGACTCTTCTGCTATTTTTAATTTTTGTTTATTGCTGTCAATTAAAAGAGTAAAAAAATCGACCCCAGTATGAGGCGACTTTTTCTCTACATGTGCTTTTAAATTAATCGTGGTTAACGATTTACTCACCGCCATTACTTCATATTGAATAAGACTTAATGAATAACTTTTGGTGATTTTTTGTAAATCAGGGAATGACAGCGACACGATATCGCCTTTTTTAAAGTTTACTTCTTGATTACACTCTAGTTGCAAACCAAAGACTGAAAAGTCCCGAGTGTGGCCATGCAGCACTGAGTCGCGGGTGTTAATAACGACGCTGGTTTTATAAAGGTAACGCTTATTAGAACGAAGGTTCACGTACTCTAACGGCACGGTATTTAGCTCCGGCGGTGATGCATGCTTACTGTGGCCAAACAATTTCAATTTATTGGCCAAGGCTTTATCAAATTCATACTGTTGATAATGCTGTTGTTCATGCTTATTACCTACTTGAGTAAGTAGCATTAAATATTTTACGTCTTTTATGGCGCCTTCAACACGTGGTGAAGGCGGTTTATTAAGTTTCTCAATATCTTTACCCAAAGAGTTAGGTAAAGATAAAGGAATATAAGCATCTTCAGTATGGCTTGGCATCAATTGTAATTTAAAGCAGCGCCAACTGTCTCTTCGGCTACCAAAACCAAAAAATAACGCTTTTAATTGTGTATGTTGCTCAAGCTCTGAACGAGTGGCTGAATAGTAGTAAATTTTTCCTGCAGAGACATGGGTAAAGGTATATAAATATTCCTCTTTTACAGCCACAGGTTTTAGTGCCAAGTTACGAATACGCTCATGGTTTAACACACTGTATAGGCAGGATATTTTGCGCTCATCGGTAAAGTAACGTTGAATAAACAGGCTGTTTTCAGTAGTTAAATTTAAGCTTGGATAATAAACACCGTTTTTTTGACTTATAAAAACGTATAGCGAATTGACCCTAGGAATGTAATATTGCTCGTAGCCTTTAGAAATAACTGCATCGAGGGTGTTATCTAAGTTCACTTTGTAGCGGCGTTTATTGCCGTGGATAAAGCTTTCTAAAAAATGGTCAAACGCGGTGTTGTTTTCTTTAAATGTGCGTTTTAAGCGAATATGATTAAATTCATCCGAGGTATTTTCTATCGCAACCACTTCGTATTCAATCCCATTTTTTAACCCAAGCTCAAAATCTTGTTCAAGGCCAACTAAGTGCATAACAATAAGCTGACCTTTTTTTAAATTATAGCGGGATGCCAACTTAATTTTACAGCCACTGAGTGAAATATCAGAAGTACTTGCTTCAATTTTTGTTTGCTCATCGTACTCAATAGTAATTTTAATTGAGTAATTCATTCGCTCTTCGCTACGACTTTCATAAGCCGCAAATTTAATAACGTTGGTGGTCAGTTCGTGTTGTGGTTCAATTATTTTAGGCGGGGTGGTCGTTGATTTTTGCTGTAAAACACGAAAATTATTTTCGGTGTTCATCACCGCTTCGTACACGGCAAGGGTGTAGCCTTTATGTTGTTTTATTGCCGCTTCGAATACTTCAATGGCGGTGTCATCCATAAAGTGTTGTTTACCGTTATGCTCATATGGTTTTACTTGACCGGTAACTAAACCACGTAGATCAATAAAGCGGTCTATCGGCTGAGATAAACGCGACATTTCCATTTTTATTAAAAACTGCTCGGGTTTGCTTAACTCGGCGGTTTTTGACTTGAAAATGAGATCAAACTTAGCATTTCCCAAATACTGTTTTAATTCATTTACAAGCGCTTCATGCTTGAGCAATACGTCTTCAGCCATTTATAAATCATCACCGTCTAATTTAAAAGTAGGTATACTGTTGCAATCATTTATTAGAGAATTAAATGAATCTAATATCGAAAAGTAGTTAAATGCGACCACGATATTATGCGTAACTATACTTTGTGTTTATTGTTATTCGTTATGAGCCAATTAGTTGGCACGTTTTTATTAGTACTTTAAAGCAAGAAGCATGCCCTAAAGCAGGTTAAATGAAACTACATCAGTATAGTGTGATACTAAATGCGCTATTCCACAAGGCGTTGTTGCTAAGGTAAAGCCAGCAATGGCAAAATAAGTGCTTAACAGTCAATATTTCAAAATAAAGAATAGTAGGTAAGGTTTTAAATGGCTAAAGCGGCAAAAGTAGAGTTTGTTTGTACAGAATGTGGCATGAACTATCAACGCTGGCAAGGTCAGTGTCGCTGCGGTGCGTGGAACACATTAGCAGAGTTTAAACCTTCTGCAGGGCAAAGCAAAAAAGTAGCAGCTCGTGCAAGTGTCGGTGGCTACGCCGGTGGTATTGGCGGTGGCTCTAAAAAAATTAATGAAGTAGCAACCTCAGAGGCAGAAAAACAGCTTACTGAAATTGGCGAACTTGACCGTGTTTTAAGCGGCGGTGTAACCACCGGCTCGGTTAATATTATTTCTGGCGATCCGGGGGCGGGTAAAACCACGCTACTATCGGATTTAGTGGCAAGAATGTCTCAGCGCATGCCATCGCTTTATTGTACTGCTGAGGAGTCTTTGTCGCAGTTTAAAAACCGAGTAAACCGTTTAAAACTTAACTATAACGAAGATGAGCTCTATTTACTTTCTGAAACCAGTGTTGAAACCATTATTGAAGAGCTGGATAAAAACAAAATTAAGTTTGCCGTTATCGACTCTATTCAAGCCGTGGTCACCGACACCGCTAATGGTAGCCCTGGCTCACCCTCGCAAGTAAAAAGTGCCGCTCAAGCGCTAACCCAATATTGTAAGCAAAACGATGTCACTATGTTCATTATTGCTCACGTAAATAAAAATAATGAAATAGCTGGCCCGCAAACATTAGTGCATATTGTTGATGCACTGTTACATATTGATACCAACGATGGTCAAGTGCGTACGCTACGTGCTAATAAAAATCGCTTTGGTGATATAGATACTGTGGGCATTTTTAAAATGTGTGAACGCGGTATGCTCAGTGTGGATAACCCCAGCGAAATTTTCTTATCCGGTTCAACCACTGAATCACCGGGGTCGACGATTACCTGTATTCGTAAAGGTAATCGTAATTTACTACTTGAAATTCAATGTTTAACCACTGAAACAGAAGCAGAATTTCCACAGCGAGTATGTGTTGGTTTAAATATGAACCGGATTAAAATGCTCACCGGTATTTTACGTAAACACACCAAAACTAAAATATTCCACGATACGTTTTTTAATATTGTGGGTGGTCTAAAAATTGATGAATCAGAAACCTGTATTGATTTAGCGCTTGTTACTGCACTTTTAAGTAGTTTGAACGAGTTTGTTGTACCTCGAACCACCTGTATTATGGGGGAGCTAAGTTTAAACGGTGATGTGCGTCCAATCGACAGTGGTGTACCCCGTGTTAAAGAAGCGGCGCAACATGGGTTTACTGAAATATTTATCCCATTTCGTAACTACCATAAATCGATGGAAGGGCTGGGTGCTAAAATAACGCCAGTTAAAACAGTGCACGAGCTACTGAGTTTAATTAACTAGCAAACAAAAAGTGCTTAACGATGCATGTTCTCAATGTTAGTCTTGCTTAAAGCCACTTATATAAAGAGTTTAATAAGGAAATGACATGAAAAAATTAGTGATTGCAGCCGCGATTATTGCTGCAGGTGTGGGTGGCGTGAGCTATGCAAACTATGTTGCAACACAAGAGGTACGTGCTGAGGTTGATAAACAGTTGGCCTTGGTCAGCGAACAAACAGGTGCTAGTTTTAACTACGCAGAGCTATCGGCGAGTGTTATTTCAAACAGTGTTGCCATTAGTAATATTGAAGTGACTAGCCCTGAGGGCGATAAAATTGCCACGGTTGAGCATGTTGAAGTGACAGGCTACGAAACCGATAAAATATCGCCACATACTGCTTTTACGTTAAAAAACTTTCAATTTGATAAAAGCTTTGTCGCTACACTGCCTGCAGATACAAATACACAACTTGCCTCAGCCAGTTATGATTTACACTCTTCATTAGATTACGATGAGCAATCAGGTAACAGTGATATTATTGTTAAGCTGCAAGCTAATGATATTGCTAGTATTGATATGGACATGGGGCTTGCTAATTCTAAAGCGCTTATGGACGCTTCACTTGAAATCAGTAAGGCTCAACAAGCTGCAGGCAGTACGCCATTTACTTATGAGCAAGAGTTACAGCAGCAAACAATGATTATGCAAGCAATGAGTAAGCTAGAGCCACGTAATGTTAGCTTAGTTGTTAATAACCAAGGTGATCTTAAAGGCTTATTAGAAAGCGAGTTGGCAAAGCAAGGTATGACGTTAGAGCAAATGCAAACAATGCTTGATCAACAGCTTCAACAAGCACCTGTGACCGAAGAAATAGCCAAGGCGTTAACTGATTTTGCTAAAGGACTAAATTCGTTTAGTGTGTCTGCAAAACTGCCTGAAGGTAAAACTATGATGGAAGTGAATCAGCAACTAATGATGTTAGCAGGGCAACCCGAAGAGCTGGTTAAGTTTATAAATTTAGAAGTTAAAGGCAAATAACAGCGGTAAGTTATAAGCCGTCAGGATTCAATTTAAAACAAAAAAGCCGTACTTGATTATTCAAGTACGGCCTTTATTATTTTAGCTGATAGTTAGTGAAGAATACGCGCTCTAATTGTACCTTCAACTGCACTGAGCTCTTTAAGTGCGACTTCTGAGTGATCTGTGTCTACATCAATAACCACGTAACCAATTGCTTCATCGGTTTGTAAGTACTGTGCGGCAATGTTAATACCGTGCTGAGCAAACGCTTGGTTAATTTGCGTTAGCACGCCAGGGCGGTTGTGATGCACGTGTAACAAGCGGCTGCGATTAGCAAGCTCTGGCAATGATACTTCAGGAAAGTTAACCGCAGTAATAGTTGAGCCGTTATCTGAGTACTTAGCGAGTTTACCCGCTACTTCAATACCAATGTTCTCTTGTGCTTCTTGAGTAGAGCCACCTATATGCGGCGTTAAAATAACGTTGTCGAATTCACGCAGTGGCGAGATAAATTCTTCATCGTTAGATTTAGGTTCAACTGGGAATACGTCAATTGCTGCGCCGCTGAGTTTTTTCTCTGTTAGCGCTTCTGCTAGGGCGTCAATATCAACGACAGTACCACGTGAAGCGTTAATTAAAATAGAGCCTTGCTTCATTACCGCCAATTCAGCCGTGCCAATCAGGTTTTTAGTTTGCGGTGTTTCAGGTACGTGCAAGCTAATAATATCAGCGCGTTGCAATAGCTGCGTTAAGTTATGTACTTGTGTCGCATTACCTAAAGACAGTTTGTCTTCAATGTCGTAATACTCCACGTTCATACCAATATTTTCAGCCATAATGCCCAACTGAGTACCAATGTGACCGTAGCCAATAATACCTAAGGTTTTACCGCGCGCTTCAAACGAGCCATTGGCTGTTTTTAACCAGCCACCACGGTGCGCAGCGGCATTTCGCTGTGGAATACCACGTAATAAAAGTAGTATTTCGCCAAGTACAAGCTCAGCTACAGAGCGAGTATTAGAAAATGGAGCGTTAAATACGGCAATACCGCGTTCACGTGCTGCGTTTAAATCTACTTGGTTGGTGCCAATACAAAAACAACCGATAGCAACCAGTTTTTCAGCTGCATTTAATACCGATTCATTAATATGAGTACGAGAACGCAGCCCCACAAAGTGCACATCTTTAATGCGCTCAATAAGCTCGTCCTCAGGTAGCGATGTTTTAACGTAGTCGATATTGCTATAACCGTTACGTTTTAGCGTTTCAACAGCGCTTTGATGAACACCTTCAAGCAAGAGAATTTTAATTTTGTCTTTTGCTAACGATACCTTACTCATAACCATATCCTATTTAATTTGTGGCCCATTTTTTGTGCCGATAACCACTTTATCAGCACCGCGCTCTGCAAATAGGCCGTTGGTGACTACGCCAACAATTTGATTTATTTGTGTTTCAAGCTGTTTAGCATGGGTAATTTTTAAATTATGTACATCTAAAATAACGTTGCCGTTATCGGTTACAACACCTTGGCGATACACAGGGTCGCCACCAAGTTTTAATAATTCGCGGGCAACATAGCTGCGCGCCATCGGAATAACTTCAACCGGAAGAGGGAAATCCCCTAAGGTATCGACTAGTTTGGTGTCATCAACAATACACACAAACTGTTTAGCCACTGCCGCTACTATTTTTTCACGGGTGAGCGCTGCACCACCGCCTTTAATCATTTCGTTTAGAGCGTTAATTTCATCTGCGCCATCAACGTACACATCCAGAGCATCAACATCATTTAGCTCAAATACTTCTATACCAAGTTCTTTTAAACGTGCTGTAGACGCTTCTGAACTAGATACTGCACCAACGATGGTGTCTTTTACTGTGCCTAAAGCATCAATAAAATGATTAACGGTTGAGCCTGTACCAACACCCACTATGGTGTTTTCTTTTACAAACTCGAGTGCAGCCCATGCAGCTGCTTTTTTTAATTCATCTTGTGTCATTGCTATGTGCTCATTTATGTCAAAAATAGACTGTTAGTTTACAAGATTAATTGTTACCAACAGTAGGTTTTATTGGGTGTAATAATAGTTTTAAGAGGCACATCCCACGATTCAATTGGGAGCTTATCCACTTGTTGGCATTCGTGTGCTAGGCCAATAAGTTGTGGTTGTTGCCAATCTTGTTCGTATAAACGTGCCAAGGTTCTATCGTAAAACCCACCCCCCATTCCAAGGCGATTACCAAATTTATCAAATGCAACAAGTGGCATAAGTAGATAATCAAGCGCTGGCAATGGGCATATTTGAGAGCAGTTCAGCTTAGGCTCCAAGATACCATAGCGATTTGCCCTCATGGGTGAGTTTTTTTCATATCGTTGAAATAGTAAATTAGCCCCGTTGAAAGGGTGAATTACAGGTAAGTAAACATGCTGTTCAATGCTCCATAATTCATTAATTAACAATGAGGTATCTAATTCACCATCATTGCTTAAATAAAGAGCGATATGGCTTTTTTTGGCCGAGTTCATGCTTTTTAAATATTGAATAAAATTCACTTTAAGCGAGTGGGCCGCTATTTCTTGCTGGTTTTTTGATAGGTTATTACGTGCTTTACGAATATCGTGTCTTATTTGTGCGCGATTATTGCTCATTAAATATCTAAACCATAATTAAAAAGAGAATAAGTTCGGAAACATTAAATACACAGCAAGCACAATAAGTAATATTACAACTGTGGTAATCAGTGAATATAAAACAAGGTTACTGCGTTTTTTAGGTGTTGTAGAGAGTGGCTCATCTAGCATTAAATCGTCATCTTGCCATGGTTCGTCATTTTCATCAGACAGAGATAACTCAACCTCGGGGAGACGTTGCTCAAGATCCTCAAGTTTCTCTTCAAGACGAATTAAGCTACTAGTAATGTAATCTAGGGCATCAAATAAGCGCTGATCTCGCTGGCTGTCGTGCGCTTTTTGAGAAGTAGCTTGTGTAGGGGCTGTTTGCTGAAGTTTGCTTTTGATCCCCAGCGTTGAAAGTAACTTGGCTTGCTTAAGGGCTTTCTCTTTGTTGCTAGGAGCAAACAGCAGCTTGCCATTAAAAAATGCCGCCACCTTTTCAGGTGAGGTTTTTAGTTTTTCTGTCAGTGCATTGGTCACTGCTTGGCTGTCTGCGCCTTCTGCAAGTCCTACAAATATAACACGAAAATTGTCGGCCATTTTTATCCCTAACACGCTTTATTGTATAAGTAGAGTATATACCTAAAATGTTAAACAGTTCGAGACTGTTTTATGACTAACTTAATACACATAGCAAAACGGCCCTAAAAAGGGCCGTTTTAATATTAGCTAGGTGGCTTACAGGCCAGCTGCTGCGCGAAGTGCGTCTGCTTTATCTGTGCGTTCCCATGGGAATTCATCACGGCCAAAGTGGCCGTAAGCCGCTGTTGGAAGATAAATAGGGCGCTCAAGATCAAGCATTTGAATTAGGCCGTAAGGGCGTAAGTCAAAGTGTTCACGAATAAGTCCGATTAAACGCGCTTCTTCTAATTTACCTGTGCCAAATGTTTCAACACTGATAGATGTTGGCTCTGCAACACCAATAGCATAAGACACCTGAAGTTCACACTTGTCAGCAAGGCCAGCAGCAACAATGTTTTTAGCAACATAACGTGCAGCATAAGCCGCTGAGCGGTCAACTTTTGATGGATCTTTACCAGAGAAAGCACCACCACCGTGACGAGCCATGCCACCGTAAGTATCTACAATGATTTTACGACCAGTTAAACCACAGTCACCCATTGGGCCACCAATAACAAAGCGACCTGTTGGGTTAATGAAAAATTTAGTTGCACTAGTAATAAGCTCAGCAGGAAGTACTGGCTTAATGATGGTTTCCATTACTGCTTCTACTAAGTCATTTTGCGATACATCTTCGCTGTGCTGAGTAGAAAGTACAACGGCATCAATACCTACTGGCTTGCCATTTTCGTATGCAAATGTAACTTGTGATTTTGCATCTGGACGTAACCAGTTAAGCTCGCCACTTTTACGAACCTCAGCTTGGCGTTGTACTAAACGGTGAGAATAAGTAATTGGAGCAGGCATTAATACTTCAGTTTCGTTACATGCGTAACCAAACATTAGGCCTTGGTCGCCAGCGCCTTGCTCTTCTGGACTTGTACGGTCAACACCTTGGTTAATGTCAGGAGACTGTTTACCAATCGTGTTTAAAATTGCACACGAATCGGCATCAAAGCCCATATCTGAGTGTGTGTAACCAATTTCACGTACTGTTTTACGTGTAATTTCTTCGATATCAACCCATGCGCTAGTCGTTATTTCACCACCAACCATAACCATACCGGTTTTAACGTAAGTTTCACACGCTACACGGGCATGAGAGTCTTGCTCTAGGATAGCATCAAGTACCGCATCAGAAATTTGATCGGCGATTTTATCCGGATGACCTTCAGAAACAGATTCAGAAGTAAATAAATGTTTTGCCATTGTAATTATGCTCACAAATATTGCGCTTCACAAACGTCGGTATTAGCGCTAAAAAATTAAGGCGCGTATTTTATCTAAAACAAATGAACTTGCATAGTTTTTTTACGCCTAGACGTCTAAATAAAATATCTAATAGTAAATGGTTCTTAAAAAATATTCATAATGCCCTATTTTTATGGGTTTTTAATTGCACACAGCCCCCACAATAAGTAAGAATGGGGATAAATAAATACCCGCGCAAATACATATAAAGGTAGGAGAATTCATGCCATCTCGCAAAGAACTTGCAAATGCTATTCGCGTCTTGTCAATGGACGCAGTACAAAAGGCCAAATCTGGTCACCCTGGAGCCCCTATGGGCATGGCTGATATCGCAGAAGTATTATGGCGCGATTATCTAAAACATAACCCAACAAATCCAGAGTGGGCTGACCGAGATCGATTTATACTCTCAAATGGTCACGGTTCAATGCTAATTTATTCTCTACTGCATTTAAGTGGTTATGACTTGTCACTGGACGAAATTAAAAACTTCCGCCAAATGCATTCTAAAACACCAGGCCATCCAGAATATGGATACGCGCCAGGAATTGAGACCACTACGGGCCCATTAGGTCAAGGGATCACAAATGCGGTAGGTATGGCGATTGCTGAAAAAGCATTAGCAGCGCAGTTTAACCGTGAAGGCCACGACATTGTTGATCACCACACGTATGCGTTTATGGGTGATGGCTGTTTAATGGAAGGCATTTCTCATGAAGCATGCTCACTAGCCGGTACATTAGGCCTAGGCAAGTTAGTGGCATTTTGGGATGACAACGGCATTTCAATCGACGGTGAAGTTGAAGGTTGGTTTAGTGATGATACCCCAGCACGTTTTAAAGCATACGGCTGGCATGTAATTAGTGACGTTGATGGCCATGATAGCGATGCAGTAAGTGCAGCAATTGCAGAAGCTAAAAGCGTGACTGATAAGCCAACATTAATTTGTTGTAAAACTATTATTGGTTACGGCTCACCTAATAAGTCAGGTAGCCACGATTGTCACGGTGCACCGCTTGGTGATGACGAAATTAAAGCGTCTCGCGAGTTTTTAGGTTGGACGGGCGATGCATTTGAAATCCCTGAAGATATTTATGCACAGTGGGATAACAAAGAAAAAGGCCAACAGCTTGAAGCAAGCTGGGACGAAAAATTTGCCGCCTACGAGCAAGCATACCCAGAGCTCGCTGCTGAATACAAACGCCGTACACATTCAGAATTACCCGCTGACTGGGCTGAAAAATCACAAGCGTACATTGAAGAGCTGCAAGCAAACCCAGCAAACCCAGCATCACGTAAAGCGTCGCAAAATGCATTAAATGCGTTTGGCCCGTTACTACCTGAATTTATGGGTGGCTCTGCCGATTTAGCGGGTTCAAACTTAACAATTTGGGATGGCTCTAAAGGCTTAACTGCTGATGATGCAAGTGGTAACTACATATACTACGGTGTACGTGAGTTTGGTATGTCGGCCATTATGAACGGTATTGCACTGCATAAAGGCTTTATTCCTTACGGCGCAACGTTCTTAATGTTTATGGAATACGCACGCAACGCGGTACGTATGGCTGCATTAATGAAGCAACCAAGCATTTTTGTATACACGCACGATTCAATTGGTTTAGGTGAAGATGGTCCAACTCACCAACCAGTAGAGCAAATTGCCAGCATGCGTTTAACGCCTAACCTTTACAACTGGCGGCCATGTGACCAAGTTGAGTCAGCAATTGCATGGCAACAAGCTATTGAACGTAAAGACGGTCCTACATCATTAATCTTTACTCGCCAAGGCTTAGAGCAGCAAGCTCGTGATGCCCAGCAATTAAGCGACGTTAAAAAGGGTGGTTACATCCTAAGTTGTGACGGCAATCCAGAGCTTATTTTGATTGCAACGGGTTCTGAAGTACAGCTAGCGCAAGACTCTGCGAAAGAGCTACGTGCGCAGGGTAAAAAGGTACGTGTTGTATCTATGCCATGTACTGATGCGTTTGAAGACCAATCGGCTGAGTACAAAGAAAGTGTATTACCAGCAAGCGTTTCACGTCGCGTAGCGATTGAAGCGGGTATTGCTGATTACTGGTACAAGTATGTAGGCCTAAATGGTGCCGTAGTTGGTATGACCACCTTTGGTGAGTCGGCACCGGCAAACGAGCTATTTGAGTTCTTCGGCTTTACGGTAGAAAATGTAGTTAACAAAGCAAACGCATTGTTTTAAGCGACTGCTTTAACGTTTAAAAGCCCGCGCTGTGTGTAACAGGGCGGGCTTTTTTATGAGTTGTACTTTTATCACTTCCTCTAAAGCTCAGCGTCTCATAGCTCTCTTGTGCATAAATCACTAAAAGTACTGTTCGAAACTCGTAGCCCGTTGCTCGAAGCATATCTCTCTATAAAGTCGTTCATTTTTAACCTTTTGGCTTCTAAGTGAGTAATTTTCACAGCACTTAACTTGCAAGGTTTATATGTATCAGGCACTGTGGAGGTAACAAAATTATAAATTAACAACAGGAGTTAACATGCCAAAGTTCGATAACGTTAGTGTGGTTAAAAAAGCCAATGTGTATTTCGATGGCAAAGTATCAAGTCGTACTGTGCTTTTAGGTAACGGTGAAGCAAAAACCTTGGGTTTTATGCAACCCGGTGAATTTGAGTTTAATACCAACCAAAAAGAGTGCATGGAATTGTTAGCAGGGCAGTGGGATGTATTACTACCTGGTGAAAGCGAATGGCAAACATTTAACGCGGGCGAGTCATTTAACGTTGATGCTAATGTTAGCTTTCATGTAAAAGTAAGTGATTTTGCAGATTATTGTTGTTCATACACCGATTAATTTGTAGGTTGATTAAATTGTCAACACCTCTAAAGGCCGCTACAAAGCGGCTTTTTGCATACTTAATGCTAAATGAATGATCTAAATCAGTGGGGTAATAAATAATTGCGTAATTTTCATTTTTTCTCTTGTGTTAATTCGTTTAGCCCCCAATACTAACTATGAGGTAACAAATAAAAGGATACCCTATGAAAATTAATCTTTCTGGTCACCATGTTGACGTTACTGATTCTATTAAAGAACACATTAACGAAAAGTTCTCAAAAGTCGCGAGCCATTTTCCATCATTGATATCTCTAGATATTATTCTTTCAAAAGAGCATCATAAGTTCCAAGCGGAAATTAGCACAAATTATGAAGGTGCGCGTATATCGGTAAAAGGGGAAAACGAAGTTATGTATCCTGCTATTTCTAGCGCAGCTAAAAAACTCGATGCCGCACTAAAGCATCGTAAAGGGCAAATAAAAGCGAACTTACATGAAAAGCCTGTAAGTACCACACCTGAAATAGCACACGAAATCATCCAAGAGATGGATTTAAATTAATAACTAACAATGTGTTATTTTTAAAAAGAGCCTAAGGGCTCTTTTTTATTGCCTGTAAATTAGGTAAGTTATGCATTCACACAGTTTATTAATGATAAAAATTAATAATAAAAGCACTTAATACACCAAATTTGAGAAGTTAATGCAGTACACACAAAGCACATGGAAGTCTCGGTTAGGGGCGCTCGGCCCAGGTATTTTAATGGCCACCGCTGCCATTGGTGGCTCACACTTAGTGGCCTCTACTCAAGCAGGTGCATTATTTGGCTGGCAGCTATTTTGGCTTATTGTGGTGGTTAACGTTTTAAAGTACCCGTTTTTTCGTTTTGGCATGGAATACACACTCGCTACTAAAAATAGTTTAGTGCAAGGGTATAAAAACCAAGGGCCTGGCTATTTTTACAGTTTTATTGCTCTCAATATTATTGCCGCTGTGGTAAATACCGCGGGCGTATTGTTGCTTACTGCGAGCTTATTACACTACGCATTACCTATTAGTATTCCCGTTACCTTATTGTGCTGGTTAATATTGGCTGTATGTTTAATTATATTATTACTAGGGCACTTTAAAGCGCTCGATAACGTTGCAAAAGCTATTATGGGGCTACTTACTATAGCAACCATAACGGCATTAGTTATTGCTATAAATAACGGCCCTGTAGCGCCTGTAAACTATGTTGGCCCCTCACCGTATGAACTTGCCATGTTAGGCTTTATGGTTGCCTTAATGGGCTGGATGCCAGCGCCTATTGAAATATCGGCACTGAGCTCGTTGTGGCTTAAAGAAAAACAAGCTCAGCAAAGTGTGACTAAAACCCAAGGCTTATTCGACTTTAATGTAGGCTATTGGTTAACCGCCGGGCTTGCGCTGGTATTTTTTAGTTTAGGTGCGTTAGTGCAATATGGGCAAAGCAGTAATATAGAGCTTGGCGGTGTAGCCTTTGCTAAACAGCTGATTGATATGTATGCACTTACTATTGGCGAGTGGGCAAGGCCTTTGGTATCAGCCATCGCGTTTTTGTGTATGTTTGGCACCACACTCACCGTGCTTGACGGCTACGCCCGCACACTTAACGAATCGCATAAATTACTGGGTTTTAAGCAATCTAAACACAGCTTAAATACCTGGCTTATACTGCAAGCACTTGCCGGTATGGCCGTTATTTTATTTTTTAAATCAGCCCTTGGCCCCATGCTTACCTTTGCTATGACGCTTGCGTTTGTTACTACCCCTGTTTTTGCATGGCTTAATTTTAGCCTAGTACGCTCAGAGCCCGAGATTAAACACAGCCTACTTTTGCGTAGCTTAACTTGGTTGGGCTTGGTGTACTTAGTTGGTTTTGCAGTTGCGTTTGTGGTTTGGAAGTTGATGTGATTTTATTTTCGAGGTTCGAGGTTCGAGGTGAAAGGTTAAAGGTTAAAGGTTAAAGGTTAAAGGTTAAAGGTTAAAGGTTAAAGGTTAAAGGTTAAAGGTTAAAGGTTAAAGGTGCAAATCAAACGACCTTTGCATAAATACCGACTGTTGCAGACCGCGATAGGCTGCAACGAACAAGGGGCGACGATTAAAAATTATGATATCTATCCAAATTAGTTAAAATATGAATTAGATAGGGCTGAGTGAATGTACGATAATAATCCAATTGAGTTTATACAGCGCTTATTTGGTATTCCTTACTCAGGAAGACGATACTAAAATGGCAAGTCCGGCTAATCAACTCTCACCTACCAACCCTAAAAAAAGGGGGTCTATAGGCGTTTTATGTTTAATCATTACTCTCTATGCCTACAGCTTTAAATTAGAAATTAGCGCATTAAGTCTTATTGCTGAAAATGTAATTTCGTTAAAAATTAAACCTGCAGTAATTCCTTTGATAGTTATGATGCTCGCTTTTTTTGTACTCATCTACGGAATTTATCAAAGAATGCATGGTGATATATCAGAGAAATCGATGCGAAGGGGGCTATTTGTTGTTATAGGATGCTTCCCTCTATTTCTGATTACCTGATGGATTTATAGCTGGCAACTTAGTGATAAGCTTGAAAGTGAAAGGCTATTCCATTTGTCACTGGTATTCAGGAGCTTCACTAGGAGCTCCAAAAATTTGGCTTTCAGATCCAAGCTACTGTATTGAAAACGTTTATTTAGTAAGGGTTGAATTACTTGAATGGCTAAAGCAACAGCGGTTAAGTGGAAAAACACCATCCATTGAAGTCTTCGAGAAGCAATTAGAACTCATGCTCAGTGAATACCATCAAAATATGGTGTATGAGCTACTTAAAATGTATTAACTAATTTTTTTTATCGCTTTACTTATCTCATTTAAACTAAGTGGCTACATACGGTTGTTCATTAACGCGGTGCATCGGATTGTTTCTGTTGAATTCATCTCTGTTCGTCGGATGGCGTGGCTTCACCACTTATCCGACCTACGTTAAAGGTAGGTTGGTTAAGCCGAAGGCGCCACCCAACAAAGTTATAGATTCATGCCTAAAGCTCCGCTGCTAGCGCTGAGTCGTCTTAAATTAATATTCTAACTCAACTCTTTTATCGCTTTACTTATCCCATCTAAACTCAACGGGTACATTCTGTTATCCATCAGCTGCTTGATAAAATCAATTGATTGGTAGTACGGCCAATGCTCAACCGGTTGTGGGTTGAGCCACGCGACTTTATCAAAGTGATTGGTGATTCGTGCCAGCCACGCACTGCCGGGCTCTTCATTCCAATGCTCTACCGATCCACCAGGGTAGGCGATTTCATACGGGCCCATAGTGGCATCACCCACAAATATAACTTTGTAGTCGCTGGTGAACTTATTAATCAGCGTCATAGTGTCGATAACGTTTGAATGGCGGCGTTGGTTATCTTGCCACACGTGTTCGTATAAACAGTTATGAAAGTAGTAAAACTCAAGGTGTTTAAATTCGCTGTGGGCGGCGCTAAATAGCTCTTCACAGGTATGAATGTAGTCATCCATTGAACCGCCAATATCAAACAGCATCAATACTTTTACGGCATTGTGGCGCTCGGGTGCCATTTTTACATCGAGCATGCCGCCTTGCTTGGCAGTCGCGCGAATAGTCTCATTTAAATCAAGGGTGTCGCTTGCGCCAGTGCGGGCAAATTTACGTAGCTTTTTAAGGGCGAGCTTTATAGTGCGTGAGCCAATTTCTCTGTCGGAGTCTAAATTGCGGTATTCGCGCTTATCCCACACTTTTACCGCTTGGCGATTGCGGTTGCCATCTTGACCAATGCGAACGCCCTCAGGGTTATAACCATACGCACCAAAAGGCGAGGTGCCACCGGTACCTACCCATTTATTGCCGCCTGCGTGGCGTTTTTGCTGTTCTTCTAAACGCTCCTTAAGAGTTTTCATCAGCTCGTCTAGCCCGCCCATGGCTTTTAGTTGGGCTTTTTCTTCATCGCTTAGGTGCTTTTCAAACTCTTTACGCAACCAATCTTCAGGTAAGTTGTGTTGCTGTTTTAAGCTCTCGAGTAGGTCTAAGTCGGCAATACCGCTAAAGTAATCGCTAAAGGCTTTATCGAATCGATCAAAATGCGTTTCGTCCTTTACCATAATAGTGCGTGCTAAATGATAAAACGCGTCTACATCAGCAAATATAACGCCTTGTTTTAAAGCGTTAATTAAATCGAGTAGTTCGCGCAGGCTCACAGGCAAGCGGTATTTACGTAGCGTGAAAAAAAGCTGTACCAACATGTTAGCGACGGCTCATAAACGCGAGTTTTTCGATTAGGCTTATGTCTTGCTCGTTTTTAAGCAGCGCGCCAAACATCGGCATTAAACCGCCTTTTTGCGCTTTGTCGTGCAGGGTTTTTGCGTCTATATCTTCAGCCATTAATAGTTTTAACCAATCCAGTAACTCGCTGGTGGATGGCTTCTTTTTAAGGCCGTTGGCTTCGCGTAAGTTAAAAAATACTTCTAGCGCTTGGCGAACTAAATCTTGTTTAACATGCGGGTAGTGCACATCAATAATTTGCTGCATTTCGTCGCTATTTGGAAAATCAATATAATGGAAAAAACAGCGACGTAAAAACGCATCAGGCAGCTCTTTTTCATTGTTTGAGGTGATGATCACAATAGGGCGCTCTTTAGCCACAATGCGCTCACCGGTTTCGTATACATGAAATTCCATTTTATCGAGTTCGAGTAGTAAATCGTTTGGAAACTCAATATCGGCTTTGTCTATTTCGTCAATAAGCAGTACTGGGCGTTTGCCGTTTAATTCAGCGTACATGAAGGCTTGCCACAGCTTACCTTTAACTATGTAGTTGCTAATATTGTGAACGCGCTCATCACCTAGCTGGCTGTCGCGCAAACGCGATACCGCATCGTACTCGTACAAACCTTGCTGCGCTTTAGTGGTTGATTTTATATGCCACTGAATAAGCTCAGTATCTAAACTTTTCGCTAACTCTTCGGCCAGCATGGTTTTACCTGTGCCTGGCTCGCCTTTAATTAAAAGCGGTTTTTGCAGCATAATAGCGGCGTTTACTGCCTGTTTTAATGCTGAGCTTGCGATGTAATTATCAGTAGAGTTAAATTGCACGGGTTATCCTTTATCTGGTCTGAGCAGTAATTGTTATGCGTTATAATGCCATAGTTAATCGGCTTCACCAAGGTAGGCAAAACGGGCGATAGTTTTACCGTCTTTTTCTACGGTTTCAGTAAACATACTTAGTGGGCGTGCCCATATACCGTATTCACCGTATAAGGCTTGGTAAATAACCAACTGCTCGTTGGTTTCGCTGTGGGTCGCCACATGCATAACTTTATATTGTGGACCTTTGTAGTGTTGATATAAACCCAGTTTTAGTGCTGTAGTCATAGTCTGTTATCTTGTATAATTTGCCTTCGCTTTTTATTATGCCAAAGAATACAGCAATACTATGAATTATATTTCTCTTGATGATTACAAAAAAGCCTGGGTATTTCGCCACAAAGATATTCCGGTTTCAGATATTGATGCAGCCAATATTAAACCGATGACCAGCGAGCGTGCGGCCGTACTGTGGACAACCATGGTGAGTCGTGAACATGACCATCCAGACTTTTTTGATAAAACCGATTGGTGCGCGCAAGAGCAAAACTTTAGCCAAGAAATTAATTGGGAAGATGCGTGGGAAAGCGAAGAACCCCAATTTCCTGACGCTATTTTAAACCACCTAGACTGGCAGGCTAACACCACCGTTTATTTTTGTATGGCGCGCGATAATATTATTGAAACGAGCTTTGATGTGTTTAAACGCAACTGGCAAAACTTTATGTTTTTAGCCGATGGCAGTTTATTAATTGGAAAAAAACGTAATACTGTTGTGCAATTTTTAGAATCAGGCATTGCAAAATTAGGCGAAAAGCCAAGCGCTTAAATTACTACAAGTGCTTAAAAACTGTGCATTACTGTGTTATAAAACAGTATTAAAATGTTTTTTTGAGTACAGCGATTGGTTGCTAAAAATAAGCAGTTTAACACAAGCCAGCAAGTTGAAATATGGCAAACTGATGCACAAAAAGTGCTTTACGCACAATTATGCAATGCTTTTTATCAGCGTGAAGTTCAGCGCTTAGTGGCTGAACCTAATGGTGACCGTTTACGCAGGCAATTAAAAAGCCTGCCTTATTATATTGAACGTGCCGCAACACGTGTAGCTAATGCACCATTGCCTTTTACGCTTGATGCGCAAAATGGAGGCTGGCTTGAAAAACAAAAACCAACACCGCCAGAGGCTAATCCTTCAGCGAATGAACTTTTTTATCAAGCGTATGCCAAAGTAGGGCTAATAATTCCTGTATTATTACAAAGTCACGGTCAAATTCGGGTTAGAATAGATAGCATTGATCAAGTAGCTGATACGCAACTGCATTGTAATGAACTTGGCTGGTTTGATTTTTTAGGCCAAGGACTTGAGCAACAAAGTGCGCAATTGCTTAAACCTAGTAAAACGAGCCTTGCAGCGGCGTGTTGTGGCCACCAGTGGCAGTTTTCAAAGCGTAGCACGCCACGGGTTTTGTCATTACGGGAAATGTTACTAGCTGCCAATATTAATTGGCGCAATGTTAAGCGGCCGCTAGCATAAGTAGATAATTAAAAATTAAAATAAGGAGTGTTTAATGCGATTTTTTCAATTTGGCTTGTTGTGCTTAGCACTTTTTATTCAGTACAGACTTTGGTTTGGGCATAACGGGGTGCAAGACTACACCCGTTTAAAAAATGCGGTAGCATCGCATCAACAAACAAACGAAAAGCTGATCAAGCGTAATAAAGTATTAAAAGCGGATATAGAAGATTTAAAGCTCGGCCTTGAAGGTATTGAAGAGCGTGCCCGCAACGAATTAGGAATGATTAAACCGGACGAAACCTTTATTCGTGTTTTACCGGCTCAACACCATGACAAATAAACAAACCATTGCTGCTATTGTTCCTGCCGCAGGTGTTGGCAGCAGAATGCAACATACAACACCAAAGCAATATATTTCCTTAGCAGGGAAAACCATTTTAGAGCACACGCTCGCTAAGTTATCGCAGTTACCGCAGTTAAACTCTATAGTGGTGGCTCTGAGCGAAACCGACCCCTACTTTAACGACCTTACGCTATCTGACCCTCGCATTGTGCGTGCCACTGGTGGCAAAGAGCGTGCAGATTCAGTGTTAAACAGTTTATTGTTTTTAGCTGCCAACCCACCTGCTTGGGTTTTGGTGCACGACGCTGCAAGACCTTTAGTAGATATTGCTGATATAGAGCGCCTAATAGCACAGTGCATGCAGGCTGATGAAGGCGGCATTTTAGCCAGCCAAGTAAAAGACACTATAAAACGAGGGCAAAGCCATGCGCAACAAACAGTGCCTCGTGATGATTTATGGCAAGCGCTTACTCCGCAACTGTTTAAATACGACGAGCTCAAAACAGCACTGCAAAATGCGTTAGCCAATGGGGCAATTATTACTGATGAAGCCAGTGCCATGGAATGGGCAAATAAGCCGGTAAAGCTGGTGGCGGGGCGCAGTGATAATATTAAAATTACCACCCCAGAAGATTTAGATTTAGCAGGCTTTTTACTGCAAAAACAAAATAATGAGAGTGCAACATGATACGAATAGGCCATGGTTTTGACGTGCATAAATTTGGAGGCCAAGGGCCTTTAACTATCTGCGGCGAAAAAATTGATTACCCGCAAGGCTTTTTAGCACACTCAGATGGAGATGTAGCTATTCATGCATTATGTGACGCTATTTTAGGCTCATTAGCGCTGGGCGATATTGGTAAGCACTTTCCAGATACAGCCAGTGAGTATGAAAATATCGATAGCCGTATTTTACTTCGCCATGTAGTGAGTCTAGCCAAGCAACAGGGCTATGTATTAGGCAATGCGGATATCACTATTGTGGCACAAGCACCAAAAATGCTGCCACACATTCAAGCAATGCGAACCAATCTTGCCAGTGATTTAAATGCTGAGCTTTCACAGATAAATGTTAAAGCCACAACCACTGAAAAGCTCGGGTTTGAGGGGCGAAAAGAAGGCATTTCAAGCCATGCCGTGGTCATTATGAGCAAACAAAACGCATGAGCGAATTAAATTATTTATATGGCGCGCCGCTTTCCAAAGCCGACTTTAAAACCACCGCAGAAGACTTTATGGTTGATGAGGAGCTCGGTATAGAGTTTACCGGCAGTGGTGAACACGTGTGTTTGCAAGTGGTTAAAAAAGGCGAAAACACTCAATATGTTGCCAAGCTGATTGCACAAAAAGCGGGGGTATCGCCACGTGATGTAAGCTATGCCGGTATGAAAGACCGCCATGGAGTATGTTCGCAGTGGTTTAGCGTAAAAGTACCGATTAAAAAGCATATTGATTTTACTGAGCTCAACAGCGAAAGCGTGTTTGTGGTTTCGCAGCAGCGCCATGAGCGAAAATTGCGCACTGGTTGCCATAAAGGAAATAGATTTACTATTACCTTGCGCAATGTAACCGAGCCGCTTGATATTTTATGCCGTATAAACGCAGTACGCGCAGGTGTGCCTAACTACTTTGGTGAGCAGCGTTTTGGCCGTGATGGGCATAACTTAGTCATGGCTGAAAAAATGTTTGCCGGTGAGCGCATACGCGATAAAAAGCTGCGAGGCATTATTATTTCTGCTGCGCGTTCACATGTGTTTAATCAAATTGTTAGTTTACGCGTGGCAGAGCATGGCCTTGCTAAAACCATGCATCGCGAAGTATTTATGCTAAGTGGTAGCAATGCATTTTTTGAAGATGCGATAAGTGATGAAAATATTGCACGTCTTGCCTCTGGCGATATTATGATGTCGGCGCCCATGGTTGGCAAAAGTGAAAAAGGCCTTACCGAACAAGAAAAAACATGGTTGGCACCGTATCAAGCATGGTGTGATGGCTTAGGGGATTTAGGGCTTAAAAACGAGCGCAGAATGCTGCGTTTAATCCCTCAAGATCTAAGTGTAGAAACACTTGATGAACGCACATTAAAACTCAGCTTTGGTTTACCCAAAGGCTGCTTTGCAACGGCTTTACTGCGCGAACTGGTTGATTATACTGACGCCAGTCCTCGCGAGCGAAAAGAAAAGGATAACGCAGATGAAGATTCTATTAAGTAATGATGATGGTGTTAATGCCAAAGGTATTGCTGTTTTATACCAAGCATTAACACAAATTGCTGAGGTAACGCTGGTTGCGCCAGATAGAAATTGCAGTGGCGCAAGTAATTCACTGACGTTAATGAATCCTTTGCGTGCAACGACACTCGACAATGGCTTTATGTCGGTTAATGGCACGCCAACGGATTGTGTGCATTTAGGTGTGAATCAATTAATGGATGAAAAGCCCGATTTAGTGGTAGCCGGTATTAACCACGGCGGCAATTTAGGTGACGATACACTTTACTCTGGTACGGTTGCTGCGGCGACTGAAGGTCGTCATCTGGGCTTACCAGCAATTGCGGTGTCTTTGTGCTCTCACCATGGTGAACACTTTGAAACGGCAGCAGCCGTTACGGTCAATATTATTAAAGGGCTTGCTTCGCATCCGCTGCCTAAAGATCAGATCATCAATATTAATGTGCCAGATATTCCTTTAAGTGAGCTAAAAGGGGTTCAGGTAACTCGCTTAGGCGCGCGACACAAAGCAGAAACCATGACCAAGCAAAGCGATCCTTGGGGACGCGATATTTTTTGGTATGGTTCTTTGGGTACAGAAAGCGATGCCGGTGAAGGCACCGATTTTTATGCTGTAAATAATGGCTATGCATCAGTCACCCCATTGAGCGTTGATATGACCGCTAAAGACAGTATCAAAGCTGTGGGAGAGTGGTTAGCCGAGTTGGAGATCAACCGTGCTGGCTAATTATACCCGCAGTGCACAAGCGCTTTCAGACCTATTACAACGAGAGGGCGTAGAAGATAAGGAGGTTTTAAAGGCGATTGCGCAAATTCCTCGGCATATTTTTATTGATGATGTACTAAAGCACAAAGCGTATCAAAATACGGCGCTACCGATAGGGCAAGGACAAACTATTTCTCAGCCTTACATTGTTGCCCGTATGACCGAATTGATGCGTTTAGCCGGCGTGAAAAGTAAAGTGTTAGAAATTGGTACCGGATCCGGCTATCAAACCGCGGTACTGGCTAAAACCTTTGATAAGGTGTATTCGGTTGAGCGTATAAAAGCTTTGCAATGGCAAGCAAAGCGTCGATTACATCAGCTCGATTTATATAATGTCACTATGAAACACGGTGACGGTTGGCAAGGATGGCAATCGCAAGCGCCATTTAATGGCATTATTGTGACCGCTGCGGCAACGATTATCCCTCCAGAACTACTCGCACAACTTGCAGATGGAGGCGTATTACTCGCCCCCATTGGTGAGGTAGAACAAAAATTAACCATGGTTATTCGCCAAGGCGATAGCTTTACAGAGCATGTAATTGCGCCAGTAAGATTTGTACCTTTGGTCCCTGGCGATATTGAATAGGAATTCATTTTGAAGTTGTTTACCAAGTTATATGATATGGCCTTAGTGTGGGCTAAGCATCGCCATGCAGAACGTTATTTAGCAGGGATGAGCTTTGCCGAATCGGTTTTTTTTCCGGTGCCACCCGATGTAATGTTAGCGCCTATGTCGCTGGCACAACCGAGTAAAGCATGGCGATTTGCAAGCTTTGCTACCGTAGCTTCTGTGCTTGGCGGCGTGCTAGGTTATCTACTAGGGTTTTGGTTATTTGAACCTGTTGTAGAGCCTTTTATTGCACAAATGCAATGGCAAGATAAATTTAATACGGCACTTGCATGGTTTAAAGATTATGGCGTATGGGTGGTATTTTTAGCCGGGTTTTCGCCTATTCCTTATAAGGTATTTACTATTGGTGCAGGGGTATTACAAATGGCGTTTTTACCCTTTATTGTTGCATCGGCGGTTGGACGAGGGGCGCGTTTCTTTTTAGTATCTGCTTTAATGAAATGGGGCGGAGTTAAAATGGAGCAAAAATTACGTCAATATATTGAAGTGCTTGGCTGGGCTGTGGTTGCTTTAATTGTTGTTGCGTACATTTTATTACGTTAAGTACTATATATTAATGTTATTAACGCAGAGGGCAAAACGCATTGAATAAACAAATACGCTGTTATGTTGCTTTATTTATTAGTGTTTTTCTCTGTGCATGCTCGTCTCGCCATGTTCCCGCACCGGTAAGCAGTTTAAATAATAATATTAATGACTATCCCTCACGGATTAATATTAACGGCGGAAAATACACAGTACAAAAAGGCGATACACTTTACTCGATTGCTTTTAGTGCCGGAAAAGATTTCAGGGAGCTTGCAAAAAACAATTCAATTGCATCACCTTACATTATTGTTCCTGGTCAGGTTGTTTCTCTTTTAGAACCAAGCAAGCCAAGAGTTACAGCAAAAACGAATCAAAAACACCCAGCTAAAAAGTCATCTAATTTACAAAAAAGTAACAAAAAATCAAAGAAAGAGCTTGATAAGCCGAAAAAACGAAGGTATGTTCAAAAACAAGCTAACCAAAAAATTAGCAAGTCTCAAGGTTCTGCAAACAGAAAGTTGAGTTGGTTTTGGCCTGCTAAAGGTAAAATAATCCAACGCTTTTCTAACAAGGAAAATGGTTATAAAGGCCTACAGATTGCTAATAAAAAGGGGTCGGCAGTATTCGCCGCTGCTCAAGGAACGGTAGTCTATGCGGGTAGTGCACTAAGAGGTTACGGTAATTTAATTATATTGAAACATAATGATGATTACCTAAGTGCTTATGCACATAACTCAAAGTTACTTGTTAAAGAAAAGCAAATAGTGAAGGCGGGACAAAAAATAGCAGAAATTGGTAATTCAGAGTCTTCAGTAACGGCACTTCGTTTTGAAATTCGTTATCGAGGAAAAGCTGTTAACCCTGCTAAATACCTACCCTGAACTAAAGGTGTTGATTGATTGTTCTGGAGAAGGCTCATGGCTAATACAGCAAAAGCTAATAAAACGACTACAGACCTTAATCATAAAGTTATTGATAGCTTGCTCAGGAGAAGTCTTATGGCTGATGTAGCAAAAGCTGAGAAAACCCCCACTGATGATAAGTTTGACGATTCAAAAGTTGAAGATCCAACGCAACTACTTGATGACGTGGAAGATGAAGACGTATTTGTTAAAGAAGAAGTCACTAAAAACCTCGACGCCACTCAGTTATACCTAGGCGAAATTGGTTTTTCCCCTCTATTAAGTGCCGAAGAAGAAGTCTTTTTTGCACGAAAATCGCTTAAAGGTTGTGAAGCTTCCCGTAAACGCATGATTGAAAGTAACTTACGCTTGGTTGTGAAAATTGCGCGCAGGTATAACAATCGTGGGCTTGCTCTACTCGATTTAATTGAAGAAGGTAACTTAGGACTCATTAGAGCGGTTGAAAAGTTTGATCCTGAACGTGGTTTTCGATTTTCTACTTATGCTACATGGTGGATACGTCAAACCATTGAGCGGGCGATAATGAATCAAACGCGTACTATTCGTTTGCCTATTCATGTTGTTAAAGAGCTTAACGTTTATTTACGTACAGCACGTGAGCTAACGCAAAAGCTTGATCATGAGCCTACCGCAGAAGAAATTGCAGAAAGCTTAGATAGACCGGTCGAAGACGTTACTAAAATGCTACGCCTAAATGAAAAAATAGCCTCTGTAGATATGCCCATTGGTAGCGAGAATGACAGTGCATTATTAGATGTGATAGCCGATGAAAAAAATGTAGGCCCTGAAGGTGAAGTACAAAACAACGATATGAATACGCATATTATTGACTGGTTAGGTGAGTTAAACCCTAAGCAACGCGAAGTACTGGCACGTCGGTTTGGTTTACTAGGCTATGAACCCTCAACCCTTGAAGATGTTGGCCGTGAAATAGGCTTAACCCGTGAGCGAGTTCGCCAAATACAGGTTGAGGCGCTACGTCGGTTAAAAGATATTTTGCAACAAGAAGGCTTAAGTACCAAAAGCTTATTTGAACAGTTCGCTTAATCTAAACACACAGAAAAATGAATACAGCCCGGCTTTTTAAGCCGGGCTATTTACGTATAAAGCAGTGCTTTTAATTTATAAAGCAGTTCATGCGCCTGACGCGGTGATAGGTTATCAGGGTCTATTGCGCTCATTTGTTGCTCAAGCTCACTAGGCTGAATTATTTGCGGTTCACTATCAAACGGTAAAACCTGTTGCTCTGTAGTGACTGTGGTGACACTTTGATGGTTTTCAAGCAAGCTTAGCTTTTGTTTAGCTTGGGCAATAACTGCTTTAGGCACCCCGGCCAGTGCCGCTACTTGCAAACCAAAACTTTTACTTGCGGCACCATCTAATACCGTGTGCATAAAGGCAATGGTATCGTTGTGTTCAATGGCATCTAGGTGCACATTAACCAGCCCAGGCGTTTGTTCTGCAAGCTCAGTGAGTTCAAAGTAATGGGTTGCGAACAAAGTTTTAGCCGCGATTTTTGAAGCGAGGTGATCAGCCGTAGCGTACGCCAGTGATAAACCATCGTAAGTACTGGTTCCTCGGCCTATTTCATCCATTAATACCAATGATTGTGCAGTGGCATTATTTAAAATTGCCGCGGTTTCGGTCATTTCAACCATGAAGGTTGAACGCCCAGATGCTAAGTCGTCACTGGCGCCAATACGGGTAAATATTCTATCTATATTACCAATTTTAGCGCTATCGGCAGGAACGTAACAGCCAATATGTGCCATAAGCACAATAAGGGCAGTTTGGCGCATGTAGGTTGATTTACCGCCCATGTTAGGGCCGGTAATAATCAACATTTTACGCTGGTTATTGAGTTCCACAGGGTTGGCAATAAACGGGTCTTTCATTACCTGCTCTACCACAGGGTGGCGGCCTTGTTTAATGCTGATATTATCGTTATCGCAAAGCTCAGGTTTGGCATAATTAAGTGTTTGGGCACGCTCTGCTAAATTGTTCAGTACATCTAAATCGGCAATGACCGAGGCCATTATTTGTAGTTGCTCAATATGCGGAGCAATAAACTCAAATAACTGTTCGTATAATTGTTTTTCAAGGGCCAGCGCTTTTGATTGACTGCCGAGAACTTTGTCTTCGTGTTCTTTTAGTTCTGGGATTATATAGCGCTCGTTATTTTTTAATGTTTGACGACGAATGTAATCTGCAGGCACTAAGTGCGAGTTGGCGCGGCTCACTTCAATAAAAAAGCCATGCACTCGGTTATAACCAATCTTAAGTGTACTAATACCTGTACGTTCACGTTCGCGCTGCTCTAGCTGTTCAAGCACATCGGTGGCACCTTGGCTTAAATTACGCCACTCATCAAGTTCGCTGTTATATCCTGGCGCAATAACACCGCCATCACGAATTAACACCGGTGGGTTATCAATCACTGCACGTTCAAGTAATGCTTGAAGCTCAGGAAGCTCTTTAGAGTGGGCTATAATATGAGAAATACGCGCATCTGTGGCATCGTTTAATAAGCTATGCAGCGGTGCTAATGCTTGAAGCGCACTACGAAGCCTTGTTAAATCGCGTGGGCGAGCCGTGTGTAATGCCAAGCGAGCAATTACACGTTCTATATCACCAATCTCTTTGAGCGCGTCATGCAGCTCACTGCATAATTGCACATCTAAAATAGCACTAATGGCATTTAGACGAGAGTTTAACTCGTCTTTATTACGAATAGGGGTATGAATACGACGCTTAAGTAATCGCGAGCCCATCGCTGTTGCTGTTTTATCAAGCACTTGGGCAAGGGTATTTTCAAAGCCACCTGATAGATTAACGGTAAGTTCAAGGTTTTTGCGAGTTGGCGCATCCAAAATTACTGCGTGTTCATTATGCTCAAGGGTAATTGCACGAATGTGCGGTAATGCAATACGTTGGGTATCTTTTACGTACTGCATTAAACAGCCTGCTGCCACCAAGGCGCTATGTGCTTTGTCGACCCCAAAACCGACTAAATCTTTGGTGCCAAACTGCTCGCATAGTAAGTGTTGCGCGGTATCAAGGTCAAACTCCCAATCAGGGCGACGACGCGCTCCCTTAATATGTTCAATTAAATGAGTGTTTTCAAAGTGTTCACTATATAGTAATTCAGCAGGCGCTAAGCGTTGTAGCGTTGAGCTAAATGCTTCATCGGTACTAACTTCAACAATGTTGAAGCGCCCAGAGTTGATATCAAGATACGCAACACCGTATTGGCCTTTTTTATTTTGCCAAACACTGGTTAAAAGGTTGTCTTGGCGTTCTTGCAGTAAGGCTTCGTCAGAAATAGTACCCGGGGTGACAATACGGACTACCTTGCGCTCAACAGGACCTTTGCTGGTGGCTGGGTCGCCCACTTGTTCACAAATAGCCACCGACTCGCCCATTTGTACTAAGCGGGCTAAATAGTTTTCTACTGCATGATAAGGCACGCCCGCCATAGGAATAGGATCGCCGCCGGCTTTGCCACGATGTGTTTGTGAAATATCAAGCAATTGCGCGGCGCGTTTTGCGTCGTCAAAAAAGAGTTCGTAAAAATCCCCCATCCGATAAAACAATAAAATATCGCGATGCTCTGATTTTATTTTTAGATACTGCTGCATCATAGGGGTTTGTTGTTTTATAGTGTGCGGTGCATAAAGATCAAACGACATGTATTTACCCAAAGGCTGAATATGGAATTACATCAAGAGATTAAGACACTTGCTGCGCAATTAGGCGCTATTTTAACGGATAAACGCTTATGGATCACTACCGCTGAATCATGTACTGGTGGTGGAGTGAGTTATTCGCTTACCGATACCCCAGGCAGCTCAGCATATATTGACCGTGCATTTGTCACTTATAGCAATAACGCCAAGCATGAATTACTCAATGTGAAGCGTGATACCCTAGAGGAATTTGGCGCGGTGAGCGAACAAACAGTCATTGAGATGGCAGCAGGCGCATGTAAGGCGGCTAATGCTGATATTGGCATTGCTATTTCAGGAATTGCAGGTCCCGGTGGTGCCACTGAGGGCAAACCGGTAGGGCTTGTGTGGTTTGGCCTACAAATTAACGGTAAACACTGGGCGTTTGAGCAAGTATTTGATGGAGATAGGGCACAAGTTAGGCTGCAAGTTATTGTATTTTCTTTAAAAACTATAATAGAGAAGATAAAATAATAAAATTAGCTTGATACTGTGATTTCATACAGTATACTTGTCTGCATTAGCTGGATTTGGAGAGTAAAATGAACGATAACAAACAAAAGGCATTGGACGCAGCTTTATCACAAATTGAACGTCAATTTGGTAAAGGCTCAATCATGAAATTGGGTGACAATAAGGCGTTAAACATTGACGCTGTATCAACAGGCTCGCTAGGTATTGATATTGCTTTAGGTATAGGCGGCTTGCCAATGGGGCGTATTGTTGAAGTATATGGCCCAGAGTCATCAGGTAAAACAACGCTAACATTACAAGTTATCGCGCAAGCTCAAAAAGAAGGTAAAACCTGTGCCTTTGTTGATGCTGAGCATGCTCTTGATCCGGTTTATGCACAAAAACTAGGCGTTAACATTGATGAGTTACTGGTATCTCAACCAGATACGGGTGAACAAGCACTGGAAATTTGTGACATGTTAGTGCGCTCAAGCGCGGTTGATGTAGTGATTGTCGATTCGGTTGCTGCATTAACACCAAAAGCTGAGATTGAAGGCGACATGGGTGATTCACACATGGGCTTACAAGCACGTTTAATGTCACAAGCATTACGTAAGCTTACAGGTAACATTAAGCGCTCAAACACGCTATGTATTTTCATTAACCAAATCCGTATGAAAATTGGTGTAATGTTTGGTAACCCTGAAACAACAACTGGTGGTAATGCCCTGAAATTTTACGCCTCTGTACGTATTGATATTCGTCGTATTGGTTCGGTAAAAGAAGGCGACGAGGTTGTTGGTAATGAAACGCGTGTTAAAGTTGTGAAGAACAAAGTGGCACCGCCGTTTAAACAAGCTGAATTTATCATTATGTATGGTGAAGGTATTTCTAAGCAGGGGGAGCTGATTGATTTAGGTGTTAAGCATAAAATTGTTGAAAAAGCAGGTGCTTGGTACAGTTATAATGGCAACAAAGTTGGCCAAGGTAAGTCTAATTCAATTAAGTTCCTTAAAGAAAACCCTGAAATTGCAGATGAAATAGAAGGTAAATTACGTGAAATGCTATTGCTAAAAACAACGGTTGAGCCAGAAGATGGCGAAGACGTATTAGGTGATGAAGGCGACCTTTAAGCCCATTTGTTTTAAAGCTTGATTTGACCCGAGCTTAAAAAAAAGCGCTAACCATTAGGTTAGCGCTTTTTTATTGTTTGCTATAAAGTGACTTAAAGCCTAGTTAGCTTTATAGCTGCCAGTTAACTGACAATGAGTAGTTACGCGGTGCCCCGTAGTAACCTTGCTCCCAATAAAGGCTGTTTATGTACTTTTCATCAGTACTGTTATTAACATTAAAGGTAACACCGACGTTTTGAGTAATTTCGTAGGTGGCCATTAAATCTAATAAGCCATAAGCATCTTGTTTTGTAGTTGCCAATGCGTTGCCTGCTGGATCTTTTACTTGCACACGGCTAATAGAATCTTGCCAGCGGTAATTAGCACCTAAGGTTAAACCATCAATAAATGGCACTTGATAAGTGGCTGCCATTTTTAATTGGTTTTCTGGGGTGTAATCTTTAACGAGTTCATCACCATCAATACTTAAATTACTAAAGCTGATGCTGGCACTTAAATCATCAGTTAAGCGACCGCTTAATTCAATTTCGAAACCATCACTGTTAATACCATCTGCAGCGTAATAACGCGTATCGCTTGGAAGGGAGCCCGGAAGTGCAACAGCAAGTCCATCTTGCTTAGCATCAAAATAGGCCAGTGTTACAAATACTTGTTCATCTAAAAGTTGTGCTTTTAAACCAACTTCAGCACTTTTACCAATAACAGGAGCCAGTTGTTCAGCGTTAATGTCTAATTCTTTTTGTGGCACAAACGTTTCTGTGTAGCTAGCGTAAGCTGATAATGACTCGGTAAAATCGTACACAGTACCAATGTAAGGAATAACCTCTGAGTCATCGCGGGTTTGCACTACACTATAAGCAGTACCTTTAGTTTCCCAGTCGGTATAGCGTACGCCAGCCAAAATGCTTAATGGTTCTGCTAGTTTTATACGAGTTGAAACATAGGCCGATCTTTGTGTATTTTGTACATCACTGCCGTTAGGTTTATCAACCAGTGTTGCTTCTGGTGCTATCCCATCCCAAGTCGCTAAATCAGGCATCGCAGGGAAACCATTTCCTGTGCTGTAGTCATAAAGCGATTGGTCATTAAAGTCCATGTTTGCTTGGCTAATACCGAATGATAAGTCGTGCTCTAAAGAAAATAGCTCAAACTTTCCGCTGGCATATAAATCAAACAAATCTTGTGTGTCTTTGTAATCATAACGACTCGCATAGCCGGTTAAACCTAAACCAGTTTCTTTATCTGGGGTGCCATATACATAAAATAACTCAGAATTTTGTTCATTTTTTATATGGGCATAACGGGCTTTAGCAACCCAAGTCGCTGATAAGTTTTGCTCAAGTGTTACATAGATACGTTCAGCGCTATTATCCCAATACGACCAATCTGCAGCTGTACTAGTTGACTCATCATAATCAGTTGGTGAACCATCAGTGTAATAAAGCGGTAACGCGCCCCATAGAGGGCTATCGGCATCTTTTTGCTGGTTTACATAGTTAATGCTTAGTAGTGTATCGTCAGTTAGCTTACCCTCATAGGCAAGGTAGGCAATGGTCTTATCGGTTTCGTAACGATCTAGGTACGACTCTTTATCTTGCTTAGTAAATACAGCACGAACAGCGTGTTCATCGTTAATCGGTGTGGAAACATCAATATCTACACGTTTGTTATTCCACGAACCATAAGAAGCCGATGCATTAGCTTGCGTTGTGTAGGTTGGTTTTTTTAGCACCATATTAATAGTCGCAGATGGGTTACCTGCACCAGTCATCATGCCATTGGCACCACGTACAATTTCAACGCGATCATAAATTGCAGTATCTAGTGTACCTTGAATTGAACCGGAATTTTGCGGTGTCCCTAAGCCATCAATCAAAAAGTTGGTTATGTCAAACCCACGGGCTTTAAAGTAAGTACGATCGGTTTCTATTTGCTCTACTGTTACGCCTGGGGTGCTTTCTAATACCGCATTAATATCATCAAGTGAAAAATCATCCATCAACGCGCGTGAAACAACAGAAATTGATTGCGGAGTTTCTTTAATTGTTAAGCCTAGCTTAGTCGCAGACTGCGCTTCTTCAGTAATATAGTTTTTATGATGTTGCCCATAAACAGCAATTTTTTCTAAAGGTAGGTCGTCTTGCGTGTCGTTTGCAACAGCATATCCAGATAAAACCAGTGAAGTAAGTAGACTTAGTTTAAATACAAAGCCTTTTTGTTTGTGCAGCATTATGTTTCCCATAAGATTAAATGTGGAAGTAATTTAATCTAAATGAGAGTGATTTGCAATTGCGTTTAATGGGTGTTTTACACGTCTTTGATATTTTTTAAGTAAAGCGCATGGGTTTGGTTAACTTGAGTTCTGGTTAAAAACAAAAAAAGCGGCCGAAGCCGCTCAGGAAGTAAATCAGTATTTTAATTGGTTAGGAAATTAAAACGCATACTTTACAGAAAATTGTAAACGATCTAGATCGCCATCTACGCCACTTTCAAGCTCGCGCTCGGCATGCTTAAACTCAGCACCAAAAGTTAAGCGTTTAACTGGTGAGTATAAAATGTTAGCACTGTAGCTTTGGCTTGATTTAGTTGGATCGCCTGTAAGGGCGAGTAAGTCAGTGTTGTTATCAGCACTGAAAAATGAATATAAGAAAGTTGAACGCCATTGGCTATTCCATTTATGCTGATACGCTACAAAGCCAGAGGTTGAATCAATCGCATCTAGGTCATCACCATTGAGAACCGCACCATGAGCTACGTTTAGACCAACATAACGACCTAGCCCTTTACCTTGGGTAAGCATAAATTTTAGATTGTCTTCACCAAGCTTCACCATACCCGATGCACTAACACCAAATGAGGTTTCATCGGCATCAACACCGGCTACTTTGTAGGTCAGTTGACGAGCAAGGGCTGTTACTACAAAGTTACCCCAATCAGCATTATGGGTGTAGCGTGCGGTAAAGTCAGGTAATGAGGCATCATCAGTCACGGCCATGCCACCGGCAGCTGTTGTAATAGTGCTCTCTGGGTTCTCTAACGAGAATGACCATGCGCCCGTAGTGTATTTAACTTGAGTTTGGCGCACAAATACAGTGCCCTCAGCTGGGCCAACAAAATCAAGCGCTTCTGGTAATGCACCGACGTTTTGAAAGTTTGACCATGTTTGACCAAATAACCAGCCATCATATGAGATAAATGCATGGCGAATACGCGGAGAATATGAATTGGACACACGCTCGTTACCGCCTGGGGCTGAAGCTAAAAAGTCTAGTTCTATTTTAGTTTTAACCGTTTTGCCATTATCTAAAAGTGTAGACGTACCAAAGTTAAAGCGAGATTCACGCGCGTGCATATCAAATACAGCATCTGAGTTATTATCGCTGCCAACGGTTAATGTACTTGGTACATAAAAGTCACGGCCAACACTGGTGCCTGCAGGCGCACCTGCTGAGTAGTCACTCCACATTGCGTCGAGTTTAATGTATCCACCGTAGGTGAATTCGGTATCACCTATTTTTGCAGCTGTTGCGGCATAAGCCGTGCTTGTTAAAGCACATAATACAGCACTGGCTGCCAGTGTTTTAATTGGAGTAAATTTCATTGTTGCGTCCTTTTATAGGCTACTTGTTGTATGTTGTTTGCTTATGATATGTATTAATGTGTGTTACTTATATAGTACTAACAGATTGAATTTAATTATCTTTAATCTAATTTGTTAGTAAATACGAATTATTAATAAACAATCAAAGTTTTTAAATATTTAAACTACTGTTGTATATGTACACAATTTACTCAATCAACCATTAGTCTATTAGACTAAGGTTTAATAATTATTGAGTGTTCATATACTTTTATTTAATAGTATGTTTTTTATGTAAATAGAGTGTAGCCATAAGGGTTGTAGATAAGATAATCGTTGTTTGAACTCAGATACAACTAATGTCTAATATTTAATAGTGCACTGCTGAGTAATCCTTGATGAAAAGCCTAAGGCAAGTAATATAAATTGGAGACTAATATGTCACAAAGTATCTATCCAGTTCCTGCGCATATTAAAAACGCAGCGTTCGTCGATAATGAAAAATATAATACGATGTATAAACAGTCTATTGAGGACCCTGAAGGTTTTTGGGCTGAGCACGGTAAGCGTCTTGACTGGTTTACTCCATATTCAAAAGTAAAAAACACTTCATTTGACAAAGGCCATATCAATATTAAATGGTATGAAGATGGCTACCTTAATGCCTCTTATAACTGTATTGATCGTCACTTAAAAACAAAAGCGGATAAAGTAGCATTAATTTGGGAAGGTGATGATCCTTCACAAAGCGAAAATATCACCTATCAACAGCTACATGATGAAGTGGCAAAGTTTGCCAATGGTTTAAAAAAATTAGGTGTTAAAAAAGGTGACCGTGTAGCCATTTATATGCCAATGAGCCCGCAAGCTATATACGCAATGCAAGCTTGTGCCCGTATAGGCGCAATTCATTCAGTTATTTTTGGTGGTTTTTCACCGTCAGCTATTGCGGATCGTATTAACGACTCGGGCGCTAAAGTGGTGATCACGTCAGATGAAGGCCGACGTGCAGGTAACTGTGTGCCGCTCAAAGCCAATGTAGATGAAGCCGTATTACAAGATTCAGTCACCACTGTTGAACATGTAGTGGTACATAAACTAACATCAGGCGATGTTGATTGGCACGACCATGATATTTGGTGGCATGACTTAGTTGCAGATCAAGCGCCAGAGTGCGAACCTGAACACATGAATGCTGAAGACCCGCTGTTTATTCTGTATACATCGGGTTCTACAGGTCAGCCTAAAGGTGTGGTACATACCACCGGTGGCTATTTAGTCTATTCATCTATGACCCACGAATACATTTTTGATTTAAAAGACGATGATATTTTTTGGTGTAGTGCTGACGTTGGCTGGATCACAGGTCATAGTTATATTGCTTACGGGCCGCTCGTTAATGGGTGTACGCAAGTCGTATTTGAAGGCGTACCGACTTACCCAACAGCAGGTCGTATGGGTGAAGTGGTTGATAAACATAACGTGACAATTTTATACACAGCACCTACTGCCATTCGTGCATTGATGGCCAAAGGCGAAGAGCCGATTGCCAGCTCACATCGCGATAGCTTGCGCATTTTAGGTTCTGTGGGTGAGCCAATCAATCCAGAAGCGTGGACTTGGTACTTTGAGAAAATTGGTAAATCTAACTGCCCAATTGTAGATACGTGGTGGCAAACCGAAACCGGTGGCATCATGATTGCGCCATTACCAGGTGCAACCGATATGAAACCTGGCTCTGCAACTCGCCCATTCTTTGGTATTGCACCGGCATTATTTGATGCTGGAGGTAATACATTAGAGGGCGCTGTTGAAGGAAACCTAGTTATTTTAGATAGCTGGCCTTCACAAGCACGAACTGTGTATGGCGATCACGAGCGCTTTGAACAAACCTACTTTAGCGCTTATCCTGGTGTGTACTTTACTGGTGACGGTTGTCGTCGTGATGAAGACGGTGATTATTGGATCACAGGACGCGTTGATGACGTACTTAATGTATCTGGGCACCGTTTAGGTACTGCGGAAATTGAAAGCGCGTTAGTTGCTCATGAAGCTGTAGCTGAAGCGGCAGTAGTAGGCTACCCGCATGATATTAAAGGCCAGGGTATTTACGTTTACATAACTCCTAACGAGGGTGTAACGGTGAGTGATGAGCTAACAAAAGAGATCCGTAATTGGGTACGTAAAGAACTAAGCCCAATAGCATCACCAGATATGATTCAGTGGTCGCCAGGTTTACCAAAAACACGTTCTGGCAAAATTATGCGTCGTATTTTACGTAAAATCGCGGCAAATGAGCACCAACAGCTTGGTGATACCTCAACACTTGCGGATCCGTCAGTGGTTGATGAGCTAGTAGAAAATCGATTAAATCGTTAATTTCGCGTTAAAAGCTTGATTAGAAGTTGATTCTAAACGTAGTATATCGGCTGTTGTCTGTTGGATAGCAGCCGAATTTTTGGGAGTGAACAATGAGTCAGTTTTTAATAGCGGACGATCATCCGTTATTTCGTGAAGCACTAAAGGGCGCTTTGAGTGTAAAGTTTGCAGGTTTAGAAGTATTTGAATCAGCGGATTTTGATAGTACATTGAAGGTGTTAAGCGAACAAGAAGATCTTGATATATTACTACTAGATTTACACATGCCAGGTAACGGTGACTTATACGGCTTGATCCGTATACGTGAAGATTACCCAAGCTTACCTATTGCGGTGGTTTCGGGTAGTGAAGATGTAAATATTGTTTCGAAAGTTATGGGTTATGGGGCAATGGGGTTTATTCCTAAGTCATCATCATCTGACGATATTGCCAACGCAATTAACCAAATACTCGAGGGCGATACTTGGCTGCCAACCGAACTAAAAAGTAAAGTGGCTGAAATAGAAGGCGCAGATAGAGAAATTGCTGCACAAGTGGCATCACTCACTCCACAGCAATACCGCGTATTACAATATTTGCACGAAGGTTTACTGAATAAACAAATTGCGTACGAACTTCACATTTCAGAAGCCACAGTCAAAGCTCACATCACTGCCATATTTAGAAAACTCGGTGTTTATAATCGAACTCAAGCTGTTTTAATTGCTGCAAAACTACAACTAGAACCCATAGAGCAAGCTTAAGCAGACTAAATAAGAGGCGAGAGCCTCTTTTTTGTAACCCCATCACAACAAACCCATCAGTTAATTACCATGGGATAACAAGTCATTCATCTTTATTACATGACCTGCTCAGAAAATAATGCTAGGTTACGGGCATTTTGTAATTAAGAGAGCATGGTATGTCAGACTCAATGGACTCACCACACACATCCCAAGATGAAAATCAGGCCGCAAAGGGCGGTTGGTTTAATCGATTTTTAGCCACGGTAGAATTTTTAGGGAATATGCTTCCCCATCCAATTACCTTATTCGCGCTGTTTTGTATTGCCATTATTTTATTTAGTGGCGTTGCTGATTGGTTTGGACTTAGTGCTATCGATCCTCGCCCTGAGGGCTCTGCTGGGCGCGATCCAGATGGTGTAATTGAAGTAGTTAGCTTACTCAGTGCCGAGGGCTTACAGCGTATTGTAACGGGATTGGTAACTAACTTTACCAGCTTTGCGCCACTGGGTACGGTGCTAGTAGCGCTATTAGGTGTAAGTGTTGCCGAGCATTCAGGATTATTGTCTGCGGCAATGCGTGGCATGGTTATGGGTGCATCTAAACGCTTAGTTACCTTTATGGTGGTATTCGCTGCTATTTTATCAAACACAGCATCTGAGCTGGGTTATGTAGTATTGATCCCCCTAGCGGCAATGATATTTCATAGTTTAGGTCGTCATCCGCTTGCAGGCCTTGCTGCAGCGTTTGCTGGTGTATCGGGTGGCTATAGTGCTAACTTATTACTGGGTACTATCGATCCGTTATTAGCGGGTATTACGACGCCTGCAGCACAAATGATTGACCCAACTTACCAAGTAGGCGCTGAAGCGAACTGGTATTTTATGATGATTTCAGTATTGCTAATTGCTGTTTTAGGTACGCTTGTTACTGAGAAAATTGTTGAGCCACGTTTAGGTAAATATAACCCAGATGAAGCCAGTGAAGATTTAGCTCAAAATAATATTGCCGGTTTAACTGCCAAAGAAAAGTCAGGTTTGAAATGGGCTGGAGTTTCATTACTTGTTGTTTCGTTGTTGCTCGCTTGGACGATTGTACCCGCAGACGGTATTTTACGTAACCCTGAAACAGGTCTAGTTGCTCACTCGCCGTTTTTAAAAGGGATTGTTGTTTTTATTTTTGTTACCTTTGGTATTCCGGGTTTTGTGTATGGTCGAGTGGTTGGCACCATGAAAAATGATAAAGACGTGATCAATGCCATGAGCAAAAGTATGAGCTCTATGGGCATGTACATTGTATTAGTGTTTTTTGCTGCGCAGTTTGTGGCATTTTTTAAATGGACTAACTTAGGCACAATTTTAGCGATTAACGGTGCCGCGTTACTACAAGCTCTTAGCTTAACTGGGCCGGAAGTATTTGTACTGTTTATTTTGATGTGTGCTTTAGTGAACTTAACGCTAGGCTCATCGTCAGCGCAGTGGGCAGTAACAGCCCCTATTTTTGTTCCTATGCTGATGTTAATTGGTTATGCACCAGAAACAATTCAAGCGGCTTATCGTATTGGTGATTCAGTAACTAACTTAATTACCCCGATGATGAGTTACTTTGGTTTAATCCTTGCGGTTGCCACTAAATACAAAAAAGACATGGGAATAGGTACTTTGGTAGCCACTATGTTGCCATACAGCTTAATCTTCTTTGTTGGCTGGGTGGTACTGTTTTACTTATGGGTATTTGTTTTAGGTATGCCAGTAGGCCCTGGAGCACCAACGTATTACACACCCTAGTTAAGTAAGGTTAATTATTTACTTATAAAAATGCCAGCTTATTAGCTGGCATTTTTAATAGCTATATAAAGCTAATTATGAAAATACGACGGTTTTATTGCCATTAATAAACAGCTAGAGTATTACAAAATTGGTTTAATAACATGCCGCCTAAACAAAGGCTTCTTTTGGAGTGAATAATACAACTTTGGTTTTTTCTTCGCCGTGCAGTGCCTCTTTGACGTTAGCAGGAAACCCTTCGCAAAGTTATGATAAAAATCGCTGCGAGATTAGCCTGTGAGTTCTGCTCTCATACAAAGCGTTGTGCATCTTTATCAACAAGGCCTAATAATATCTAAATTATGCTGATTACAGAGTTTGGTAATTTTGGCTAAGCCTATATCGTCTGCGTATTAATTGGTTAGTGTATTACTTATTTTCCTCATCCCCTCCCTGTCTTTGATGCGCTTGCAGGGGGGAATTACATTTACATCAATGTGTAGAGAGGGGGATTTAGTGTGGAAAGATGCCACCTAGTAATAAGGTGGCATATAGATAAGCTAGGTTTTTGGCTCGGACGCTAAATCGTCTTCCTGACGTAAAAAACCAGCGGCTTCCTCATCATCTTTGGTTAAAGCTGGCTGCATAGGCATAGCCCGTGTTTGCTGGTTTAACTGGTGCAGTTGAGATGCATTGCCTAAATCGCGTTCGCTAGTGATAGAGGCAATTGATTCTCGATCTTTCAAAAATGCAATTACATCTTTTTTGATTGCTTGTAATTGACCTTCATCTTTATGCATTTCCATAATATGTCGAGGATGCTCGAGGTTTTTCATGCCTGTAGCTGCAAAGGTTGTAGAAACAATGCGCGAAACAATCACCCAAGGCGTTATGCTGCTACGTACCAAGGTATTTTCCGAGCGTGTGCTATCATGAATACCGGTGCCCGTTGATATTTTTGACTCAGTAAATGTACCCTCGCACTTGAAGTACACGAGTAAAGATTCAAATTGCATTTCAGCAAAAAATAAATGGGCACTATTGCTCAGCAGCTGAGCAAATGCTTTAACTAATATGCCGATAAGCAATAAATGAACACTTGCCATTAACAGCTCGCTAAACTCAATAATATTTTTATTATTAAAGGCTTGTTCAATACTATTTATATTAGCAGCGTCAATATAGTGGTAAATATTAATAAAAGAGTAAGCAAGCAACACAGTAAAGGTAAGCGCTACAATGTAGAGTAAGTTACCACTAATTAACGCAACTAAACGAGAAAGGTTAAAGTGCTTACCTAAATCCATTGTGTGTAGTTTAGGCTGAATCTCTTGAATCATTTCGCCTTTAAACCCGCCTTTTCCTTCAATTTGCTCTTGTAGTTTAGGATCTAGCTCACGATAAACCCTATTAGGTACTTCTTTATAACGGCGATTAGCCATTACTAAGTTATCAAGATTTATAAAAATTTCATCTGGATGAACAGACTCTTGCCAATTTTCACGTAGTTCTGATACTTCAGCGCTTGGTGTCACTTCGTTTAAACGCGCTTTAATCATCACAAAAACAAGTGCACAACTAAATGCAGCTAAAATAATAATGGCAGTTAAATAGAGGCCCGCGTTAAGGTTGGGTAATTGCTCAAGCCAATTGTCTATTTGTTGTTTGCTTATGCGCTGTTCCTGCATTATCCACGACATAGACAGGCCTATAGCAATGGGCAATATAAAGGATAAAGAAATGATTTTAGCAAGAGCACCAGTACCTAAGGCTTCAATATTTTTCTCTGCATTACGTGAAATAGGTTTGCCAGAAGAGCGCCAAGAAAATAGCACATAAAACATTAATATGGCACTATATATTGGAAAAGCTAGTTCGCCAGCTTCACCGGTAAAACCAGACAGTGACACAAAGGCGACCAATGCGTAAGCGATAAGAGCAACCAGTGTGCTTATCCATGAGCCAAATAAACGTTGGGCAACATTACGTATTGGGTAGGGTAAAAATAATAGTTTTGGTACTAAACTATGTAGCAAACGCGATAAAAAGCCATTCGGTTCTTTAAAAGTACTGTTTTTGCGACCAACAAGCATTTCTTCTAATGTTTGCGCAGTGTAGGCTACCTCGTTTTTTTCTTCTTGTGCAGTTGAGGTTTGTGACTTACTAAAATTAAACGCCAACGATGTCGGGTGGTTTCTACCTACGAAGTACTTAAGCGTTGCATAAATACCACCTGATAAAGTCCGAATTCCTAGGGCGAGTATTAACATGCCAAATATCATTAAGATCCAACCTGCTGTTGCATCTTCTTTTACAGAGCTAGATGCGATAACAAGCAAGCTGATGCCAACAACAGATTCAATAAGCCCTCTTATTGCTTTTACTTTACCTTCCAGTTTGAAAGGGTTTTTTAGTCCAAGATCGATTGATCCGTAATCAAAAGCCATCAAATGCTCCTTATAAATAGTAACCCTAAAAAGGGAATATCAGCATAGCTAAAATAATGCATACATTATTGCTTAATTTCTGATTATATATCAATAATATTGTTCAGCTTAAGGTTACTTGAATATGATAAGTTAAATCTCTTAAAAGTTGTTATTGCTTAAAAGGGAGTATAGTAAATAACCTGGTATTTCAGCTAATCCATAAAGTGAATGGTTTTGCCAAGAGGAAAATTGCATATTTTGGCCGTGGAAGTTGATAGTAAAGGTCGAGGAAAGTAATGATATAAATCTAAAAAAAGGCTCTATTTTCGGTTCTATTAGGTTGAATTTACTTGCAATAGAAAACAGCTGATACGTAAATTTACTTTGTTTTAATAAAGTCTCTTAATCAATGTTCAGGTTTAGTTATATTGGATAAACAAATGCCAGCTTGTTAGCTGGCATTTTTAATAGTTATATAAAGCTAATTATGAAAATACGACGGTTTTATTGCCATTAATAAACAGCTTATGCTCTGATGCTAGTTGCAGTGCTTTACAAAACACCGTTTTCTCTACATCTTTACCCATTTTAGCCATCATCTCAGCTGTATTCGCATGAGTCACACTCGATACGTCTTGTAAAATAATCGGGCCTTCGTCTAGCTCATTATTAACAAAGTGAGCCGTGGCACCAATAATTTTCACACCACGTTCAAATGCTTGGTGATACGGTTTTGCACCAATAAAAGCAGGTAAAAATGAGTGATGAATATTAATGATTTTACCCTCAAAACGACCCACAAATTCAGGGCTTAAAATACGCATGTATTTAGCTAGGCCAATAATGTCAGGGTTATAGCTGGCAATTAAGTCACCGACTTTTTCGTCGTGCTCACTGCGCGTAAGTCCTTCATGAGAAACCACATGAAAAGGAATATTAAACCCTTTCACTAGAGGCTCTAGAGTAGGGTAGTTAGCTATAACGGCGAGTATCTCTATGTTTAGAGCTTGTTCAAATTGCTTTAATAACATGCCGCCCAAGCAATGAGCTTCTTTTGTGGCTAATAGTACCACTTTGGTTTTTTCTTCACCGTGCAGTGCCACTTTTGCGCCAGCTGGTAATACGTCACTAAGTTGTGACAAAAACTCAGCATGTGGTTCGCCTGTAAGCTCTGTGCGCATAAAAAAGCGTTGTGCATCTTTATCAACAAATTCGTTGTTACGAATAATATTTAAATTATGCTGATTGCACAGTCCGGTAATTTTGGCGATTAAGCCTATATCGTCTGCGCATTGGGTGGTTAGTATATAACTCATTTTCCTCATTCTTACCCAGTGGTTAGTTGCTTCATTATTTGTGTTTTAACTCAGAAAGCAAGACCTTTGTGTGATGGCCAATGTTTAATTTTAATTTACGCTAAGATAGCGTTAGTAAGGTTAATTTAGCTTTGAGTAAGTTTAACAAATTGTGTTCTAGTAGGGATTTAAAACAAGGAACTAAATAAGTTGTTTATTACTATATTTATACTATTGCCTAGTTAAAAAGTTGTTTCTAGTGTGCTTTACTAGCATACGAGTATATTAAATTGCGAATTAACTCTGTTTGTGCTTAATTTGTATACAAGTGTGGCGCTGTTGTCAGTAATATAAACAATGGAAACTTAGCTGCTAAGCGGCTGCAAAATAAAAAGCTTAATGGCTTATAATGTTAATTGGAGAAATAATGGGTAATTTAAGCTTAAAAAACAAATTGCTATTGTTGGCTGTTTTACCATTGATAGGATTACTAATCAGTTTTATGGCGGGCTCTTATTTTTTAGAGAAGCAGAATCAACAGCAAAACTTTAATGAGTTCAAAACTAAATTAATTGCTGATAAACAGACTCTATTAAAAACAGAAATAGAAATTGGTTCTCAAATAGTGCAATACCAATTAGCACAAGGTAATGAACAAGACGCAAAAAATGCGTTGCGAGATTTAACTTTTGGCGAAGATGGTTACTACTTTATTTATGATACCGATGGTATTAGTGTTTTTCATGCATTACTGGGTGATGCAATAGAAGGTCAAAATAAAATAGGGATGACCGACCCAAACGGTAAAAAAATAGTGGTTGGCCTACTTGAACAAGCGCGTAAGGGCGGTGGCTCGTTTACTTATCATTTTCAAAAGCCCAATACCACAGGCTTAGTCGAAAAAATTGGCTATGCTGCCATGATCCCAGGTACTAATTGGATGATTGGAACTGGCACTTATATGGATGATATTGAAGCTGAGCTGGTAAAGTATCAAGCAACTATGGAGCGCCATTTAAGCGAAAAAATGACCACTTTGGTTTTAATATCACTTCTGCTTCTTGGTTTAGCTGCAGCCGGTGCGTTGTATGCTTCTAACAATATGCTAAAACCGATCAAACGTATGGTGCAAAGCTTAGATGATATTGCTAAAGGGGAGGGGGATTTAACCCGACGCTTAGAAATAGATACCCATGATGAAATTGGTCAGTTAGGTGAATCTTTCAATGTATTTGTGAGCAAGCTACACAGTATTATTGCCGGCGTGGTTGATGTAACAAGTGACGTTAAAACAGCCTCCTCAGATATTAATACGCAAACATTACTGATAGAAGACAAGTTATTAAAGCATAACCATGAAACCGATTTAGTGGCAACGGCGATTACCGAAATGTCAGCAACCTCACATGAAGTTGCGCAAAATACCACACAAGTTGCGGTATCAACGCAGGCGGCAACAAAAGAAGTGGCTAATGCGCAAGATTGTGTGGATGTTTCATTGAGTGAAGTTTCAAACTTAATGGGCGAAATTAACCAAGCCGCAGAGCAGGTTAACTCGTTAAGTGAACAATCTAAAAAGATTAATAGCGTATTGAGTGTCATTGGGGGTATTGCTGAGCAAACTAACTTACTGGCATTAAATGCGGCAATTGAAGCGGCACGCGCAGGTGAGCAAGGTCGTGGGTTTGCGGTGGTGGCTGATGAAGTTAGAAGTTTAGCGAGCAGAACCCAAGATAGCACATTAGAAATTAATGAAATGCTTAGCGAATTACATAACTTAGTTACTGCGGCTGTAGGAGCCATGCAAGCGAGTCAACAAAGCTGTAACCGCTCTGTAGAGTCTTCACGCGCTATATCTGAAAGTTTAGGTGCGGTTACTACATCGGTAACAACAATTAACGATATGAGTACACAAATTGCCACCGCAGCTACTGAGCAAAGTAGCGTTACAGAAGAGATAAACCGTAACGTTTATGCAATTCAAGAAATTGTGAATGAATTAACGCAATCGAGTAAAACGACCTCTTCGGTAAGTCAGCACTTAGCGGGACGAGGTCAAAACTTAGGTGATTTAGTCGGTCAGTTTAAAATATAAATAACATTTAGCTATTAATTGCTTTTAGAAGCCGTGACTTATTTAGTTACGGCTTTTTTTTTTTTTGCTTTATTTTTAGCTAAAGCGCAATAGTTTATAGCCTGCTACATCTATAAATATTTAACAGCACAGCGATTTTTTTAATATTTTTATTAGCGACTAATGTACACTATAAGGGTCTGTTGACCTTTTGGATTGAAACGTGTTCAACCTCGAAAGACAAACAGATCCTAGCTAATCTCATTAATAAGTACTTACTTATTACAGTAAATTTATAGTGAAACGACTATTTTAGGGTTTTTAAATGATAGAGTATCCGGTTGATCAGTTACCACAACTCATAAATGACTTATTGCAGTGTGATACCACTGAGCGCAAAAATAAATTACTAATAGATGCTCAGCAAACTTTATCAACTGAGCACTTATCTTTATTGTTTGAGGCGATCCCTAAAGAGCAGCGTCTCGAAATTTGGCATTTATTAGATGAAGACACGCAGCACGAAATTTTTGTTAATTTAAGTGAAGATAGCTGTTTATGGTTACTACAAACACTAGATGACAGTGCCGGATTTAAATTATTAGACGAAGTAAATGTTGAAGAGCTACTTGAGTTAGAAGAAGTTATTCCACAACGTTTTATTGATTACGCTAAAAAACAACTCGATGAAGCACAAACTAAGCAATACGAACTGGCTCAGCAATATACGCCAGAGCAATTAGGTCACTGGATTGGGTTTGATTTTTTAAAGGTGTCAGACAAACTCACTGCGGGTGGCGCTAAAAAGCTGCTACACAAAGGCTTACCGCAATACAGCGAAGTTATTTATTTGGTGACCCGTAAAGGTAGCTTAATCGGTGAAGTTGCGGTTAATGATCTGATAAAAGCGCATGATAACGAGAGTTTAATGACGCTAGCTAATCATGACTTTACCTCATTGCACGCAGACCATGATTTATATGAAGCCGCTGAAGTGGTTATTCATAGCGAGAAAATGGCCATGCCCGTGGTTAATGTCGATAACAAATTAATAGGGCGTTTAACCATTGCATCAGCTTATGAGTTACGTCAAGAAATAGCCGACGAAGCGGCAGCAAAGGCCGGTGGTTTACGAGAAGACGAAGACTTATTTGCCAGTGTTCGTAAAAGTGCTAAAAACCGTGGTATTTGGTTAGGTATAAACTTAGCAACAGCATTTTTAGCCTCGTGGTTTATCGGTTTGTTTGGCGCAACTATAGAGCAAGTGGTGGCACTTGCGGTATTAATGCCTGTAGTGGCATCAATGGGCGGTATTGCCGGTAGTCAAACCTTAACGGTTATTGTACGAGGACTGGCTCTGGGTCAGGTTACTGACTCAAACCGAAACGCATTACTTAAAAAAGAGCTGCGAGTAGGGGCGGTAAATGGCTTGGTGTGGGCTTTAGTAATTGGTTTGCTAACCTTTGTATGGTTTAACGATATTATGCTTAGTATAACCATTACCGTGGCAATACTGCTGAATTTAGTGGCTGCATCGTTGGCGGGCGTAGTGATCCCCTCTATTTTAGATAAAATGAAAATTGACCCTGCGTTGTCGGGTTCAGTGATTTTAACCACAGTCACTGATATTATCGGCTTTGTAACCTTTTTAGGGTTAGGTAGTTTGTTATTACTCTAATTTTTAAGCTAAACGCCAGTTCCATGGAGTGGCGTTTAGTAATATATAAAATAATAGCATTACAAGCCCGTTAGAATATTTTAAACAACAGTACTTGTTTTATTTCTACCTTCGGTTTTTGCGCGGTACAAGGCTGTGTCTGCGGCGCACAACAGCGCCTCGTAGGTGCGATATTGACTATTATGCTCACAGGCAATCCCTTGGCTCACACTAACTTTAACCTCTGGTGGTAGGCCTATATCTGTAAATGTCATCGCATTAATTTGTTGTTGTACATGCTTGGCAACAATCGTTGCACTTTTTATATCGCAACGCGGTAAAATAATAGCAAACTCCTCACCGCCATATCTCGCAGCCAAACACTCTCTTGACGGAATACAATGCAAAAGCATTTTTGCAATTTTTTGTAAGCATTTATCACCTTTAATATGCCCATAGGTGTCGTTGAATTTTTTAAAGTGATCTACATCAATCAATATGCTGGTTAGAGGTTGTTTGCTTTGAATACTTTCTTGCCAGTCGCCTAAATAAAAAGGTGATTGATGCATAAGGACTCGTTATTATTTTATTTGTAAGCACGCTTAATTAATTTAATATGATTTTAAATCATATTAAGGCTTTTATTTATTTTAGGTCGCTTTTATTAAGCGTAACAATGCGTTGTGGAAACGGAATTTCAATATTGGCATCGTTAATCGCTTTATACACACCGCCATTTATAGCGAGTTTAGTTTCAATAATTTTAGTGGTGGGCACCCAATAACGATAACTAATGGTGACGCCGCTATCAGCAAAACGTTCTATACCAATTTGTGCATTAGGGTGTTTAGCTACGAGTTCGTGATTAACTAATACGTTTTCAATAAGGCTTATCGCAGTATCACTACAGGCACTGTAGGCTATGTCTATTTCACCTTTTACCAGTGAATAATTAAATGAGTTATGCAGAATTTCGCCAACAATATGCTTGTTAGGAATGGTTATTTCTACTTTTTCTTCATTAATTAATATGGTGTGCCCCAGCTCAATTACTTTTACTTGGCCACTAACGCCTTTTACTTCTATGGTATCGCCAACCACAAATGGCCGCGTAGCAATAATAGCAAGCCCCGCGCCATAATTAGAAAGCATACCTTGTAACGCTAAGCCTGCGCCTAATGAGGCGGCACCTATTGCAGCTACAAATGGGGTTACACTAATGCCAATTTTACCAAGCGCAATAATGATCACCATAATGATCAGTAGTACTTTTACAACATTACTGACAAAATTAGTCAGGGTGATATCAATGTTGTGGCGGGTCATTAAGTTTGCGACAACTTCGGCGAGCTTTTTAGCGACCCACAGGCCAACGAGTAGAATAAAAATAGCGCCCACTATTTGCATACTGTAGGTAACTAAATACTCGGTAAGTAGGGCGTAGTACTTTTCAAATTGCTGAATTTCGGAACTGATCATGTTGGGCTCTATTTTTAGCGATACTGTTATCCGCTTACTATAACAAAGTGTTAACTAAAATTGGATATAATAGTGGTACTATCACTGCGGTTAATAATGCACTGAGTGCCATAGCCACTGATGAAAATGCGCCTATTTTTGGGTGTTCGGCAATAGCTGCCGCCGTACCAATTGCATGGCACGCGGTACCGATTGCAATTCCTTGTGCCTCAAAGTTATAAATCTTAACTAATTTGAGCAATATAAAGCCAAACAAAGCCCCCAATAAACCAATAAAAATAACCATGGCAGCGGCAAGTGAGCTAATTCCTCCTAATGAGTCAGTAACCAGCAGTGTGATAGGGGTTGTTACACTGAGTGCCGCAACAGAGGCGCTCAATTGTGAGGGCACAGCAAATAAAATACTTAATACAAAAGCCACTAGTGTGGCGTTAACAATACCTATACTGCAAGTAGCGACAATTAATAGTAAGTTTTTACGTACGTGCATAAATTGCTGATAAAGCGGCAAGGCTAAAGCAACAATGGCCGGCTCTAATAGCCAACTTAGTAACTGACTATGTGAGGCAAATTGTGAATAAGGTAATTTAAGGTTAACTAACAGTAGGGCAATAATGCCAATGCTTAAAAAAACAGGGTTGGTTAATGACTTTAAAATACTCTGGTTTATCTTAAGATTAACCGCTCTTAGCGCAATAAAGAGAATAATAATAAATGGCACGGTTAACCACCATAGGCTGGGGGTTATGCTGGTGGTTAAGTTAGTCATTATTAGCTCTACCTTTAAAATAGCCCACTAGGCTTGCCACTAAAATTAAACTACTGAGTGGGACCAATAAGATGACCGCAGTTAAGAAAGGCCAATGTGATTTAATTAGCCCTAAATGTTCTATAAAACCGACGCCTGCAGGAATAAAGAAAATAGGCATTACATTCAAAATAGGTGATGCACAGGGGGCGAGTTGATGTTCTTTAACTATGCCTAATAACAGTAACGTTAGCAGCAAAACCATGGCGAGTAGAGGAGCAGGGAAACTCGCATCAAGAAGATGCATAATGAATTTGCTTGTTGCTAAGCACAATAAAATAATTGCGCTACTTAGTAGGTATTTCATTAATTTGGCTCACTAGAATAGAAGAGCCTAACTTTAACAAATAATGCTGTTATATGCATTGTGCCTTAGTATTACCATTAATGTTACCAGCGCTTGGCGTTTGTAAACTCAATATCAGCTTTCCCTTTAGCTTTAGCAATGGCTTTTTTAGTATTAGGGTTGATCAGTAAGCGAATTTGGCTCCATGTTTCTTTAGCGAGTATTTTTCGAACAGGGGCTTTATAGCTTTGTTGAGTTACACGCTTTATTGCAGCTAATGTGTCAGGTGAGCGCGCTAGCAGTGTATCAAGCATCTCTTTAGTGGCTTTATCTGTATCGTCGGTTGTTTTGGTTACTAAACCTAGTTCAAAAGCATGTTGTGCGTTTATTGGATTTGCGTGACTTGCTAACCAAAGCGCTTGGTCGCGTTTTACTAAGCCTGAAAGCATAACATTAGCGCCCATATCTGGGCATAACCCCCAGCGCGCTTCCATAATGGCGAGTTTGGCATCGTGGTGAACAATCCGGTAATCGGCACCCAGTGCTATTTGCAATCCACCCCCAAGGCAATTTCCGTTTATTTTGGCAATAACAGGCACACTCAATGATTGCCAACCAAGTACTACTTTTTGCGCTAAATTTTGATTACCAGGAAGCCATTTAAATAGGAGTTTTATAATATTCATTGGCGAGGCCATAACCGCGTTAATATCAAGCCCTGCACAAAAGTGTTCGCCTTTACCGGTTAATACAACCGCACGAATACTTGCATCTTTTTTAATATTTTTAATCACCTTGTTAAGCTCAATAAACATAGTAAAGCTTAAGGCATTTTGTTTTTCTACTCGATTTAATGTGACGGTGGCAATGCCCTGTTTTTTTTCTAGTTTTATCATATCGCACTCCTCTGACCTGTTACTTGAGCTTATGTTTTTATTCGTGCTAAGTAAAGTGGGTGAAGATGAATAAAAACAAAGTGAATTTTTTAATGCAATTGCGGTCTTTTATCTTTCAAGGCAGATTTAATCTTGAAAGGTCTAGCAGACCCTAATGCTAACCAATCCATTAATATCTATAAGTATTAGGTAAAAGTAAAAAAGTCAGTATTTAACGTCTTTTTTTATCAAAACACTAACAACTTTTGATATTATGGCGCCAACTTAAAAGCTCAGAGGTTAACCACTCATGTCAGGTCCACGTTTATTTACGGTAGAAGAAGCAACCCATCAAGCTTATGATATTTTTTTAGAGCTGGCTCCCAACAACCTGAGTGATAAAGATGTTGAAGAATTTAACCTGCATCGTGAAGAACTTGGCTTTATTGAAGAAGATGAGCCCGATGAACAGTGGCAAGATTTTGTTGCACTAGAAATAGAGCCTGAGCATTTTATTCAAGTATTAGTGGGCCTTGAGTTTGATAACGAAGACGTCTTATTTGCGAAAATTTTAATTAGCCGTGATAAAGACGCGCCTTTTTGCCATATTTTATGGAAAGAAAGTGAATAACTTTTTCGGCCCCTTTTCATTATTACCATTTGCAAGAGAATGTATTTTGCGAAAGTACGTTGTATTACTGCTTTTATTATTTAGCTCCTACAGCTGGGCAGTGGATCCCTTTGAAGATTTTCATCAATATGGGGAGCTCTCCGATGAAGAAATTCATGAGCTACACAAAGGCGAAGTACTTTATGGTGATACCGAGTTTGGTTTTATTTTAAGTAAAGGTAATACCAACTCAACCAGTTTTAAACTCAAAGGTAATCTTTACCAAGATTTTGAAAACTGGCGTAATCAATTCAAAATAGATTCCTTATACAAACGTGACGAAAATGAAGAAACGGGCCAGTCGGATGTTACGGCTAATCGCGTGTTTGTTTCTGCGCAGGGTAACTACAAGGTAGGCGTTAAAAATTCGTCTTTCTTTATTTATGGCGATTATGAAGAGGATGAATTTAGCGGTCTTGATTTTAAAAGTACGGTGGCGACCGGCTATGGTGCACGTATTTATCAAGGGGTTAAAAACAAAGTAGATATAGATATTGGCCCTGGTTTATATCGCTCCGTTGCTGATGATGAGTCGACAATAAGCGAAGACGATAAAGACAAAATGGGTTACTTGTTACGTATTGCCATGCAATGGGAGAGGTTGGTATCTAAGCGTACTCGATTTAATCAAGACATTAGTATAGAGCAGTCTTTATCTGGGCTTAACTCACGGTTAAAGTCAGAAACGGCCTTAATTAGCCAAGTGGTTGGGGCTGTATCGCTCAAGTTTGCTTATATGTACCGTTATAACTCTAAGCCTGAAGAAGATAAGCTTAAATATGATTCAGAGCTCAGCGCAACGTTAGTATACAGTTTTTAATTTTTTAACTTTTTAATTGAGAGTGTTATGTATCAGCATAAGCAGTATGCGGTATTTATATTTGTAGTATTGGCATGGATAGGTGGGTTTGTTGCACTTGCATGGAATTTAATGGGTGCCGATGTGCCGTTAATGGTATTTGCAGGTATTTTATTGCTGGTGGGTTTTTTATTTCATGGTTTAACCATTAAAGTTGATGAAGCCCATATTAGCTGGGCATTTGGTCCAGGCGTTGCGGGTCAAAAATTAGCACTAAAGGACATAGTTGACGTAAAAGCAGTACAAAACTCTTACCGTCACGGTATTGGTATCCGCATTACGCATGATGGTTGGATTTATTCAGTATCAGGCTTTAGTGCCGTGCAATTAACGCTTAAAGATGGCAGCCAATACCGCTTAGGCACTAATGACCAAGCAGGATTAGTTGCTGCGCTTGAAGATAAAATAACCCCTGGCGAAGCACCTGCAGCAGAGCCTCAAGTTAAATTACGTACGCATAATAATATGCTATAAAAAAAGCGCCTGAGGCGCTTTTTTTATTACTGGATTAGGGTTTAGTGGTCGTGACCACAACCGCCTTCACCATGTACATGGCCATGTTCAAGCTCTTCAGCCGTTGCATCGCGTACTTCTAAAATCTCTACATCAAAATTGAGCGTAATACCAGCGAGTGGGTTGTTACCATCAACAATCACTTCTTCGTCTTGAATATCGATGATCATGACTGACTGGTCGCCGTCATCGGTGGTTGCACGAAATTGCATGCCCACTTCAATGTCCATGCCTTCAAACATTGATTTTGGCACTGCTTGCATTAGGTGATCATGACGCTCACCGTAACCTTCTTCAGGTTCAACTTTTACACTTAGCGTATCGCCAGCTTGTTTGCCTTGCAGCGCGTTTTCAAGTCCTGAGATCAGGTAACCCGTACCAACGATAAAAATTAATGGCTCACCGCCAAATGAGTTATCAATGGTATTGCCGTCATTATCTAGTACAGAGTAATGCATTTTTACCACTTTATTTGCTGCAACGATCATAGTCATTCCTATTATTCATCTTCAAGAGAGTAAGGTAGAGGCAGAATGTTTAGCTCTACCGAAGGGGTATGTTTTGCACGAAGAACCTGAGCGGTGTCAGTATCGTTTGGCAACACAACTAAGCCAGTTAAAGTGTGTGTTTTTTCATTAAAGCTTTGCGCAATAAGTTTGCCCGCGCGGCGCCAGTTTTCACCTAACTGGGTTTCGATATCGGGTGCATCGAGCAATCCTTCACTTTGCCCTGTAACGATATACATGGCACGTTTATTTTTACCTAAGTATTTCATACGTGCGACGGTTTCTTGGCCGGTGTAGCAACCCTTTTTAAAACTGATGCCATTGATGGCTTGAAGGTTAACCATTTGCGGCACATATTCATCAATTGCATCAACGCTTAACTGAGGCTCACCAGCTAGCAGTGAGGCCTGTTGCCACATAGCGTCGTTGTCGAGGGTAGATACTTCATCAGGTAAGCAAAATTGGCTATCAACCATAAGTAAAACGCGGTTTGGCGCAAGTTTAAGGGCTTTGCCGTTAGCAAAGTCGCATGCTGTGGCATCGTCACTAAAGTGAATATCAAGTTGCGTAAGCAAATCAGTTAGGTCATCACCTAATAAACCAATTAATCGCTCTGGGGCTTTATTAATTTCAACTTTTGCAAATACAGCGTATTTTTTTAACTCAGCCAGTGAGCGTTCTACTTCAGCACTTGATCCGGTTAAATAATAGTTTTGCTGGTAAGAAAATAGCTTAAATACACCCCACAGCTTACCTTTTGCGTTACAGTGACCTGTCCACAAAAAGTTGTTGTTGTTGATTTTATTGAGATCTTGAGTGATTTGTCCGTGTAGGTAAGATAATTTATCTGTGCCTGAGAGGCTAATAACCTGATGTGATAAAGGACATGCATAAACCAGAGACATAAACACCTTCTTTGCAATAACAAATGAAACCACATAATAACGTAGTTAAAGCCGATGGTACAGCCACCAACAAGCGTTGTTTTTTATAATTTAGTGCTGTTAAATTAACGTGCATTTGTTAAACTCGAATTAATTAAATATGAGGTTTAAGATGGTTGAAATACATAGTAAAGCACGTATCCGTTGGGCTTGCCGCCGTGGCATGTTAGAACTAGATGTTTTGTTTATGCCGTTTGTTGAAGAAGCTTATGATTCGTTAGATGCTAAACAGCAGGCGACTTTTCAGCGCTTATTAACACAAGAAGACCCAGATTTATTTGCTTGGTTTATGGGCCATGAAAAATGTAAAGACGTTGAGCTAAACAGTATGGTTGAGCTAATTTTAGACCGAGTTCGTGTATAGGTTTATCGTTACAAATAATAAGACGGACCACAAACAGATTGTGGTCTTTTTTTGTGTGCTAACTTTAATATTATGCTTATTTACCACTTCTATTTTGGCAACTCTTTTTTGCATTGCACTTAATATCGTTGCTGGCATTATCGTTTGGCGAAAAATCGTGGCTGCTCAGCCAGAGCAGGGCGTTATATTATTAGAGCCAAATCAATTTCGTTTTGAGAGTGAAAAGCTGCTAATTCAAGGGGTTATTGGTAAGCAAAGCCGATTACTTGGTCGCAGTGTGTGGTTGTATATTAATGGCCTTAGTGAAAACTATTGGCTGATTATCTCAGCCAATAGTGTTGATGAGCAAAGCTACGCGCGTTTAAAACGCGCAACACTTGCGGCAATTAATTGCGCTTTGGAGTCAAAATAGTGGGCGTTGGATTTTCGTTTTGCTCTGGGTAGTCAATGGTAAAGTGCAGTCCGCGACTTTCTTTACGTTCCATAGCACTTCTAATTATAAGCTCAGCTACTTGAACTAAGTTACGTAACTCAAGCAAGTTATTACTCACTCTAAAGTTCGCGTAGTAATCGTGGATTTCTTGCTGTAATAGTTCAACACGATGAAGCGCGCGTTCAAGTCGTTTGGTTGAGCGCACAATCCCAACATAGTCCCACATAAATAATCGCAGCTCATGCCAGTTATGGGTGATCACGATTTCTTCATCTGAGTTAGATACGCGGCTTTCATCCCAACTAGGTAAATCAACCAGTGCAGGAGCGGTCTTTATTTTACTCAAAATGTCTTTTGCTGCAGCATGGGCAAATACAACGCACTCTAATAATGAGTTACTTGCCATACGGTTAGCACCGTGCAGCCCAGTGTAAGCCACTTCACCCACAGCGTATAAATTAGCTAAGTCGGTTTTACCATTAAAGTCGGTCATAACGCCGCCACAGGTATAATGTGCTGCGGGAACGACAGGGATTGCCTCCTTGGTGATATCAAGCCCTACGCTTAAACATTTGGCGTAAATCGTTGGGAAGTGTTCAATAATAAAATCTTTGTCTTTGTGGCTAATATCTAAATATAAGCAATTTGCACCAAGGCGCTTCATTTCAAAATCGATAGCGCGCGCGACTATATCGCGCGGGGCGAGTTCTTCTCGCTCATCAAACTCTTTCATGAATCGCGTGCCATCTGGGCGTTTTAAATAGGCTCCCTCACCACGCATTGCTTCGGTAATTAAAAAGTTTTGCAATTCAGGGTGATAAAGACTGGTTGGATGAAATTGATTAAATTCCATATTAGCAACGCGACACCCTGCACGCCATGCCATGGCAATACCATCACCGCTAGAAACATCAGGGTTAGAGGTATAAAGGTATACTTTACTTGCGCCACCCGTTGCTAGGGCAACAAATTTTGCGCCAATTGTTTCTACTTTTTTGGCTTTTTTATTCCACACATACATGCCATGAACATGTGAACCCATTTTGCCAATACTTTTATCGGTAATTAAATCAATCGCGTTGTAATGCTCTAACAAGGTGATATTGCTGTGTGCTTGAACTTGGCTAATCAAGGTTGTTTGCACAGCTTTGCCTGTGGCATCGGCTGCATGCAAAATGCGTCGGTGGCTATGCCCGCCTTCACGAGTTAAATGAAAGCGCTCTTTACCTTTGCTATCAAACTCCATATCAAAAGGCACGCCTTGGTCAATCAGCCATTGCAGGCAGTCATGAGCATTGCTGGCAGTGTAATGAACCGCCTCTCTGTCGCATAAACCGCCACCGGCGTCTAAGGTATCTTCAACGTGAGACTCTATACTGTCATTTTTTTTATCAAAAACAGCGGCAATTCCGCCTTGGGCATAAAGAGTAGAACCTTCGGTTAATTCACCTTTACTAATTACGGTAACGTTACAGTAATTAGCCAAAGATAAAGCAAGTGATAAGCCTGCTGCGCCGCTACCAATAATAGCGACATCGGTAATGTGATGTTTATTTTGGTTCATCTGTGAGGTACTTTGCGGTTACAATGCTCAGATAGAGCAATATTTATTTTTAATACTTATAGTTGTACCATATTTGTAGCACTACCACGAAGTGGTTTTAGCGTATAAATACGTAATTTTTTAGCTATTTTATAAAAAAACAATATGAAGCAGAACTTTTTATTCATCTAAGGGTCAGAGTAGGTGTGAACAATGGCGACACTATGAATAATAAGCAAGAATCAATCAGAGGAGTACCGGCTCGAATGAGCGAGCAGGAATTAGATTTAGCGTTAGTGAAAAGGGTTCAGCAGGGAGATAAAAACGCCTTTAACCTATTAGTTAAGAAGTATCAGAACAAGATTGCCGGTTTGATCTCACGTTATGTATCAAATAAGGGTGACATTGCTGATGTAGCACAAGAGGCGTTTATTAAAGCGTATCGTGCCCTTCCTAATTTTCGTGGTGACAGTGCTTTTTATACTTGGCTTTACCGTATCGCCGTTAATTGTGCTAAAAATTACTTAGTGGCTCAAGGGCGTAAACCGCCAGCAAATGATATAGATGCTGACGATGCCGAGTTTTATGAGGGTGCTGATTCAATGCGTTCAAACGCATCACCTGAAAATTTACTATTAAGCGAAGAAGTACGCGCTGTTATTTTTAATACGATTGATAGTTTGCCTGAAGAGCTTAAAACCGCGATTACCCTTAGAGAAATTGAGGGGATGAGCTATGAAGAAATAGCCGTGGTGATGGATTGCCCTGTCGGGACGGTGCGTTCGCGTATTTTTCGTGCCCGTGAAGCAATTGATAACAAATTAAACCCATTAATAGGCGAGTCTTAGTATGACAAAAGCACACGTTAACCGCTTAGATAACGAATCGTTATCAGCATTACTTGACGGTGAGCAAGCATTAAATGATGCCGAGATTGCATCTGCTGATGTAGCTACATTTGGCCGTTACGCGTTAATCGGTGATGCAATGCGAGCTAAAGAAAACAACAAAAATATGGATTTTGATATTAGCGATCGCATTTCATTAGCACTTGATAGTGAGCCGGTTTATGCAGACTTTAGCCAGTCTGAAAGTGTGGCAAAGCCGGTAAGCACTGAAGTCGACAACAAAGTCGTGGCGTTTAATTGGCGCAAGCCGGTTGCACAGTTAGCAATTGCAGCTAGCGTGGCAATGTTTACTATTGTTGGCGTGAACACCTTGCCGCAAGGTGAAGATGCTGTGCAAAACGAAATTCCTTTATTACAAACCACGCCGTTAACCGGCATGGCATCGCCAGTGAGTTATTCATCAGCACCGGCGCTAGAGAACGCAGAGCAAGGCTTACGAGAGCTTCAACAGCAACGTATTGGCGCTCTAGTACTTGAACACCAGCGTCAAGCACGTGTGGCTCATTCGTTGAAAACTGCGAAAACAGATGAAACGTCGCAAGAGGAAAAAAACTAATTAGATGAAAGTAATAACTTTTGTTATGTCGTTGGTATTAAGTTTTAATGCTTTTGCCAATGACACAAACCCCGCTAAAGATTTACTGCTTGAAATGGCCAGTGCAGTTCATACACGTAATTTTGATGCCTCTTTTGTTGTTGTTAAAGGCAAAAGTATGGAGCCCTACCGTTGGGTGCATGCTAAACAGGGGGACGTTGAGCTTGAGCATTTGAGTTTACTCAACGGTGCTGGCCTTGAAATGATCCGCATTGACAACCAAGTTACCTATTTTGAGCCACAATCAGAGCCGTATTCGTTAACAACCGACTCAATTGCCGGCCCTATTCCTGAAGTGCTTTTTAAAGATATTAACCGCTTAAGTGCGCATTATGATTTTGTGCTTGGTGGTAAAGGCCGTATTGCTGGGCGTCCCGCGCAATTAGTTCGAATTGAATCTAAAAACGAAGACAAATACAACTATTGGATATGGATTGATACTGAGTCGTCGTTATTATTAAAGGCGGCGTATGTTAATCATCAAGGTGAAGCGCTTGAGCAATTACAGCTCACTCATATTAGTGTGACTGAGCAACCGGCAAACTTATTATTAGAAGTGCTTAATCGTAACTTTCCAACCCCATTACCTGCCAATTCAATTGACGAACAAACTAAAGCGAATGCCATGAACTGGACTATTGGCTGGTTACCTGAGGGGTTTGAATTACTTAAGTCAGACAGGCATAAGCTCGACTTAAATAATGAATTAACAGACTATTATTTATTTTCTGATGGGTTTGTTGAAGTATCGGTGTTTGTACAACGACCACTACCGGGTAAGCGTTTAAGCGGTGCCCTCACCTCAGGGGCAACTACGATTTATGTACACAACGGCGGAAATTTTGATGTCTCTGTGGTGGGAAACATTCCAACCATGAGTGCCAAAGCCATTGCTGAGTCTGTATCGCGGGCATTATAAGTAACTAAACTATGATTGAACAAACGTTAACCGTCGTGGCCCTTAGTGGCCACGTTGCGCATTTAGAAGCCCAACAAAAACAGGCCTGTGAAGGCTGTAATGGACGTTGTGGCTCACAAGTGTTTAGTAAGTTATTTGGTACCGCCAAAAAAACATTACCTTATAAATTTGAAACACAGTTAGAAATAGGCCAAAAAGTAACTTTGTCATTGGATGATAGCCATGTTGTAAAGCATGCCTTTGCAGTTTATATGCTGCCTTTGTTTTTGAGTTTAATATTCGCTTTAATAGCCAGTGAATTGATATTGTTAGCCGAAGGCTGGCAAATTTTAGCCGCGATATTGGGTGGGATCACCGGCTTTTTAATTGCTAAAACATGGGTGAAATCATTAAGACATGAGATAAAAGTGATAAAAATTCATCCAATTAGCCTCCCTTTAACTCAAATAGATGGTGATTGACGCCAATTAAATGTAAAATTGCGTTTTTATGCCACAGTAACTTGAAAATACACAGCAAGTATTTTCAAGTTATTTAGGCATATGACCTTAGTCCTTTAAAATAGAAGTTTAGAATCCAGTTTATGAAGCATATCCGTAATTTTTCGATCATCGCCCACATTGACCATGGTAAATCGACCCTTTCTGACCGTTTGATCCAAGTTTGTGGTGGTTTAACCGACCGTGAAATGCAGAAGCAAGTTCTGGATTCAATGGATATTGAACGTGAACGTGGCATTACCATCAAGGCACAAAGTGTAACCTTAAATTATAAAGCGAATGATGGTGAAACTTACCAGCTTAACTTTATCGACACCCCAGGGCACGTTGACTTTACCTATGAAGTATCGCGTTCGTTAGCGGCTTGTGAAGGGGCACTGCTCGTTGTTGATGCTGGTCAAGGCGTAGAAGCGCAAACATTAGCAAACTGCTACACCGCGATTGAAATGGACTTAGAAGTTATACCGGTACTTAATAAAATTGATTTACCGCAAGCTGATCCATTACGTGTAGCCGAAGAAATTGAAGACATTATTGGTATTGATGCCCTTGATGCTGTGCAATGTAGCGCCAAAACAGGTGTAGGTATTGCTGAAGTACTTGAAATGATCGTTAAAGATGTACCGCCACCAGTTGGTGATAAAGATGCGCCATTACAGGCGCTAATTATCGATTCTTGGTTTGACCCGTACCAAGGCGTTGTATCGCTTGTGCGTATCAAACATGGTGAACTTCGCGCGGGTGACAAAATTAAAATCATGTCAAACGAGAACGTACATACCGCAGATCATGTGGGGATTTTTACGCCTAAACAAACTAACACCGGTGTTTTACACACTGGTGAAGTAGGCTTTGTTATTGCTGGTATCAAAGAAATACATGGTGCACCGGTGGGTGATACCATTACTCATCAAAAAAATGCGGCACCACTGCGCTTACCTGGTTTTCAAAAAATTAAGCCGCAGGTGTATGCGGGTATGTTCCCAATAGCCTCTGATGATTACGAGTCATTCCGCGATGCCCTTAACAAACTTAGTTTAAACGATGCCTCGTTATTCTTTGAACCAGAAAATTCAACTGCGTTAGGGTTTGGTTTCCGTTGTGGATTCTTGGGCATGCTACACATGGAAATTATCCAAGAGCGTTTAGAGCGTGAATACGACATTGATTTAATCACCACCGCGCCGACGGTTATTTACGAGGTAGTGACTAAAGAAGGCACGACACAAATAGATAACCCGTCTGATCTTCCGCCAGTAAACGATATTTTAGAGATACGTGAGCCGGTTGTAGAAGCTAATATTTTAGTTCCACAAGAGTACTTAGGCAGCGTAATCACTTTATGTGTTGATAAGCGCGGTATGCAAACTAAAATGAGTTATCACGGTAAGCAAGTTGCAGTAACGTATGAACTGCCAATGGCTGAAGTGGTAATGGACTTCTTTGATAAGCTAAAATCAACAAGCCGTGGTTTTGCTTCGCTTGATTATAACTTTAAGCATTTCCAAACCTCAGACATGGTGCGTGTAGATATACTTATCAATGGCGAGCGTGTAGATGCGTTGGCTATTATTGTTCACCGCGACAGCGCGCAATCACGCGGTCGTCAGCTTGCTGATGCGTTAAAAGACCTTATACCACGTCAAATGTTTGATATTGCGATTCAGGCAGCGATTGGACAACACGTAATCGCTCGAACGACTGTTAAGCAACTACGTAAAAACGTAATCGCTAAATGTTACGGTGGTGACGTGAGCCGTAAGAAAAAACTACTTCAAAAACAAAAAGATGGTAAAAAGCGAATGAAGCAACTTGGTAACGTTGAAGTGCCTCAAGAAGCGTTCTTAGCCATTTTGAAAGTTGGTAAATAAAAATAAAGGATAATAAATGGCTGGCTACTTTTCAGTTTTATTGGTGTTATTAACTTTAGGCTCAGGTCTAATATGGTTAATTGATCACTTAATGTTTGCCCCTAAAAGGCAGGAACGTTTAGCAATTGCTCAAACCTCTGCCGGTGGTCAACTTGATGAAGAAACCGCAGCATTGATTGCGCCTGAGCCAATGATTACTGAAACAGCAAAGTCGATTTTTCCGATGATTGCTGCTATCACTATTTTTAGATCGTTTATTTTTGAGCCGTTTCAAATCCCATCGGGTTCAATGATGCCCACCTTATTAGTGGGTGATTTTATTTTAGTGCAAAAGTATTCTTATGGGATTAAAGACCCAGTATGGCGCAGCCAATTAGTGGATGTAAGCGAACCAGAGCGTGGCGATATTGTTGTTTTTAAATACCCGTTAGATGAGAGAGTGGACTATATTAAACGTGCTATAGGTTTACCTGGCGATAAAATTGTTTATCGTGATAAGCGTTTATATATTCAACCAAAATGCGAAGAAGGTGAAGTTCAAAAGGGCGCACTTCTTTGTAATGAATTCAATAAAATTGATTTTAAATTAATTAATGATAATGAATTTAAGCAAGGCCCAATGGATTTAGCGCGTTTAAATGAAGATTTAACCACGACTAACCATGACATTTTAATCAACCCAAAATCGCCTGAACGTAAGGGGCGTTACTACCAGCAATTGGGCACACCTGCGGATGAGTGGGTGGTTCCAGCTGATCATTACTTTATGATGGGTGATAATCGCGATAACAGCCAAGATAGTCGCTTTTGGGGCTTTGTACCAAAAGAAAACTTGGTGGGTAAAGCTGTCTTTATATGGATGAGTTTTGAATTTGATAATGGCCCAGATGACATTTTACCAGGATGGGTTCCAACTGGTGTTCGTTTTGAACGCCTAGGTAATATTCAGTAACAATGAAAAAAAATGTAACAGAGTTATACAAAAGAATTGGCTATACATTTGCTGATCAAGGGTTACTTGAGCAAGCAATGACGCATCGCAGCCACAAAGGTCAACATAACGAGCGACTCGAATTTTTGGGCGACTCTATTTTGAGCTTTGTCATTGCCAATGCACTGTACGCTAAATTTCCTAAAGCACGCGAAGGTGATTTAAGCCGAATGCGTTCGACTTTAGTTCGCGGCCAGACGTTAGCTGAATTTGGCCTTGAATTTGAGCTTGGTGATTACCTACGCTTAGGTCCTGGCGAGCTAAAAAGTGGTGGTTTTAGACGTGAGTCGACCCTAGCGGATGCAGTTGAAGCCATTATTGGCGCTGTATTTTTAGATTCAGACATTGATCGCTGCGGCGAGCTTATTTTAGCGTGGTATGAATCACGTTTAGATGCTATTTCACCAGGGCTTAACCAAAAAGATCCTAAGACCCTGCTGCAAGAGTATTTGCAAGCTCGTAAGCTATCATTACCAGGCTACACCGTAGTTGATACTAAAGGTCAGGCACACAATCAAACATTCACGGTTGAATGTATTGTTGATGGAATGGATAGCATTATTTCTGTTGGCAGCTCACGGCGTAAAGCCGAACAAAAAGCGGCCGAAAAAGCATTGAAGATACTTAAAAATGAATCTTGATACCTTAATACAGCCTCATGAAGGCGAGATAGACACATTTTGTGGCATGGTTGCGATTGTTGGCCGTCCTAACGTGGGTAAATCAACACTGCTTAATGAAATTATTGAGCAAAAAGTCAGTATTACCTCACGTAAGCCACAAACCACGCGCCACCGTATTATGGGTATTCATACTGAGGGTAAGCACCAAGCGGTGTACGTCGATACCCCAGGCCTGCACGTTGAAGAAAAGCGTGCTATTAACCGTTTAATGAACCGTGCAGCGTCTAGCTCAATTGGTGATGTTGAGCTGATCATTTTTGTGGTTGAAGGCACTCATTGGAATGCCGATGACGACATGGTACTTAACAAAGTAAGCCAAAGTGGCAAGCCGGTATTGTTAGTTATTAATAAAATTGACCAAGTGAAAGATCGCGACCTTGTACTTCCACATATGAAGTTTTTAGGCGATAAGTTTGATTTTGTCGGTATTATGCCCGTATCTGCGACTCAGGGTAAAAACATTAACCTGATCAAAGAAGAAGTGACTAAGCGCTTACCACCGTGCGAATTTTACTTTCCTGATGACTACGTAACTGACCGCTCAATGCGCTTTATGGCGGCTGAAGTTATCCGTGAAAAGCTAATGCGCTTTATGGGTGAAGAGTTACCGTATTCAGTGACTGTGGAAATAGAGCAGTTTAAATGGCAAGAAAACGGTATTTGGCATATTAATGGCCTGATACTAGTTGAGCGTGAAACGCAAAAGCGCATGGTAATTGGTAACAAAGGCGAAAAGCTAAAAGTAATCGGCCGTGAAGCGCGTAAAGACTTAGAGGAAATGCTTGAAAATAAAGTGTTTTTAGAACTGTGGGTTAAAGTTAAATCGGGCTGGGCTGACGATGAGCGTGCCTTAAGAAGCTTAGGTTACGGTGAAGATTAACATTTTATACGCAGCATAGTTTATGGACAGCGATTTCTATAAAGCTTATTTATTACATCGGCGTCCATATAGCGACTCGCAAGTAATGCTCGATATGCTAGTAGAAGGCGTTGGCCAGCTTAGAATGCTCGCACGAGTTAGTGGCCGCCAGGCCACTAAATACAAAGCCCAACTCCAACCATTTCAAGCCTTACTCGTCCATTACAATGGCAAATACGATTTAAAGTACATCAATAAATTTGAGCTTCATGGTAATCCGTTATTTTTAACCGGTGATAAGCTTTACTGTGGCTTTTATTTAAATGAATTAACCAACCGAATTGTGCCGATTAATGAACCCATTGATCAGGTTTTTCAACTTTATAAAACTCACTTAGAAAACCTTAATAGCGGGACTGACATGCAAGCAGTGCTGCGCTCTTATGAGTTTCAATTGCTAGAGCTACTAGGTTATGGGGTTGATTTTAGTTTTGATGCGGATGGTGAGCCAATTGATGACACGCAAACGTATAGCTACTTTGCAGAAGTGGGCTTTGCGGTGCAACACGACTCGCGTTCTGGGTTTACTGGTTCACAACTCAATGCCATAGCAAATCATGACTTTAGCCAAGCGGATGTGTTATATATGGCAAAGCAATTAAGTCGTTATTTATTAAAACCATTGTTGGGCAACAAGCCATTAAAAAGTCGTGAATTATTTACGGCCTCTCAATAAACAAATTTCACAGGTACAAAAATGAAAGATATTCTTCTAGGCGTGAACGTAGATCATATTGCAACGCTTCGCCAAGCACGAGGCACTTCTTATCCTGATCCTGCTCATGCAGCCAGTGTTGCAGAGCATGCCGGTGCTGATGGCATTACTATTCATTTACGCGAAGACCGCAGACACATTCAAGACCGCGATGTGTATGTAATGGCTAAAACCATTCAAACACGTATGAACCTTGAAACCGCAGTAACCGATGAAATGATTGCTATTGCACTTGAGGTTAAGCCTGAATATGTATGTTTAGTACCTGAAAAACGTGAAGAGCTTACTACCGAAGGCGGCTTAGATGTAGCGGGTAATATTGATAAAATAGCCGCAGCGACTAAAACTTTAACGCAAGCCGGTATTAAAGTGTCACTATTTATAGATGCCGATAAAGCGCAGTTAGATGCTGCAAAAGCCTGTGGTGCGCCTTATGTTGAAATTCATACTGGGGCGTATGCTGATGCCACCAACGATGAAGACACCGCTAAAGAGCTTGAGCACATTCGCCAAGGCGTGAAATATGCAGCCAGTATTGGTTTGATTGTTAATGCTGGCCATGGTCTGCATTATCACAATGTAAAACCAATTGCAGCGATGCCAGAGATTTATGAGCTAAACATTGGCCACGCTATTATTGCCCGCGCAGCCATTGACGGTTTAGATAAAGCGGTTCGTGACATGAAACGCTTAATGCTTGAAGCTCGCGCGTAGAGTTATAATTAACAATATTAAAGACGAGCTTATTTATTAGTGATATCAATGTTGGCATCAACAAGTAAGTTTTCAAGCTCGTCTTGCAACTCAAATAACTCGGGCTCAATATTCTCAAGCGTACATTCATTTTTAAGTGATGTTTCGATCGTTTCAGCCAATGTTTTTAATTTTGGTACACCTGTATAGCAGCATGCGCCATGAAATTTATGGATAACGCTAAGTACTTGAGGGCAATCTTCGCTGCTTATTGCTTGATTTAGTAAGTTCAGGGTTTCGGGCACGCTTAGCAGTAACATATTAAGCATTTCATTGGCTAATTCTGCTTTACCGCCTGCACGTTGCAATGCCAGCGTCCAGTCAAGGCGAGTACTATCAAAAGGAGCAGGGCTATGTTCAAATGTGCTTTTTGACTTATCACGACTCACTGGTAATTGCGGGCTATGATCGCAAATAATCTGGTTTAGCATATCTTCATCGATGGGCTTAGTTAAATAACCTTCAAAACCATCTTTTAATAACTGTTCTTTTTCACTATTAAGTGCATGCGCCGTCACGGCAATAATAGGCGTATCTTCATTCAAAGATGACTCTTTAATGAGTTTACAGGCTGTAATACCATCCATTATAGGCATTTGAATATCCATAAAAATCACATCATATTTATGGCTTTTGCTTAAACTATACGCTTGTGACCCATTATGTGCGGTATCAATTAATTCAACTTGCTCGTTGAGTAGGGTGTAAATTAATTTTAAATTAGCGTCATTATCATCCACCACTAACACTTTTAGCGGCAGCAGGGTTTGTTCATGCTGTTCTATATTATGTGCCGGATGGTCGAGTCGATAAGGCGCAGCTAATAACTCACATAGCTTTCGGTGATTAAGAGGTTTACTCAAACAGGCGTCAGCGCCGCTGCCGATGAAGGCTTCGCGCATGTTGTGTGATACAGTATTAAGCATTAAATATAAATAATCGGTTGATTCCCTAACCGCTTTTACATAGCTTTTTAAACGCTGCATATCGTCAACTGATGCCATGTGACCAATAAGACAAATATCAAAATTGATCTCTGAATTTTTTATGCACTCTAAAAATTCGGTTTCGTTATAGCAAGGAGTGACACTGACTTTCCACTCTTGTAATAATGAGGCAACGGCGTGATGAGTATGCTTATGCGACTCAAAATAAAGAACACGTTTACCAATTAATGACTGGGTAGGCAAATCGTTGATAAATACATGATTTGGTAATCTAAATACACCATTAAAGGTAAAACAAGTTCCGCTACCAGGGGCTGAATTTAAAGTAATACGGCCGCTCATTGCTTCAACGATATGTTTAGTAATAATAAGCCCTAAGCCGGTACCGCCAAATTTGCGGGTAATACTGGAGTCGGCTTGACCAAAGGCGGTGAATAGCGCGTCTTGTTTATCTGCTGGAATACCTACCCCAGTATCTGCGACTGACACTAAGACAGAGGTGCGCTCTTCATCAAGCAAACGATGGCTAATATCAACTTTTATCGCGCCTTTTTCAGTAAATTTAATCGCGTTACTTAATAAGTTAATCAGCACTTGTTTAAACCGTGTGGGGTCGCCGGTTAAGTGGTCAGGCACCTGAGGGTTAATATAAATAGAAAGCTCAAGTTGTTTGTCGTGTGCGCTAGGTGCTAGTAATGTCATTACTTCGTTTACGCTATCGCGCAGTTGAAACTGAATAGACTCAAGCTCCATGGCTCCTGCTTCTAACTTGGAGAAATCTAATATGTCACTAATAATAGTCATTAAGCTGTTAGCCGAAAGCTCTATGGTATCAAGGTAATCTTTTTGGTTTTTATTCAGAGGCGTTTTATAAAGCTGACGGGTAAATCCAATAACCCCGTTAAGTGGGGTGCGTAACTCATGACTCATTTTAGCTAAAAAGTCAGATTTAACACGGTTAGCATCCTGTGCTTCTTTTTTAGCCATGGTGAGCTGGATATTTTGTGTTTCGTATTGTTCAAGCGTTTCGCGGTAATCGCTGGTTGCTTGATCAATATTTTTTTGCATTTCATCTTTTTGCATCACCATAGAATGCGAGATGGTATTGAGCCCCTCACGTAATAACTCAAACTCGCCATTCATGGGTTCAGTTAATCCGGTTTGTCTTTTACCTTCAATTAGTCTGTCGGTAGCAAGTACTAACTTATTAAGTGGGGTCATAAACATCCGACTAAGTCTTAGCGCTAAAATAGCGGCTAATACTAAGGCGAGAATAATAATAATACCGCTGACCAATAATGCACGTTGTTGGCCAATAACAGCTTTGTCGCGGTTAAGCTGAATCACAACGGTGCCCAACGAGGTTTGGAACTCAGAAGTATTCCAGTCGCTATTGAGGGTTGTATGGTTAATGATAGGGGTGAAAAAGGTTACTAAGTCTTCACTTTGCTGAACATAGGTGGCTTTAAAGCCATTTAATTGCGTTTGCTCAATTAAAGTGTCGAATGAGCGATGATAATTACTGGTTATAATAAGTTGGTTGTTATCATTAAAGATGGCAATCGATTTAATCGAAGGGGAGTGTTTGTTGTGTGTATAGCGAATTATGCGATTAAGCAGTTTTTTATTTTTTTCCAGTAAAGGCTGTTCAAGTGCAATAGCCAGAGGTTCAGCAATCGTTGTGCCTTGTTGATATAAAATTTCATCAAGCTCAATGTAACGATTTATTGTAAAATAACCACCTAGTAATAGCCCGATGATCACTGTGGGGATCAGGGTGAGTGTTAAAACAGAATCGCGCAAGCCTAGTTTGGTCATAATCTGAGCATTATTATCATTTTTTATTGAATGTGAGTATATACATACTCATAGTTATTCTCAAAGTATCTAGGTAGAGACGTGATTCATCAACCTTTTAAGGTAATGCCTAATGGCACAAATATTTAAAGCAAAGAAAAAACCACTTCAACAGCAATCACTTGAACTTGATATAACGGCTATGGATCACCACGGACGTGGTATTGCTAAGTACAATAATAAAGTGTGTTTTGTCAGTGGGGCATTACCTGATGAGCGAGTAAAAGCCAAGTTAGTTGATGATAAAGCACGTTACAGCCAAGCTGACACGCTTAAAATACTCAAAGCCAGTGAATATCGCACCACACCCATTTGTGAACACTACAGCCAATGCGGTGGTTGTCAGTTGCAGCATTTAGATGCCACACAACAAGTCGTTGAAAAGCAAGCGGCGGTAAATCAATTATTTGCCAAGTTTGCAAAATTAACTGATTTAAACTGGCAAGCTCCGCTGCTAAGCCAAGCAACGCATTACCGACGTAGTGCCCGCATTGCCGTAATGTTCGACAAAGCAGCAAAAAAAATGCGGGTAGGCTATAGAGCACGTGGCTCTAAAAGTATTGTTAGCATTAATCATTGCCCAGTATTAAGTGACGTATTTGCAGAGGTATTTAGCGTATTTGATAACATAATTAATCATAATAAGGCGCTGCACAGTATAAGTCATTTGCAGTTATGCGCTGCAGATGAGCAACACTTTATTGTTATTCGTCATACAAAAGCTATTTCGCCCACAGATAAAGCGTTTGTTGAGCAAAGTGTCTCGGCGCATCATTGGCAATTAGTGTGGCAAAGTGATAGCGATACCATTGATCATGCCCACTTAGCGATGCCATTTTATAAGCTTGATCAGTTAGATATAAAATTTGAATTTGGACTAAATAACTTTATTCAGGTCAATGCGAGTGTAAATCAGGCAATGTTAATTCAAGCGGCGAGCTGGTTAGCATTACAAGGTGATGAAAATGTACTGGATTTATTTTGTGGTATTGGTAACTTCTCTTTAGTGTTAGCAAAGCAGGCTAAAACAGTAACAGGAATTGAAGGCGTTACTTCGGCGGTTGCATTAGCGACGCAAAATGCGCACACTAACTCTATTACAAATACCCAATTTCATTGTTTTGATTTAACCACGAGTATTAAAAAAGCGCCGTGGTTTAATAAAGAGTTAGATATTTTAGTACTCGACCCCTCTCGCACTGGTGCTATGGCAGTTTTAGAGCAGCTTCCATTAACGCAGTTTAGAGCGATTTTATATGTCTCTTGCGACCCTGTTACTTTAGCCCGTGACAGCGCTATTATTTCGCAAGCCGGCTTTGAACTTAATAAAATAGGGCTAATGAATATGTTCCCTCATACAGGGCATATCGAAACTATGGCGATATTTCAACGGAGGTAAAGCGCATTATGGTAGCGACACGTCAATCTCATCAACATGACAAAGCGGGTGATTTTTTTTCACGCGTAGAATCTCTTGATTTGTCTCAGGAAAAAATTAGCTTACTCAATAAAGCACAGCAACTTTGCCAAACTTGCGATAATAGCGAGCGCCAAAATACCGCCATAGAGATGGTGGAGATTTTGGTTGAGCTAAATTTAGATGCTGACTCGTTAGCCACCGCCTATTTAACCCCTTATTATTTAAATGATGTAGTGAGCATTGACGCTGTCGAAGAGCATTTAGGAAATCATGTTGCGGTGTTATTAACGGGTGTGTCGCAAATGGCCACCATAAGTACGTTAGCTCATCAAGGCAATGGTACCGTGCAGGTCGATAATATTCGCCGTATGTTGCTTGCTATGGTGGAAGATGTGCGTGCCGTGGTGATTAAATTAGCCGAACAGGTGTGCCATTTACGCAACGTAAAAGATGCCGCTGAAGAAGAGCGAGTGATTGCAGCCAAAGAGACTGCGGATATATTTGCACCGCTTGCTAATCGCCTTGGTATTGGCCAATTAAAGTGGGAGCTAGAGGATTTAGCCTTTCGCTATTTACACCCAGATATTTATAAAAATATAGCTAAACAACTTGATGATAAGCGCCTTGCCCGTGAAGCGTATATGGCTGATATGGTTGAGCAAGTAAAACAGCGCCTACATGAAGCGGGTATTAAAGCCGAGGTATACGGCAGGCCAAAACATATCTACAGCATTTATAAAAAAATGGTGAAAAAGAACTACGAGTTTGATCAGCTGTTTGACATACGCGCGATGCGAATTGTGGTTGAGCGCCTGCAAGATTGCTACGGTGCCCTAGGCATAGTGCACACTAATTGGCGCCATTTAAATAAAGAATTTGACGATTACGTTGCGACCCCAAAACAAAATGGCTATCAATCTATTCATACCGTAGTATTTGGCCCCGAAGGTAAAACTGTTGAGATTCAGATCCGAACGCACGACATGCATCAAGATGCAGAGCTGGGCGTTGCCGCACATTGGATGTATAAAGAAGGTGCGTTACCAGGGCGTGGTTCAGGTTATGAGCAAAAAATTAGCTGGTTGCGTAAGTTACTGCAATGGCAAGAAGAAGTGGTTGATGGCAGCGATTTAGCGCAAGAGCTTAAAAATCAAGTGGTTGAAGACCGCGTCTATGTGTTTACTCCACGTGGAGACATTTTTGACTTACCACTAGGAGCAACACCTCTTGATTTTGCTTACTACATTCACTCCAATGTAGGGCATCGGTGTATTGGTGCAAAAGTATTTGGCAAAATAGTGCCGTTTACTCATCAATTAAGTACCGGCGATCAGGTTGAAATACTGACCCAAAAGCAGCCAAATCCAAGCCGTGATTGGCTAAATCCGTCGTTAGGTTATATTAAATCGTCTCGCGCTAGAGCCAAAATCCACCATTGGTTTAAACAGCTCGACCGCGATAAAAACTTAAGTGCGGGTAAAGAAATCCTTGATAACGAATTACAAAAGTTAGAGTTAACTTACAAAGATTTAGACCCAGCGATAAAGCGTTTTAATTTTAGAGAACTTGATGACTTAATGGTCGCCATTGGTGCAGGCGATATTCGCCTTAACCAAATGCTTAACTTTATTACCGATAGAACGGAACACGAGCCGGTTATTCGCTTTAAATCGCCCAGTAAAGTGACTGGCGATAAAAACGGCATTGTGGTTGATGGAGTAGGCAGCTTAATGAGCCATGTTGCTCGCTGTTGCCGCCCTGTACCTGGGGATGAAATTATTGGGTATATTACCCAAGGCCGTGGCATTGCCGTTCATCGTGAGGATTGTGACTCGTTTAGTAATTTAAAAAACAAGCACCCAGAGCGCGTTATTTCAGTAAGTTGGTCAGATGATATTAATAGCTCTTATGCCTTAACTATTCGTATTGAAGCCAGCGATCGGTCTGGGTTAATTCGTGATATTAGTTCTGCTTTGGCGAATGAAAAAGTCAATGTGCTCAATATGAATGTCAACACGGTTGATAGCACTCAAACGGCTATTTTTGTGATGCAAATAGAAGTGCATGACTTACAGGGCACCAATAAAGTGCTTTCTAAGTTACACCAGATAGAAGGGGTGCACAGTGCAAAACGAGGGCAGTAATCAGGCTAATAATGAGGCTTTAAGCCAACTGCTGGAAATAATGCAAACACTGAGAAACCCTGAGAGCGGATGCCCTTGGGATCTCAAGCAAACGTTTGCGTCAATCGTGCCTCATACTCTTGAAGAGGCCTATGAAGTGGCTGATTGTATTGAAACGAATAATTTAAGCGATTTAAAAAATGAGTTAGGCGACTTACTATTTCAAATTGTGTTTTATGCGCAATTAGCACAAGAGCAGCAATTATTTAATTTTAACGATGTAGTGGCACAGTTAAATGAAAAGCTGGTGCGTCGTCATCCGCATGTATTTTCAGCGCAAGACACACCTAAAACCGATGCCGAATTAGCTGCGCAGTGGCAAGCAATAAAAGCACAAGAGCGTGCAGCTAAACCCCAAGGTCAAAGCTCAGTACTTTGGCAAGATATACCAAACAGTTTACCTAGCTTAAAAAAAGCTAAAAAAATTCAACAACGTGTCGCTGCGTTAGGGTTTGATTGGCCGACTTATCACGGCGCGATTGACAAAGTGAGTGAAGAGGTTGAAGAAGTGAAAGAAGCCTTAGCTCATAACCCTTACTCAGATCATACAGCAGAAGAGCTAGGTGATTTGCTGTTTGCTACTGTTAATGTAGCGCGCCATGTTAAACGTGACCCAGAGCAATTGCTTCGCAGTGCGAACGATAAGTTTTCTGCACGATTTGAAAAGGTGCAAAACTACTTAATTGCACAGGGTAAATGTATTGAGTCTGCGTCTTTAGAGGAAATGGATGCAGCATGGGATGCGATAAAAAAAATTAAATAAATAGGGACATAAAAAATGTCTGTTTTTTGTGCACAGATTTGCTATTTTTAGCTGGATTGCTTAGCTATGTTTTGGTACAATTTCGCCCCGTCTTGTTTATATTCCAAAATCACTTGTTTGGGTATTATATTCCTTTTAATTCCTGATATTCTAGGGTTCGCATGAGTACAAAATTTATCTTCGTTACTGGCGGAGTTGTTTCTTCGTTGGGTAAAGGTATTGCAGCAGCATCGTTGGCCGCTATTTTAGAGGCCCGTGGCTTAGATGTTACCATTTTAAAGCTGGATCCTTACATCAACGTTGACCCAGGCACAATGAGCCCAATTCAACACGGTGAAGTATACGTTACCGAAGACGGCGCAGAAACGGACCTTGATTTAGGTCACTACGAACGTTTTATTCGCACCAAAATGACCAGCCGTAATAACTTTACGCAAGGGCGCGTATATGAAGATGTACTACGTCGTGAAAGACGTGGCGAATATCTTGGCGCAACAATTCAGGTTATTCCTCATATCACTAATGATATTAAGCAACGTGTTTATGATGGCGCAGAAGGCTATGATATAGCAATCGTTGAAATTGGTGGTACGGTAGGTGATATTGAGTCACAACCATTTATCGAAGCTATTCGTCAAATGGGCACAGAGATTGGTCGTGAACGTGCGCTATTTATTCACTTAACGCTAGTGCCATTCTTAGGCCCTGCCGGTGAAGTGAAAACAAAACCAACTCAGCACTCAGTTAAAGAGTTACGCTCAGTCGGTATTCAACCAGATATTCTTATTTGTCGCTCAGACCGTAAGCTGCCAAATAACGAGCGTGCAAAAATTGCATTATTCACAAATGTTGAAGAAAAAGCCGTTATTTCACTGCCTGATGTAGACAGTATTTATAAAATCCCTGCGTTATTAAAGTCGCAAGAGTTAGACAACTTTGTATGTCGTCGTTTCCATTTAGACGCGCCTGAGGCTGATTTAGCTGAGTGGGAACAAGTATTGTATCAAGAGTCTAACCCAACGGGTGAAGTGACAATTGGTATGGTTGGTAAATACATTGAATTACCGGATGCATACAAATCAGTAAACGAAGCATTAAAACATGCGGGACTAAAAAATCGTTTAACTATTAATATTCAATACGTTGATTCACAAGACTTAGAAACTAAAGGAACCGATATCCTTTCTCGTTTAGATGCTATTTTAGTGCCAGGTGGTTTTGGTGGTCGTGGTGTTGAAGGTAAGATTTTAGCGGCTAAATATGCTCGTGAAAACAAAGTGCCTTACTTAGGTATTTGTTTAGGTATGCAGGTTGCGTTAATTGAATACGCACGAAATGTTGCCGGTTTAACTGATGCAAACTCAACGGAATTTAATGCAAATTCAGAGGCTCCAGTGGTTGGTTTAATCACTGAGTGGCTAGACGCTGAGGGTAACGTAGAAGTACGTGATGAAAAGTCTGATTTAGGTGGCACAATGCGTTTAGGCGCACAAAAATGCCATTTAACGCCTGGCTCTAAAGTGCACGAAGTGTATGGCAGCGACGAAATTGTTGAGCGTCACCGTCACCGTTACGAAGTTAATAACAACTTCGTTGCACAGCTTGAACAAGCAGGTTTAAGCTTTACTGGTTTATCTGAAGATAAAAAGCTAGTAGAGATTATTGAAAATAAAGATCACCCTTGGTTTATTGCAGCGCAATTCCACCCGGAATTCACTTCAACGCCACGCGATGGTCATCCGCTATTTGAAGGGTTTGTAGCTGCGGCTCATACCTACCAAAAAGCGTCTTCGTAATTTAAAAAAGGCTGTGCATATTGCGCGGCCTTTTTTGTTTCTAAGGCTGGCCAAGGTTAGCCGTACTCACCATTTTGGGAATATAGAGGAATCAAGATGTCAGAAATCGTAAAAGTAATCGGTCGTGAAATTATGGACTCGCGTGGTAACCCAACTGTAGAAGCTGAGGTATATTTAGCTGATGGTTCATGGGGCCGTGCTGCTGCACCATCAGGTGCATCTACAGGAACTCGCGAAGCATTAGAATTACGTGATGGTGATAAAACTCGTTATTTAGGTAAAGGCGTATTAAAAGCGGTAGGTTTCATTAATAATGAAATTGCAGCGGCTTTAAAAGGTCAAAATGCACTTGCTCAAAGTGATGTAGACCAAGTAATGCTTGATTTAGATGGTACTGAAAATAAAGAAAAACTAGGTGCTAATGCTATTTTAGCGGTTTCACTTGCTAACGCAAAAGCGGCTGCACAATCTAAAAAAGTAGAGCTATACGAGCACATTGCTGACTTAAATGGCACGCCAGGTGTTTACTCTATGCCACTACCAATGATGAACATCATCAACGGCGGTGAGCACGCTGATAACTCAGTAGATATTCAAGAATTTATGGTTCAGCCAGTTGGTGCTGCTAATTTCCGTGAAGCATTGCGTATGGGTGCTGAAGTATTTCACAGCCTTGCAAAAGTGCTTAAAGCGGATGGTCATTCAACAGCTGTTGGTGACGAAGGCGGTTTTGCACCAAACCTTGCATCAAACGAAGCAGCACTTGCAGCAATTAAAGTGGCTATTGCAAATGCCGGTTATGAGCTTGGTAAAGATATTACGCTTGCACTTGATTGTGCTGCCTCTGAGTTTTATGACAAAGAAGCAAATATCTACGACCTTAAAGGTGAAGGTAAAAAGTTTACCTCTGAAGAGTTTAACTACTTCTTAAAAGACTTAACTGAGCAATACCCAATTGTATCAATTGAAGATGGCTTAGATGAGTCTGATTGGGATGGCTTTGCACATCAAACTAAACTAATGGGCGATAAAGTTCAATTAGTGGGTGATGACTTATTCGTAACCAATACTAAGATTTTAAAACGTGGTATCGACAATGGTATTGCTAACTCAATCTTAATTAAGTTTAACCAAATCGGTTCACTAACTGAAACGTTAGCGGCTATTAAAATGGCTAAAGACGCTGGTTTTACTGTTGTTATCTCTCACCGTTCAGGTGAAACAGAAGATGCAACCATTGCTGATTTAGCAGTAGGTACTGCTGCAGGCCAAATCAAAACAGGTTCATTAAGTCGTTCTGACCGTGTAGCTAAGTACAACCAATTGCTTCGTATTGAAGAGCAATTAGGCGCTAAAGCACCGTACAATGGTTTAAAAGAAGTTAAAGGTCAGTAATTCTTTAATTTGTTTAAAATTATAAAAATCCTCGCTATGTTATGCGGGGATTTTTTATGCGTGTTATAAAGTAATGGGAAGGGCTGTCCATAGTGAAGCTACAGTAGAGAACCTAAGACTAATTACAACTGAAACTGCTGTTTTAATATCTCTTTTGTAAAACTGGTTTTTAAATAAAAGCCACGGGGCAGGGTTTGTATAATTTGTCCGTTCGGGCCTATGGCATCGGTAACTACTTTGCTATTAGCAGCTTTTGGCCGTATTTGCATGGCGTCGCCTAAATGCCCTGATATTTCATCTACCCGACCAAGCGCAATCAACTCCATTTGTTCTTCCCAATCACGCTGTAATTGCGCATCTTGCGCGGGGGAGGGTTGCCACAAAAAGCCACTGCCTATGGTTCTATCAAACGGGGCGATATTGCGCTCACTTAAAATAGGTAACCATAAAACATGATTCAACTTTTTACGTACGCTACTTGTGTGCCAGGTCATGCCAGTTACATTCATTAGTGGGGTAACCGACACAAAGGTGGTTTCTAGCGGTTTACCTTTATATGAAATGGGCAATGTTTTGAGCTCTATACCTAAATCTTCAAAGTCGGGGAGCGGTTTTGAACCGGCCGTTGCGCCTAAAACATACTCTATCAGTTGACCTGTCCAGCCTTTTTCACGCAATAAATCATCTGGCGTTTTAAAGTGGTACTGCTGTGCTAGTTGTCCTAGTGTGAGTCCTGCAATAGCATCGACACGTTGCATTAATTGCTTGATTGAATGAGGTTTTAAAGGTTGCATACTGTTTATTTTAGTTGAATAAATACCAACGCCATGATAGCAAATTAGGGTGTTAGTGGATATCTTTAGCGGTTGGTTGAATTTTGTTCGCATTGTGTGTGGTGCAATTTTATGCGCTGTTTTAAAACGCCAAGCTTAGCTAAGTAACTGAACTGCATTATTTTTTTTGTTTTTAGTGTTCAGTTTTAATTAAGGTCTATATTTGTTGTAAGGATAAATACAGATGTATAAACATGTTTATCCACAGATTCTGTGGAGAACATCACCTTTTAGATCTTGCATTGTGGATTTGTTTGCTAAATGAGCGTGTTTTACAAAAGTTATGCACAAGCTGTGAGTAACCAGCACAAACAGTGTGGTTTTTATGTATGGCAGTGTTATTTGTTATTTACATGCAATGGATTTTGCTATTAATTTGCCTTAACCGAGGACGTTAACGAGGCTTGTACGTAATAGTATTTGCCGTATTGCAGCTAATGTGGAACAATCATAAAAAATCGACTTACAAATGAGGCACTAAGGTGATTGATGCCGAAGGTTTTCGTGCCAATGTCGGAATTGTAATTTGCAATAATCAGGGGCAAGTGTTTTGGGCCAGACGCTATGGTCAACATTCTTGGCAATTTCCCCAAGGCGGTGTTGATGATGGTGAAACACCAGAACAAACTATGTACCGTGAATTACACGAAGAAGTAGGTTTGCGACCAGAAGATGTAGAAATAGTTGCAAGCTCAAAACATTGGTTACGCTATAAATTACCCAAACGATTAATCCGCCGCGACTCAAGTCCGGTGTGTATTGGGCAAAAACAAAAATGGTTTTTACTGAAGTTACGCTGTAAAGATGAAGATGTAAATTTACTAAAAACGCACCATCCTGAATTTGATGATTGGCGGTGGGTGAGTTATTGGTATCCAGTAAGGCAGGTAGTATCGTTTAAACGGGATGTTTATCGACGTGTTATGAAAGAGTTTGCTCCTTTTGCTATGCCCTTCAATAAGCGAGAGCAACAAAAAGACAATTGGCGAAGCAAAAGGTAGTTTTACATAAAAAGGAGCAGTGTATGCTGGCAACACTCAGATCGATAGCTGAGTCTGTTTCGCAACAAGCGAATTTAGACGATGCGTTAGTGTGCTTTGTGAAAATGGTAAAAGATGCCATGAATACCCAGTGCTGCTCCATTTATTTTGCCGATTACAGTCAAGATAACTTTGTACTAATGGCCAGCGAAGGGTTAAACCCCAATGCGGTGGGTAAATTTAGAATTGGCTTTACTGAAGGACTTGTTGGGCTAGTTGCTCAGCGCGAAGAGGCGATTAACATTGCGTTTGCTAAATCGCATCCTCGCTTTAAACTCTCCCCAGAAGTGAACGAAGAAGGCTACAACGCTTTTTTGTCTGTGCCTGTTGTTCATCAAAAAAAGGTATTAGGCGTTATTGTTGTGCAACAGAAAATGGCTCGAGTATTTTCTCAAGATGAAGAGTCGTTTTTAATTACGCTCTCAGCGCAGTTAGCTTCACAGCTTGCGCATGCCGAAATAAAAGAAGTATTGCGTCAAGATGAGTCGTCTCATCAAACATCGGTTTTAAAAGGGGTGTCTAGTGCGCCAGGCATTAGTATTGGTAAAGCCTTTGTTGTTATTCCTAAACTTAATTTTAAGTCCATAGAGCTTACTAAAAATAGTGATGTGAATGAACAACGCCGTTTATTCACGCAAGCGGTTGCTGCAACGCGCAAGGAATTTAGCACCTTATCGATGACATTAAGCGATACCATACCGCAAGAAGCGTTGGCGGTGTTTGATGTGTATCAGCAATTATTGGATGCTAAAAGCTTAGGTCATAATGTTGAGGCACAATTACAAGAAGGTTGGTGTGCAAAAAGTGCATTAAAAATTGTGATTGAACGTTTAGTTGCGCAGTTTAATGAAATGCAAGACCCTTACATTAAAGAGCGTGCGGTTGATGTTAAAGACATTGGTTTACGGGTGCTTCATCACTTAGTGAATACCGAGCATGCAATAAAAGACTACCCTGAAAACACAATCCTCATCGCTCACACATTAACTCCTGCGATGTTAGCCGAAGTGCCAAATGAGCGTTTAGCAGGTGTGGTAAGCATTAATGGTTCAGCTAATAGCCATGCCTCTATTTTAACGCGAGCAATGGGGGTGCCTGCAATTTGGGGTATTGAAGATTTACCGTTATTGCAGTTTGATAACAAAGAAATGATTTTAGATGCTTTTGCTGGACGTTTATATATTTCGCCTTCGCAAATGCTTATTGATGAGTATACCGAGTTACAACATCAAGATAACTTACTCAATAATCGTTTTTTAGAAGAGCAATCGCTGCCTGCAATTACCATGGACGGGGAGCATATTAGTTTATTGCTCAACGCTGGGCTTGAACTTAATACGCAACAAAATAGTGCCCATATTTGTGATGGTGTTGGTCTTTACAGAACCGAAGCGTGGTTTATGCAAAAAGGGCAGTTTCCATCGCAGCAAGAACAAGAAAAATGGTATCGAGAAGTACTCAGTAGCTATTATCCTAACCCCGTAGTTATGCGAACGTTAGATATTGGTGGCGACAAAGTTTTAGATTATTTTAATATTACCGAAGAAAACCCGTTTTTAGGATGGCGTGGTATTAGAATTAGCCTAGATCATCCTGAGCTTTTTTTAGATCAGCTCAAAGCCATGCTCAAAGCGAATGTTGGCTTAGGTAATTTAAAAATAATGCTGCCTATGATCAGTGGCACTGATGAAGTTGAAGAGTCGCTGGCATTGTATAACCAAGCCTATTATGAGTTAAGCGAAACATTTCCTGAGCAACTAATAGAAAAGCCAGATATTGGCATTATGCTTGAGGTACCTTCAAGTGTATTTATGCTGCCAGAGTGGTCTAGAAAAGTCGATTTTTGCTCAGTGGGTAGTAACGATTTAACTCAGTATTTATTAGCGGTAGATAGAGCAAATGCCCGTGTGGCCGATTTATTCAATCCTTATCATCCAGCTGTGTTACGTGTATTAAATAATATTGCCAGCGAATGTGAGCACTATGAATTGCCCTTTAGTTTATGTGGTGAGCTTGGCGGCGATCCCGAGGGAGCAATATTACTCATTGCCATGGGCTATAGACGCTTAAGTATGAACTTATCGTCGTTAAATAAAGTGAAATGGGTGCTTAGGCGCTTAAATGTTAGTGATATGGAACAATTACTGAGCGAGTGTTTAGCACAGCCCAATGCTAAACAAGTGTTGCGTTTAACCCGTAATTTTATGATAGAGCATCAGCTAGGTAATTTATTTTATACACCTAAATGATAGGGCTGTTATAAATGATAGAGCTGTTATTGTTTATATAATCAATTAAAATATACATATTCTTAAATGTATTAGAGATAACTATGTATGAACTAGGACTTCTAGTTGCAAGTTGTGCGTTATTAGGTTGCATTGTTGGTTTTTTAGCAGGACTTCTAGGCATAGGCGGTGGTTTAATCATTGTGCCGGTGCTAACGAGCTTGTTACTGGGTTTTAATGTGGCCGCTGCCGATCATGTATTAGTTATCGCTATTGCGACATCTTTAGCCTCTATTTTATTTACCTCGACCTCTTCAGCGTTAGCTCATCATAAAAATGATAATGTGCCTTGGAAAATTGCCCCTTGGGTAATGTCGGGTGTGGCCATTGGTGCCTTGATTAGCGGCTTTGCTGCCAGCTTTATACCTGAGAAAATGTTACGAACCGTGTTTGCGGTGAGTGTGGTTTTTATTGCTATGAGAATGGTGCTTTCTGCCCGTAATAAAGTGAGCGTAGGTCACCGGATGCCTGCAGGCCCCGTGCTAGGAAGTATTAGTGCGATAATGGGGGCACTATCTGGGTTGATTGGGATTGGCGGTGGCGCATTACTTGTGCCTATGCTGCACTATTTTTCGGTTGATATTAAAAAGGCAATTGGTTGCGCTGCTGCATGTGGTATTGTAATCGCCTTTTTTGGCTCTATTGGTTATATCAGCGCCGGTTGGCGAGTAACAGACTTAGCGCATGGTTTTATGGGATTTGTTTATTTACCTGCATTGTTAGGGATTGTTGTTACCTCATGGTTTATAGCGCCAATAGGCGCCAAAGCAACACATTACTTACCTGTAAATACAATTAAGAAAGTTTTCGCGATGTTACTTGTTATCATCGCTATTAAAATGGTTTTTAGCTAAAGGTTTATTTTTATGGCACTGGAGTTTCCTCAAATTGATCCAATAATTTTTTCTATTGGACCACTTAGCGTTCGTTGGTATGGATTAATGTACTTAATTGGTTTTGCGTTTGCGATGTGGTTTGCTAATCGCCAAGCTAGTAAGTCCGGTTCAGGTTGGACTAAAGACGAAGTCAGCGATTTACTCTTTTACGGCATGCTGGGCGTTATATTAGGTGGGCGTATTGGTTATGTTCTGTTTTATCAATTTAGCTATTTTATCGAAAACCCCTTATATTTGTTTAGAATAGACCAAGGAGGCATGTCGTTTCATGGTGGAACACTGGGGGTGATCACTGCAATTGCTATTTTTGCTTACAAGCGTAAAAAATCGTTATTACAAGTCGGTGATTTTGTAGCACCTTTAGTGCCTGTTGGTTTACTGGCTGGGCGTATAGGTAACTTTATTAATGGCGAATTATGGGGGCGTACCACTGATGTTCCGTGGGCAATGGTGTTTCCAACTGGAGGCCCGCTTGCACGCCACCCTTCACAACTTTACGAAGCTTTTTTTGAAGGGCTTGTATTGTTTGTCATATTACTGTGGTTTATTAAGCGTCCACGTCCTGCGGGAAGTGTGTCGGGTTTGTTTTTACTGGGTTACGGCGTATTTAGATTTTGTATTGAATATTTTCGCCAACCAGATGCGCAATTGGGGTTATTTGCCGACTTTATCTCTATGGGGCAAATTCTATCGTTACCAATGATAATTGGCGGGTTAGGCTTACTTATTTGGGCCTATAAACAACCACAATCAAAAACAGCGGCAAAAGCTTAAAAGAAGAAGTTAGATGAAACAATATTTAGAATTATGTCAGCGCATTGTTGACCAAGGACAATGGGTTGAAAATAAGCGTACCGGTACACGTTGTTTAACGGTTATAAACGCTGATTTAGAATACGATGTGGCTAATAATCAGTTCCCTATGATTACCACGCGAAAAAGCTATTACAAAGCAGCTATTGCTGAATTGTTAGGTTATTTAAGAGGCTATGATAGTGCTGAGCAGTTTCGTAATATAGGCTGTAAAACTTGGGATGCCAACGCCAATGAAAATAGTGCCTGGCTCAATAATCCTAATCGTAAAGGTGAGGATGATATGGGGCGCGTTTATGGCGTGCAAGGACGAGGCTGGCAACGCCCTGATGGTACAACACTAGATCAACTGGCAAAGGTCATCAATAATTTAAAAAATGGCATTGATGATCGCGGTGAAATTATTACCTTTTATAATCCAGGTGAGTTTGAGCTTGGCTGCTTGCGCCCATGTATGCATACGCATACCTTTTCATTACTAGGCGACACCCTGTATTTAACCTCGTACCAACGAAGTTGTGATGTACCGCTAGGTCTAAACTTTAATCAAATTCAATGTTTTGTTTTATTGGCACTGGTTGCACAAATTACTGGCCACAAAGCCGGTAAGGCATATCATAAAATCACCAATGCCCACATTTACGAAAATCAGCTAGATTTAATGCGAGATGTGCAATTAAAGCGCGAGCCATTTGCTTCTCCTCAATTAAAAATTAACCCAGAGATTAAGTCGCTCGAAGATATAGAAACATGGGTAACACGTGATGACTTTGAGGTGGTTGGTTATCAATGCCATGAAGCGATTCAGTACCCATTTTCAGTTTAAAAAATAAGGAGAGCATAATGAAAGCAGTGATCCCCGTAGCCGGCCTTGGAACACGTATGTTACCGGCTACTAAAGCAATTCCAAAAGAAATGCTGCCCGTTGTAGACCGTCCACTCATTCAATACGTAGTTAGCGAAGCGGTTGCCGCTGGCATTAAAGAGATAGTGCTAGTAACGCATTCGAGTAAAAACTCGATTGAAAACCATTTTGATACCAGCTTTGAATTAGAGGCAACGTTAGAGAAACGTGTAAAGCGGCAATTACTTGCCGAAATACAGTCTATTTGCCCTAAGGACGTGACGATTATTCATGTACGTCAAGGTGAAGCAAAAGGCCTAGGCCATGCTATTAACTGTGCCGCCCCTATTATTGGCAATGAACCTTTTGTGGTTATTTTACCCGACGTTATTATTGATGATGTAGAAAGTGACCTAACAAAAGACAACTTAGCTGAAATGATTACTCGCTTTGAGCAAACTAAACACAGTCAAATTATGGTTGAGCCAGTCCCTAAAGATGACGTAGATAAATTTGGTGTTGTGGATTTAGGTGATGTTGAGTTAAACCAAGGTGAAAGCTCACCTATTCAAAGCATGGTAGAAAAACCACCCGTTGACGAGGCACCTTCAAACCTTGCTGTGGTTGGTCGTTACGTGTTGAGTAAAAATATTTGGCCATTACTGGCTAAAACCCCTCAAGGTGCTGGTGATGAAATTCAGCTAACAGATGCAATAGCCATGCTTATGCAAGATGAAAAAGTAGATGCCTACGCAATGAAAGGCCGAAGCCATGATTGCGGCAGTAAAATTGGTTATTTAAAAGCAACTATTGAATTTGCTCTTCGTCGTGATGAATTCGCCGGTGAGCTTAAAACGTTTATTAAAACGTTAATTTAAATAAACTTATCATTATTAGAAGCGCCTATATGGCGCTTTTTTTGATTGTAAAATAGCTTTTTTAGTATTTTAAATTATCACTATTTTTGCAGTTATACAGACATATTTAACATTGTGCTGTAATCGCTATGTTAAAGCAGGTTGTTTTGTTGTTAACGTGCTTTATTGATTCAATTGAAAATTGACTTAATTGAGCGGTCTAAACTATTGAAAGAGAAACAATCAATATATGAATACAGCAAAAAGTATCACCGATATCTGTTAGTCGTATTACTGTTGTTATTAAGTACTGGTTGTACGATATCGCCTGATAAAACATCATTAAATGAACAAGTTAAAGATTCACCTGAATATGTAACCATCACAGCGCTCGAGCTTGCTCAACTAAAAGATGCCGCCTTGCAATGGCAGCAAGCACGCTCTGGCATAAAGCGGCTATTAAAGTTAGAACGTGAGCTCACATATTTAGTTGATCACCTAGATATTATTAACAGTAAAGCAATAGCGTAATCTAATCAGGCTGTTAGCAATCGTTATGCTCGCTTATCAATTAAGACTAATACCTCGGCAAACCTCAGGTATGGCAATAACTACGCAAGCACCTCAGATAAAGTTGAACGACCAAGGCAAAGGTATAGTAACCGCTACGCAAAATCCTATAAAGGGGACGCTCCATACAATCAGCGACACAGTAGTCGCTATGCTAGCGTGCCTACAAAAATAATTACAGCCCCTTCAAAAAGCTACAGTAAGCACGCTGTTAGTTTGCCTGTGAAAGCAACGAACTCAATTGTGAAGAAAAAAGTATTCCCTCAAACATCGAAGCTAACAAAAGTGACAATGGTTGATACCAACAAAAAAAGTATTTGCATTGCAGGTTGCGTCACTCGATTCACAAGAGAGTGTTGCTAAAAAATGGAAGCAAATTAACAAAAAAGCAGCGCCTTTGTTTAAGGACAAAATCACGACAAATATTGAAAAAGCAAAGGTTAATAACAAAACCTATTATCGATTAAAATTAGGTGAGTATTTTAACTTTAAAAGTGCATCTTCATTATTTCAGGGCGAATTTGTGGCGAATGTAGAAACTATTAATGTAAGTGGGGTTACTTACTACCGTTTAAAGCTTGGAGCTTATCAAAATCAAGCGAATGCCGCTGCTGATTGCGATAAACTAAAACAGCGCCAAATCAACTGCATTGTGAGCCATTACACCCAACAGCCATTAAAATAAATATGTATCTAGGGTATTAGGCATAATAATTGCTATGTAACTATTATGTTTTTAGAGGATGGCAACTATGCGCCTTTTGTTACCCTTACTATTATTAAATTTAGCGGGCTGTAGCTTAACACCCCAGCCAAAGCCGAGTATAAGCACTGATGCGCCTAAAGCGGTTATGGCACCTTATACGCTTAACCAGTACGTAAATAGCTTGAGTGCCCAGCTTAGCCATATTAAAGAGCCTTTTAAAAGCACCGCTTCAATTGCGGTCAGTAGCTTTTATTTAGCAGATGCCCTAGATTCTCATGTTGCTCAAGGGCAAGGGGCAGGGCTTAGCCAGCAAATTCAGGAAAGCTTAATAACCCAATTCACCCAATTAGGTTATAACACGGTTGAATACCGGCTTGAAAACCAACTTAACTTATCAGCGAGTGCAGACTCAGTACTTAGCCGCAATACTGGCAATTTAAAGCAGCGTCAGATTATTGACTTTGTCATCACCGGTACTTTAACCCGTCAAGAGCATGCTTATATTGTTAACGCGCGCATGGTAAATATGCAAACTAATCAAGTTGTATCTGCCGGCAGTACTGAAATTCCCATCAATGTGATGTGGAGCAATGAAAAAATACAGCAGCGCGGTGACTATATTTACCGCAGTGAATATTAATTAGGAGCGCACATGAAACGCCTACTATTAACTTTATGTTTGCCACTAGGCTTTGGTTGTTCACAAATGAAAAACCATAGTGACACACAAATTACCGACGATGCACCTATGTTTTTTGAGCAACGTCCTGTAGCCGCACCTACACAAAGCGACTCGCTGTATCAAAATAAAACAGCAGTGATGAATAAAAACAAACAAGTTAACACGCCAACACGCAAAAATATTAATCACTATGTGCGTGGCATCATGCAAGACATGGCTGAAAATTTACAGTACGTAAATACTAAAACGCCATTGGCGGTATCGAGCTTTGTATTTTTAGACCGTGACTATAACAATGCTGGCTTAGTGGGCAATCAAATTGCCGAGAGCTTTATGCATGAGCTACATAATTTTGGTGTACCGGTAATCGATTTTAAAACCACCGATTATATGCGTGTAACCCCTGGTGGCGATTTTGTTTTTAGCCGCGACTATTTAGAGCTTAACCAAGAACAAAACTTTAGTTACGTATTAGCAGGCACGTTAGTAAACCACCAAGGCGGCATATTAGTAAATGCACGAATTGTTGGTTTAGCGAGTAAAGCGGTTGTAGGCTCTGCACAGGGCTTTATTCCGCAATCAGTTGTTGATGCGCTAAATAGCAGTAACAGTGCTGATGGCATTATGCTTAAACAGGCGAGTAAGTGAGGTTTATCATGGCTAACTTAGCTAAGCGCTCAGCTTTAATTAGCATAAGTGCATTATCACTATTACTTTCAGGCTGTAATTTACTTAGTGAATCTAACATGGCTGAATCCGCCAAATCTGAGCCAGAGCAAACAGTGGTAAGTGATCTTGATTTTAACCAAATCATGTCGCAAATGCAGCGCAATGACGAGCAAGAGCAATATGCTGATACAACGCAGTTTAACCCTAACAAGCATCATAAAAGCTTAGTTAACTACGTAGAGCAAATGGCACTTGATTTAACCGACACCATGCAAGTAGTCCCGCAAGATGCAGCGATTGCAGTCACGTCGTTCGTTGATTTAGACGCAAGTTTAACTACAGCAAGCCAGTTAGGTAATCAGTTATCAGAAACTTTTATACATCAGCTACAAAAGTTTGGTTATAGCGCGGTTGATTTTAAAACAGCCAATTTAATTACCGTTAATGAACAAGGCGACTTTGCATTCACCCGAAACACTAGCAAGCTTGCAGGTACGAATATAGCCAGCCATGTTTTATCGGGTACATTAATTTACCGTGCAGATGGGGTTGTTGTTAACGCTCGCGTGATAAATATTGAAAATAAGCGCCTTGCCGCCAGCAGCCGAACATTTATACCGCTTTACGTATTAAATAAAGAAGATATATATTTATCAAGCAATTAACTTAATTTGAGGCTTGATATAAAAAACCAGATACCGTTATAATTTCCAAACACTTAGTACTTAGCACCCAGCGTGGCCTCTTAGTTAAATGGATATAACGGCCCCCTCCTAAGGGGCAGTTACAGGTTCGATTCCTGTAGGGGCTACCAATAAAATCAATGAGTTACGCTCTTTCTTTGTTTCTATATCAACTCTATGTAGTCTATTTGTAGCAATGTCAGCTATGTGCCCAGACTGTGTAAAAACTAATTTTTAATAAATTGTCTTGGGTATGTTCTTAGTTTGAAACCATTTAAGATGGTTGCGATCGATTTTTTCTCAGTATCGCAATTTTCTCCGCGCGAGCGAAACTGCTATGGCAACGCTACTCTAATTGCTTTACTTAGGCCGTTAACTCCCATAATTGTTATCATTCTTCTGAAGTTGTAAGCTAGGACATGAAGACTTATTTCTGTCCCCACGCTTTTTAAACCTCGTGTTAGTAAGTGGGTAGCTCCCATCCAGAGTTTAATTGTGCCAAAGGGGTGCTCAACAGTTTGCTTTCGATGAAGCATCAATTCAGGTTCATTCTTTAGCTTTTGAAGCATTTCTTCTGTCAGAATCTCATGCACCCACCGCCT